>JBKJLF010000429.1:0-9284 GCA_046597185.1 Burkholderiaceae bacterium | reverse complement strand
CGGCTTCATGCGCCAATGCCGTGCCGGGGTAACGGGCAATGATGCAAGCGGCCAAACCGTAGTTACGTGCCAGCACCAGTTCATGTTGGATTTGCTTGGGTGCTGCGGCAGCAGCGTGGGTGGTCGTGGTCAGTATCGAAGCGATTATGCCAATCTTAAAAAGCCGCCGTAGTGATTCATGCGGTGGTAGCCATGCCGTGGTCAGGTTCATAGTGCCCATAACGTCATCCCCACCGTAGTGCCTTCGTTTGCTGGTGTGCTTGGGTCATCGCGTAAGCTACGGTAATCGTCATGCGAATTTTCTCGGAATGCCTTGCCATTCCACAAGGAACGGCTTTAATTCTTTCATCTTTGCCATTGTAAATCATAAATAATTTATGAATAGGAAATTATGGCATGCACTTTTGGCATTAATCCATGCTTAATATAAAAAGTGTGGAGCTTGATTTTTGCTTGGGCCAAGTTGGCTTCCTTAATAAAATGCTGCACGATATGGCGAGTTAATTTGCAGCGCAAGCTGGCGTTGGATGGTGGCTGTGCTGTTAAAATTGGCGCTCGTTATTTATTTGCGTGATTTGCCTGATATCGTCATGAAAAAACCGATTTTACTCGCAATTGTTGCCTATCAGCGCTTTGTCTCCCCGTACAAAGGCTTCCATTGCGCCTTTCACGCGCATACCGGGCGCGATACCTGTTCCGGCTACGGCTATCGGGTATTTGCGCGCTATGGCACGGTGCGTGGCTGGCGTTTATTGCGGCGCCGCTTTGGCGCGTGCAGTGCGGCGGCGCGGGTGCATTATGCACAACTGGCCGCGCGTAAGGCGAATCGATTCAATCCGCAAGCCGGGTTTGTTGATTGTGGCGGTTGCGATGCGCCGGGGTGCGACTTGCCGGATGTGGGTAACGCCTGTGATTGTCTGAGTGGTCTTGGCGACATTGGCGACTGTTGCAGCAGCGCTGACAAAGCCAAAAACAAATCGTGCAGAGATTGGGATTGTGCAGATTGGCTCACTTTCATGGTGGTTGTCGCTTTGATTGCTGGTGCGCTGTATCTGGTTTGGCGGTTCCATTGATTCTTTTGACCCGATTGCAGCGCAAAACGAGGTGTTCAGTGCGGCGTTCACTGAAATAGGCGCTGGCATGAACCACTGGCTGCCATGTTAGAATCTTCCATCATTTCAATTCAGGGGTGCCCATGTCGTTTAATCAAATGCTGGCCCAGGCGGCCACGCAAAATAGTGTTGACATTCTTCCCGGCTGGGGCCAGGGCAGGGTCACATTTGGTGGCGTTATCGCCGCCGTGATGCTGGAAAACCTGCTCGCTATGGTAGGCACGGATTTGGCGCTACGCTCACTCACCGTATCCTTTCTGGACGCTGGAATTATTGCGTGACCCGGCCAGTAACAGCACCTCGGATTGGTGGCAATATTTGGCCGCGGCTGAAAATGCCGCAGATGGCTATGCCCAGATTTCGGCCAAATGCTGGAATCAGGCTGGTGAACTGGTTGCCATTACGCGCCAGAAGGTGACGGTGTTTGCCTGAGTTTGGCAGGATGCGCCAGCGCTTTAATAAACCCAACTCAAACCGCTTTGCTTAAGGTAAAATCCAGACTCACACCGTCATGTTGGCGGGATTTTTTATTTCGGATATCAGATATGCTTACCCGCTTGGAGGCCACCTATTACCGTTGTTTTGAACGCCTGGCCATTGATGTCGGCCAATATCAGGTGCTGGTGGGGGCCAATGGCACCGGCAAGACCACGTTGCTTGATTTACCTGTCTTGTTGGGTGACTTGCTGCGCGCCAATAACATCGCCTTGCCTTTTATGGAAAAACGCAGTCACTTGCCACCGCGGGCCGGTAGTTTGAACGAACTGGTGTTTGCCAACCGGGGTAATGATTTTTCTTTCGCGGTCGAGGCGCGCATGCCGCAGGCGGTGCAGGAAAAAGTGCTGGAAGGCATGTGCTTACGCATGAAGAGTGAGAAGTCCAGATTGGCGTTACGGGAAGCCAGTAAGCAATGGCCCACCCACATCCGCTACGAAATCGGCTTACGTGTTTCTAGTGACAGCGGGCTCCATGTGATCAACGAATATCTGTTCGTATTCCCGGAAGCGTTCGGGCCGGATCGGCAGATGGCGGATTTTTTCGGGGCTACGGCAGAGAGTAACAAGCATTGGCGACGTATCATAAAACGTGAGATTGGCCATGATGTCGAGTTTTCGCGAGAGCGAGCCAGTGGGCGCGCGCGTAAAGTCGGCTTGGCACCGACCTTGCTGGCGTTATCGCGCGTATTGTATGAGTCTGAAGCCGAATATCCGGCTGCACGCTGGTTGCATGACATGTTGACGGCTGATGCGGTCTTTTTTGAACCGAATTGGGCCGATGTGCGATTGGCTAGCCCGCCAGGTTTACCGAAAAAAATAACTGCCGATGGGCGCAATATGCCTTGGTTGGCATTGGCACTGAAGCGGGAAGGCATGCCTCTCGTCGGGGCAGTGGATTATCGCAGTGAAGCATATTGCGATTGGCTGGCGCATGTGCAAACCGCGCTGCCGCAAGTGATCGATATTGACGTGCGCGAACGTGAAGATGATCATCACGCCTATTTTTTGTTGACTTATCGTGGTGATTTTAAGGTGCCCTCAATCGACTTGTCGGAAGGGACTTTGCGCATTCTCTGCTTGACGCTCTTACCCTGGCTGAGTCGGCAACCAGCGATTTTCGCGACCGAAGAGCCGGAAAACGGTATTCATCCACAAGCCATTACGGCGGTGCTACAAGCCTTGTCGTCGGTGTACGACAGCCAGGTGTTTGTGTCGTCGCATTCGCCGCTGGTGTTGGCGGAAACCCAATTGTCGCAACTGCTATGCGCCCGGCAAACATCATCGGGCGGGGTGGAAGTCATGGCAGGTGATCAGCATCCGCATTTGCAAAGCTGGAAGGGGGGCATCAGCTTGGGCACCTTGTTTGCGGCGGGGGTATTGTCATGAAGCGCGATTGCATGTTTTTCGTTGCCGATTTAAATATGCTGGAAGCGTTTAAGGGCTTTTTGTGTCGTGATCAATTTCATCAAAGCATAGGTTGTGGCACTTTTGCCTTCGATCCGGCACAGGATATTCGCCACGCCGGCGGCGTGTATGACAATTTGCACACGCAGGCTGGTGAGTTGGTACAAGGCTTTCAGACAACCCACAAAAGAATCGTCGTTGCGCAGGATTGCGCCTTTGAAGGCACGCCAGGGCAGGCACGGATTGAGGCCAACCTTGGCAACCAGTTGGCGGCGGTGGGGTGGACAAGGGGTGAATTTTTTGCGTTGGCGATTGAGCCGGAACTGGAGCAGTGGTTGTGGCAAGACAGCGCCCATGTCGAGAAGGCGCTCAAGCATCAGGCCCCGCCCAGCTTGAAGCAGACCTTGATTGCTGCGGGCCACTGGAAAGAAGGCTTGGCCAAACCCGCCGACCCGAAAGCTGCAATGGAATGGGTTGTGAAGCGGAACCGGGTTATCCGTTCCGGGGCGACCTATAGCAAGATCACCAGCAAGGTTTCGGTCAAAACGTGTACTGATGCGGCATTTTTGCGGCTGGTTGCGCAGCTTCGGACATGGTTTCCGGTGGAAGCGGCATGAAATTGAGGGTTTCAAGAATGCGAGGCTTGTGCGTTCAACTTGGCGCTTCGCACAATATTGTTGGGGGCAATCGATTCAGCCATGCTTAAGTTTACCCGCCCAAAAGCATGCTTGTTTACGGTGCAAACGCAATTTTGTGGAAGAGCCAGCATCGCACCATAATAGGCCCTATGAATTTCAAAAACAAATACCCAACGCTACGCAAATGCGGCCGCTTCTAAGGCTTGGTGCGAGGACTGGCGTTATTGGCAGGGGCATTGTGCGGTATGCCTTGCTGATTGGGAGTATAGTCGTCGCCGATGTTATAAGGCAAACCCTATAAATAACAGCATACAAGGCTAGAACGCCTTACCGTGCGGGTGCTGGGATCTTTTTCATCTTTTTTCGCGAGAATACGCAGCGCCTTGGCTTAAAGTCTGCTCTGCTGGGGCGGGAAATGGTCTTAATATTTATTAAATATAAATATTGAAAACTATGTATCGAGTGATGTCTTATGGGGAAACTAGCCAGGAAGTGGACCGTAACCTTTCGAAGTGAAACATTTGTACTTTAAAATGACGCAAGACGGCGTTTGGGAAGAGTCATTGTTACAATTTTAATAATGCAATGCGAAGCAAAAAATCTGCTGGGCTTTATGTTGTCAGCTATAAAAAGTCAGGTAGGTTTTCATTTTGCAAATAATGGATCAATGTGTCATCTTTCAACATAGATCTGTAAAAAATTGCGTCCCAGTTATTGATGGCTTTGCATTCTGCCATGGTTAAAAACTTAGTATTTGTGCCTTCATATTTGTTACGCCATTGTTTCTGATCTGCGTAGTTTTGTTGGCCCAGACACCTACACCGACCACAAATACCAAAGCCCCGCCGTCAACGCCCCCACGCTGGTCAACACCGTGGTGGTGCGCAGGGTGTTTAACTGCGTCCACAACAGCAAACCGGTGAGTGTGAGCAAAATGAGCGTACCGGCAATGGTGTCCGACAGCAGCACCCAAAACACCCCCACGCGGCTGGCGGTGTGCAGTTGCATCAGCGTGCCCAGTGGTGTGGTATCGCTTTGCTCAACCTTCACAAAGCTGTTGCCAACAAAATATTCGGCACTGATGCGGTGCTTGAAATTACCCAGGCGCACGCTCCAGCGTTCTGGCTGTTGTACCGCAATATTGGCCCAGATCACTTTTTTGCCGGGCTGCACCCGGATAGCCGGTTCATCCGTGCTTTTGTCTTTGGTTTCTTGCTGCAACCATTTGGCCAAATCTTTGGCCGTGGCAAAACCGCCAGCGGGGACGGGCATTTGGGTGGATTTTTGGATTTTGCGCAGCAATAACAGGAATCTAGCACGGCGTGAGCGGCGTTCGGGTTGCGGGTTGGCCGAGTTTTGGTTGACAAGGTGCAAGGCAGGGTTGGTTGTGATGAAATAGTCTAAACTGGTAGGCGTGGATGATAGCAGCCCGTCAGCGACAATGCGCTTGCAAACGCACTATTTCTTTGTATTAAGGCAATCCGGGCCGATTTGTTCAAGCTGCGCGCAACCGGCCAGTGCCATGGTCATTTCCAATTCATCACGCAACAGCCGGATCACATGGGCCACGCCCATTGCGCCATGGGCGGCCAAACCCCACACATACGGTCGGCCAATCAATACCGCTGTTGCACCCAGGGCCAGCGCCACAAATACATCGCGCCCATGGCGAATGCCGCTGTCAAATAAGACCGGAACGCGTCCCGCGACTTGCTCTACCATGGCAGGCAGGGCGTGAATCGCCAGTGGCGCGCCTGGCAAGACACGGCCGCCGTGATTGGATACGATAATGCCATCACAACCCGCAGCAATGGCGACTTGAGCATCGTCTGGGTGGAGTAGCCCTTTCACCAATAACGGCAGCTCAAGCTGTTGCCGCAGCCAGATCAGATCATTCCAGTCGGGCGCTTGCGCCATCCAGCCATCGAACACCGCGCTGTGGGTGCCACTGCCTGCGCTACCACTTGGGCTGGCACCTGCGCCACCGGGTACTGTGGCTGCTTCCAGGTTAACCGCGCCAATATCGTGGGGCAGTTGCAAGCTGGCTTGTTTGATCGGTGCATCGACGGTGAAAACCACCGCCCGGTAACCTGCCGCCAAGGCGCGTTGCAGCAAGCGCACGGTGCGCTCGCGGTTGCCTTGCCAATACAGTTGAAACCATAATCCTTGGCCGCCGCATTGGCGGGCGCTATCGTCAATCGCATGCAAGGTTTGGCTGGCCAGGCTGCTCACCAACATTTGCCCATCTTGCGCTGCCGCCGCCATGGCGCTGGCGCTTTCGCCCTCAGGATGAAACAGGCGTTGCCAGGCCACCGGGGCCAACAATAGAGGATGTTCCAATGCCTGCCCGAACAGGGTCAGGCGGGTGTGGCCGCCAGCGAGCTTGCGCAAGGGGCGCGGCATGATGCGAAACCCGGCCAGGGCTTGCTGGTTGGCGTCGTCATCACCCTGGGCCAGATAGTGCCAGATGTGGCTATCCAGGCGCTGTTGGGCCAAGCTAGCATAATCCTGCACCGATTGTGGGCTGGCCGGATAGGGCGAATTAGCCGGATTAGCCGGATTAGCCGGATTAGCCGGATTGGCCGGATTGCTTACGCTACGCATCAGTTTTCCGCCCAACGGCGCAACAGGTTGTGATACGTCCCCGTCAGTTGTACCACGGGTTCGGTTTCCCCCACTTCTTGCCGTAGCTTGAGTAGCGCCATATCCATATCGTAGAGCAGGCGGCGCTGCCCGGCATCTCGCACCATGCTTTGCAAGAACATGAAACAGGCGATTCTGGTGCCATGCACCACCGGTGTTACCGCATGCAGCGAGGAAGCTGGATACAGCACCAAACTGCCCGCATTGAGCTTCACGCCATGCTGGCCAAAGGTGTCGTTAATGGTCAGCTCACCGCCCTCGTATTCATCCGGTTCCGACAAAAACAGGGTGGCGGAAACGTCGGCACGTAAATAACCCCCGGCCTGACCCGGCACCTGCCGCATCGCGCAGTCGGTATGAAAGCCATAGCGATTGGCTTCGCCCGTATAGCGATTGAAAAACGGCGGCAGTATCTTCAGTGGCAGCGCTGCGGTAAAGAAGATCGGATCACGATTAAGTGCCTCCAGCACCAACTGGCGCAACTGCGGGAGCTGAGGCGCAGACTCAGCCAATTGCTGATTATTTTTTACCTGGGCCGCTTGCGCACCAGCGCTGATCTGGCCGCCGCTCCAGTCAGATTGCGCCAGCATGGCGCGCGCAGTGGCCAGCTCTTGCCGGGATAATACATTTTCTATCGTGATTAACATCCGCTACTCCTGCATTGATTGCGCATGGATTTAAAACTTGTATTCAGTGCTCAAAGTGGCCGTGCGGCGTGGGCCGGGCACGGTGAAACCGCCGTTGTCATACACCGAATCATAGTAGCGACGATCGAACAGGTTTTTAATATTCAGGCGCACCATCCATTTTTTATAGTCATACGCCACCATCGCGTCCCAACGCACATAGGCCGGTGCCGTATTCGGGTGGTAAGCGCCATTCAAGGTTGGTGCGGCGGCGCTGCCACTGGGGTTGAAGCCCAGTCTGTCGCCTTTGGCTTCGACCCCGCCGCCAATTTTCCAATCCCCGTTCAGTTGGTAAGTGCTCCATACGTTGAGCGTGTAGCGCGGTGTGTTGCGTGCGTTTTTGCCCGCATAGTCCGGGTTGCCCAGGGTGACTACGCCAGTGCTGGCATTGATATTTTCAGCTACCTGCAAAATCTTTGCATCCTGTAGCGCTACGCCAGCAAACACTTCCCATTGTTCGTTGATGCGGCCTGCCAGCTCCAGCTCCACGCCTTTGGTGCGGCGTTTTTTGGTCAAAATGGCGGCGGTGGATTCCAGATCGGCATTGCGTTCCCAGTTTTTGGTGGCCTGGTAGAGCGCGGCGCGCAGCGCCAAATCGCCCTCCAATAGCAGCCACTTGGCACCCAATTCAATTACATCGCTGCGCTCGGCCGGTTGCGGTTTGACGGTTAATTGGTACAAGTCTGCCGTGGGGCTGAAGGAATCGCTCCAGCCCAGGTAGTAATGGGTTTCGTCAGTCGGGTGGTAAGAGAGCGCGGCGCGGTAGCTGTTTTCGCCAAATTTTAATTGCGGCGAGGTGACGCTGCTGTAGTTGGCGGCCAGCTTGTCGTGCCGTGCGCCCAGGGTGGCCTTCCATTTGGAGAAAATTTGCACCGTATCTTGCGCATAAAGCGCATACGAGTTGCTGGTAAATTTGTTGGGCAGGGCGGTCAGTGATGCCTGGTAAGGACGAAAATCGGGCAGCGTGGTGCTGCCAAAATTTTGTAAGCCAACCCGGAAACTGTCTTCGTTTAAATATTCAATCCCGGCCACCACTTCATGTTTGAAGCCCAGCGCTTGCAGTTGGGTGCTGTAGTCCGATTGCAGCGTCACGGTTTTGTAGTTGGACGTGCGGCTCTGGTTGCCACCCACGCCGCCGACCGCATCCGGTGCTGCGCTCAGGTTCGGGGTTTTGGCCCAGTAACTGCGCTCGTATTGGGCCACGCGCAACTGGGTGCGAAGTATGCTGTGGTTGGAAAAACGGGTTTCGTTGATCAGCGTGGTGATGCTGGTATCGCTTTGATCAAAGGTGCGGTCATTGCCCCAAAAATAGTTGGAAGGCAGGCGCGTATTGGGCGCGCGTGTGGCCGGATCAAACGAAATGCCGTAATCCGGATTGTCGTTGGTGTTGCTGGTGATGTGATTGAGCCAGAATGGATTATCTGTGTGCAAATTTAAACCCAAACTCAGGGCGATGCCCTTACGGTGGATTTCGGCTTCGCTGCCACTGACCGGGTTGCTGCGCCAACTGCCTTCATCGCGTTGCATCAAATTCACGCGCAGCGCGGTGTTGCGGTTAATCGGTTTGTTGAGGTCGGCCGTGGCTTCGCGGTAGTGATATGAGCCCAGGGTAGCCCCGACTTTATACAGCTCATAATTCAACGGTGTTTTGCTGACCTGATTGATCACGCCCCCCGCTTGCCCACGGCCAAACAACATCGCACCCGCGCCGCGCAAGACATCAATTTGCTCCAGATTGAAAGTTTCGCGATTGTATTGCGCCGTATCGCGGATGCCATCCAGATACAGGTCGCCAAAGGTATAAAAGCCGCGCAGATTCATATTGTCGCCGCTGCGCCCCCCTTCGGCTGCATTGAATGATAAGCCGGATACATTGCGCAAGGCTTCGCGCAGGGAACCCACCTGTTGTTGCTCCATCAGGCTTTGCGTGACGGTGGTGATGGCTTGCGGTACTTCGTGCGGGTCTTGCAACACTTTGCCGACCCGGGTGGTCGTGGCACGCAGCCCGTCCGGCTTGTCGGCGCTGGCTTGCACTTTGACCGCTGGCAGTTCCTTGGCGGCTGGCTCGGTGTCGGCTTGGGCTATTGCGTGTGCGCTGAAGGTGGAAAGCCCAGCCAGCATCAATGCGCCCAGTGGCAACAAATGCCGTTGTGAATCTGCACCGGCTTGGGTGGGTAATGGCTGAGGTAATGGCTGAGGTAATGGCTGAGGTAATGGCTGAAACATGTTTAACTCCTGATTAGCGAAAAATATAGGCTGGCTGGAGCTGTACATGCATCAGAAGATGATTGAGCGTACTGAAAC
>JBKJLF010000185.1:0-3495 GCA_046597185.1 Burkholderiaceae bacterium | reverse complement strand
TACAACATCTGGCAAGCAAAATATCCCGCTCAGCGAGAAGAGGTGGGCAAAATATATCTTCAATTCCTTCCAAGAGATTGATAGCATTGTTATACTCTCCATTGTTAAAATTTCTTTGCGCATCTTGCATTTTATCGAGATATATATTTAATTCACCATCAAAATACGTTGCGTATTTCCCTGTTAATATTAATTTTCCAGAACGAATATCTCTCAAGAATGAAATAATAGTAAATTCATCAGCTTGTCGCTTTTGATTGGCACCGCGGAGATGTGTCGCTCTTCTTTTATAATCTTCTGGATGGAGAAGTTGTAAGCAAGTCGCGAATTTCTCATGCAGCTCTTCATGGCTATTTTTCGAGCTTTCAAAAAAATAGTTCCTGACTATATCATGAACAAATTTTATATTCGAGCCGCTTCGCCCCACTATCTGAAATCTTTCCGCTACCGCAATAATATCCCTTAGATTGGCCAATGATAAGTTAAGCAAGCAGGATAACTCAGTTTCGTAAAAAGATGACCCTATTAATGAAGCGGCCCGCAAAGTACTCGATACCCCAGTAGATCCTGCATCACTCCCCTTCAGTCGTGATTCGAATAAATTAAATAGGAATTCTTGATCACTACCAAGTAGATCAATATCAAATTTCAAAGAATTACTTAATACAGTTTCTGCAATTTTCTTAATTAATTCCAAATGCCCGTGGCAAATCGAAAATAGTTTTTTTTCAAGTTTGTCATTTATGGCTAAATTAACACCAAATCCAATGAGTACACTTTTGAAATCACTCTCAGTACAAAATTTTGTTTTGTAATGGTGAATTAAATTTATTCTTGAATTCCCAAATAGTCTATGTTCATGTTCACAATTAAACCCATCTGTCTTGATAAAAATAAAATTCACACCTTCAAGAAATTTAAAAATCTCTCTGAATTCAGTCGTCTGCATAAGACAAATCAAGTCAATGGATTCCTTATCCCACCATTGGATATTATCACAAACCAATAAAATCCTTTTTCCTTTAGAAACCTTTCTCATTCTCAATAATATTTCCCTCTCATCGTTTGACAGAAAGAAGGCCATTGAATTTTCTTTTAAACTTTCTTGATCAGCGTATATACCAATGAGGTCGTGAATGGCTCGTCCTGCTAAAGGAATCGTTTGCACAGATGCTTGTAGTATCCTCACTTTTTCCCTTGCCTCTTTTTCTTGTATTTCAGATGCAACTGCGAATAGTAGTGGGTAACGAGGGCGGTTTGAAAATGAAATATCTCCTGTAGCAACGAAGCTTATTCCATTTTTTTCTTCCCAATATTTTATTAACGCTTTGGATATCCACGTTTTTCCACTTCCAGATGGTCCACTAATAGAAAAAATTGTAGATTGATTTCTTGAAATTTCTCTAAAAATATCATCCAATATTTCGCGTTGACCAGTTATATCTTCAATTGAAGGCATTCGATAATTCCTAGTTATCAGTTGAAGGTTATTATTCTACTCGACAAAATGTAATAAATCAAGAAAAACTGCACTTCCATCACCAATAAAAGCTGCCACCTGAATTTTTAAGTACACAAGTCATCGAAAACCATAAATTTAAATGACAATATACTCATAAATATTCCCTATTGCAACACATTAAACAACACTGGCAAATCCCTTACCTCCCCCACTGCCACAGTCAAAATATCCCTATCCCGCTGCGCCAAAGTATGCAAATCACCATCCTTATAGTAAACCAACGCCTTCAAGCTTTCACTTGGCTGAAAATTAGTCCCAAAAAAGGCGCG
Source organism: Burkholderiaceae bacterium (assembly GCA_046597185.1). Lineage (GTDB taxonomy): Bacteria > Pseudomonadota > Gammaproteobacteria > Burkholderiales > Burkholderiaceae_D > CAMBDR01. Next base: position 1,704 of record JBKJLF010000185.1, on the reverse strand, counting down.
GGCGGTGGCTAATCCTTTGGGCAAGCTCACACCTGCCTGTATCATATGCGCAATGTCGCGATAATCTTTGGCTTCGGCGCGTCGCAAAATAACTTCCACCTTGGTCGCCATCAAGTCATCCAGTGATGCCACTAACAGCACACCATCGTCAGTCAAATCCGGCTCGCCTACCCGCCCAAACTCAATCGTCCCAAAAAACGAAACTTTGACATGCGCTTGCCCCTCGCAAGGCACCAACACACTCAAGGCGTTTTTTTCATCTTGCAGCACGGTCGCACGGGCCAAAAATGGCAGTGCTGTTCGCATTGCCTCACGCGCTAGCGGTGCTTTACAGAAAAAATCAAAATCAACGGATTGCCTGTGTCCTAAGCGCAGGGCAATTGCAGTGCCGCCATACAACACAAAACCCAAGTCGCGCGCGCCGCGTAACTCAGGCCACAGGGTTTGCTGCGCACGCGGCAAGATTTCTAAATGGGGCGAAAATGGCTTACTCATTCAAACCGCCGCACAGGTAATTCTGGCATATGTTCCAACGCCGCCAAACCTAAACGTAGATGCCAATACGTCCACGACCGTTCATTAAACTGCCCCGCTTCGGCATGCGCAATTACTTGCCGTAAAGCGTCATCACCCACTTGGTTGGCAAGCAGTTGCACATCGCTATAGTCGCCAATATTCATCACCTGCGCCATTACGCGCTCGGGCATGGCGATGGCTTCTTGTGGTGTTTTCCACCAAATGTATTTGCTGGCTAACTGCATTAGCAAGGCTTCATTGCTTTGATCCATACCTTTTCCACCGTCACGAAATTGCGCCCTTTTCACATTTTACGCCAAGGAACTGGCTATTGGTACTATTTGCACCAGAACGTCTAACTGGCGGCATCTGCCCATTATTCATCCCCCCGGCTTTACCCCGGGGTAATAGCGTGATTTCTTTGTTCATTTTAGAATGCCTTAAGGGCACGAACCATCTGCCAACATATCACACACCCAATATTTCATAAACCTATTATTTTTACATCAGGCTGGGATGGTTTTTTTGGCTCGATACCGCCTTTCCAGTTTTACCCAACCCCAAATATACCGCAATGCCTTGGCTTACACCGTGTTAGCCCGATCCGCTTGCTGCAAGTCAAATGCTATCCTGTCATTTTCCAGGCAACGCATCAACTCTTCCTCGGTCGGGAGCCATGCATGATATTGGCTTGCAAACATCTGCTCGTTGCCATTGAGCATCGAGTATTTCACCACCGTTTCATCCTTATATTGCTTTCGCTTCAAAATGGCGCTTTGTCGTAATGCTATGCGCTAATTCAGTAGTCTACCGGAGAATGCCAGTATTGTTTGCTTTGTGATGTGTCATATCTACAGTGCGAAGCGACCGCGCAACTTGGGGAGAGTGGGTTTAGTACCAAGTATAACGATACCATGGAAAGGGGCGAAGACGGGGTGCTGATTAGTGCTGGAAAAGGCTACGCAGTGCCTAGCCTTTTCCAGCATGAGCTCACCTGAAGTCAAACCTACCGAAACCACCCTGCATTTTGGCATACGACTGCTTCAATTATGAGCGAATTTTGCTTGTAAGTTTTCAAAAAAAGGCGTTTACTCTCAATTTTTGAGGGTTCAAAATGACAGCGGAAATAAGCACATGCGCAAAGAAGAACTTGCTGGACTCGAACTGCCCGGCAGATTGTTTGGTGCC
>JBKJLF010000067.1:0-3839 GCA_046597185.1 Burkholderiaceae bacterium | reverse complement strand
CAACCCATGACCCGATCTGAGCCAACGACATTGCCGTCCGGGTTAAAGTGCGGCCCATCTTGCCCCCCATCCGGATCTAAACTTGCGCTGGGCGCGGCGTAAGGATTTTCTTTATCGAGTGAAGGTGACATGATGCGTCCTTTAGGAAATGGAGAAAAAGCACAGTGTAGCTCAGTTTCCCACTTTGCCAATCAAACCCAACCAGGAATGGCAAAATTTTTACCTGTTCCAACGCTGGCCAAGGCTGGCTAACATCCCTGTTCCCCGTTATAATGCCAACCTTGCTCATCCACCTGTGTAAAATCATGTCTGATCGTTTAAAAGTCTTGCTGCAGTACATTCTCCCCAAACAAGCCCTCACCATTCTCGCCGGCAAGCTGGCACATGCGCAAGCGGGTAGCACCACCACCAGCGTCATTCGCTGGTTTGTCAAGCGTTACCAGGTGAATATGGCGGAAGCGGCCAACCCGGACATTACCAGTTACCCCAGTTTCAATGAATTTTTTACCCGCCCCTTGCGGGAAGGGGCGCGCCCCATTGCCGGCAACAAGTTTATTTGTCCGGTGGATGGTGCGATCAGTCAGTTTGGCAAGATCGAGCAGGATCAAATTTTTCAAGCCAAGGGGCACAGTTTCTCTACCACCGCGCTGGTGGGGGGGGATGGCAAACTGGCCGCCCTGTTTGACAACGGCCATTTTGCCAATGTGTACTTAAGCCCCAAAGACTACCACCGCATTCACATGCCCTGCGCGGGTCGCCTGATGCGCATGATTTATGTGCCGGGTGCCTTATTTTCCGTCAACCCGGTAACGGCGCGCGGGGTGCCCAATTTGTTTGCGCGCAATGAGCGCGTGGTGTGTGTGTTTGAGAGCGCGCATGGCCCGTTTGTGATGGTGTTGGTGGGTGCCACCATCGTTGGCAGCATGGCCACCGTGTGGCATGGCATGGTCAACCCGCCCCGCCCCGGCAAGGTGCAGGCGTGGGATTACAGCAATCAAAACATTGAACTGGCCAAGGGTGCGGAAATGGGGCGTTTTATGCTGGGTTCTACCGTGGTGATGTTATTTCAAAAAAATAAGATTCAATTCAACCCGGCGTGGGCACCTGCGGGCGCGGTGCGCTTGGGTGAGATGATGGGGGATTGATCCGGTCAGGATTGATCCACCCGCTGTGGCTATTGCTCGTCCGAATCTTCACCGGTAAGCGGGATATGTTTGGCCACAAACTGCCGGGTCAATTGTTCCAGTTCTTCAAAATCGGACAGATATTCTTTACCGCATTGCGATAGCAAGATGCGCAGCAAGGCCGTGGTGAGCATTTCGCAGCTCATTATCAGGGTATGGTTGGTGAGTTTTTTGTAGGGCACCAGCATTACATAGGTCATGAAGGCTTTGACGGCCATGGTGTCGATATCAAACAGGGGCGCATGGTCCATGCTGGTGGCGAGAAATTCAAAGTCCAGCGCTTCAGTGCCATCCGATTCCAGCAGGGCGATTTGTTGTTTGGTAATGAAGAGTAATTCAGCCAGTTCGCGCAGGGCTTTGGCGGTGCGGTGGGTGATGGATTGCGCGCCGAAGACGCTGTCGTCCGGGAATTGACAGGCCATGTATTGCGTCAGTGGCAATTGCAGATTGCGCATGGCGGGGTGGGTCCCTTGCCAGTTGGCCACCAGTTGGCGCGCCACTGCCTGAGCCATGGGGTTGATTTCGGCGGGCATGGCATCGAGTAGATTGGCGTGGGCGTACAGGGCGGCCTCTATGGGGTTGCCGCTATATTTGGTGAGTTGGGTTTGGGCTTGCTGCAGGTGGGCGCGCTGGGTGTCCAGTTCGGCGCGGCATTGAGCCAGGGCAGTTTGTTCGGTTGCCAAGGCGCGTTGTTGATCCAGGTTTTGCGCTTGCAGGGTGGCAATGCGTGCTTGCAGATATTTGGCGATGAAAAAGATGAAGCTCATCAGTACCGCCAGCACCGTGGTGACCAGCACGTCATGGGTGCGCACCATGATGACCCACAGGGGGATGGCGGAGCCGAAAAACAGGATGTTGGGTAACCATGCGTCGATGCGTGCCGTATGTTCCGGCGTGCGCGCTTGCCACCACAGGCGGGCGTGGCCGAGCAAGCCAAAGGTCGGTAGGCCTTTAAAATCACCGTCTGCGGTGCGGGGGCCGAAATACATCAGGCGGGCGATGGCGAGACCACCAAAAACTCTTATTGCGATGGTATGGTAGATGTAGTGGATGTCCAGGAAATAGACTGCCAAATACACCAAGTGGGCCAATAAGGCGTAAGTATTAAATTCGTTAATATCACGCGTGATGCTTTTATCGCCGAAAAGCATGGCGGTAACGACTATTATTGTGATTTCAAACAAGCTTAGCAATATCAATTGGATATGGCCTTGCTGTACTGGCCCCGCAATGATATTTTCACCATGCCAGCACAGAAAAAAGAATCCGGCTAACATAATGTGGCGATAGATGGCATCGCTTAAGCTTGGCGAGGTGGTGGGTGCTAAGGTCGTAGCCATGTCAGCTCCTAATAGTGTGCCACAACCTGTTTTGCTATTTTGGCGGTGGCGGCGGTTTAATATCAATGTCACCAGTGACTGCTAGTCGTGGCGGCGGCTTAATTGGTACATCACCGCCAAGACTCGGCGTTGAATCAGTATCAATATGTTCAACAGGCAAAACAGCAACGGCAGCAGGCAGGTCAAATAGAAAGTCCATCATGGTTCTCCTCAAAAAAGTATCCCATTATAGCAACTTCATTTTTTGACTCCCACCGCAATCGAAACAAGCAAATCGATTGGTCTTTCCGTATGCCTTTTCACTCAGAAAATTGATTTCTATTACTATTTTTTGCACTTCGCATCACCGAAAATAGTACCTGTATTTTCTGCTATTCGCGAAGCCTTGAGAAAAAATAATACATTACTGTCGCATTTCCATCACCAAAGATTGAATGCAAACAAGCAATCTTTCAACAAGGAAAGGTAATATTCCTATCGTAACGGCGATGACGGCGGTAGCCGTGCCGCACTTGCTTTCCGCACCTTGGCTTCCAGTTCCTGCTTTTGTTCTTCGTCCATATTGAGAAAATTCTGTACCAACTGTACTGCCTCCAGGAGCTTGCTTTCAGCCACGCCAGCGCCATGTGCCTGGCCAAGGTGGTGCAACATGCTGATACTGGCAAACAACATTGCGCGCACGGGTGGCGGGTATGACTCAAACATCGTGAACAAAGCTTGTTCAGTTGGCCCCAGCGCAATACGGGTACGCTCGCCGTAAAACAAAAAGGTAATATCCAAACCCATTTCACTCAGGCGTTGCAAATATTCTGCATCCGGCGCATTGCGCCCGGCTTCATACAGGCATTGCGTGTTCTTGCGCACGCCGCCCATCTCTGCCATACGCTCCTGCGTAAGATGCAAGCGTTGCCGCTCGACTTTGAGTCGTTCACCAAAAATTTTCATGATTTTGCTTTAAAAAAATGGCCAGGAACAAGCCTGACCTGGTTGCGCCAAGGACGGCCATATTATGGCACGAATCACGAAAAAACGGTGACAAAAATAAGTTTATTCACGTTATTTAGTGTTATCTGTTTATACATTTCTGTTATAGCATTAATCCATTACAGTAAATTTGCTGGTTTAAATCGCAACGTGTGCTAGAATCACCCGGTTAAGCAACTTGAACGCAATCTCAAAGGACAAGCCCATGGCCAGCGCGACCGATTTCATTCTTTCACTCATGAAGCAAGGCGGCAACCGCCTGCTGAAGCTATACTTCCCGCGTGACGACGGCCCCAGTGCAGGCCTTTTGATTAATGAACTACACGCCGTT
>JBKJLF010000872.1:0-3204 GCA_046597185.1 Burkholderiaceae bacterium | reverse complement strand
CAAGCATCTTACTTTTTACTATGGTCCGATTAACATCGTCTGTTATGAATACGCGGGCACGCCTATCATCAATGCGTACATCCATCATGCATTTTAGATTTGTAATTGTTTTTTTATGTGGTTGGTTATTTACTTGTACATCAAAAAAACAGTGGCAGGAATATTCACCCCAGTATGCAAAAAATTCTTCGGCAAGATCGGCTACTAACTCATGCTTCAGAAGTTGGTCCAATACTTTTTCTGCACGTTCCAGGCATGCAATCATTTGCCCAACAGGGTCAAAAATATTAATCGCAATTGATGATTTGGCGAGATAACAAAGTACGCCATCGCTATTGATGTGTGGTGCTATAGGTTTTAATTTTTGTGGAACTTGAAGAAGTCTTATTTGCGGGGGCGCGGAAAAATCTGAAAGTAATGTTATTTCAGACGCATGCGGGCCATCGTGCGTTAGCAAAGGCCCCTTGAGCACGAATCGGCCAGCAGCAGTTCGTACGGCATAGCGAAACCCCCGCGTAGCGAAAGCTTCGATTACTGCGCTGGTCATGTCTGCTGTGGTGGTCATGCGGCTTTTGTTCGGCCAACTAGCTCAGATGCACCTGCAACTGGTGCGACAGTCGCAATGGTCTCTTTTACAGAAACAACCTTAACCGATGTAGGCTCATTGGGGAATCGATTGCCAAATCGCTCAATCATCCAATTACAAGCCTGCGGTGGGCTAGCGCAATCTAGTGCGCCTTGAAGATAACCCCCGAAAGATTCAAAGGCCTTGGCTGCTTCCTCGACATTCTGAGCTCCAAAGCGTTCAGTGAGTGACTCAGCGGGATCAGTGGGGTTTGCAACACCAAGCCGAAGCGACGCGGAAATCTTTTTAACAACGCCAAGTAATGCCAAGTCATCCCGCCCATGTTCAGCTTGAAACAAGGGTGCAGCGGCAGCCATTATCAAAATTGATGATGGCCCACCCTCGGCCCAATGCCAATCACGAAATGCTTTCAGATAGCGGGTAATACGGCGCAACTGCTCACCCTTCGCTTTAACTTCGCCAATAAACCAATCACGAAGCGGCCTTGGGTCTGAGCGCTTCCAATCCTCCTTGCGATGGGCTAGCAGAACTTGGTCGTGGGGGAGTGCTGTCCACACATCGTTTTCTGTCCGTGCTGAAGCTTCGGCAAAGTTATGGTAGCCATGTTGCTCCATAACCATTTTAAGCAATATAAACTCCTCATCTGGAATCGCGTATAGCGGGATATCAATGTGCGCGGTGCTGGATAGCTCAATCCTAATGCATGTAGGTTTATCAGTAATCATTTTCCAGCCACGGCGCGCCACTAGCGGGGCCAACGCTTCTTCTGCTGCGGAAAAGAAAATTTGGCACGCTATGCTTGGGCGCTTTGATAATTTTACAAACGTCATAGGCAGATACGCGCCATCGTCAAGATCAGCTTGTTGTGGTATTCTTGCTGGCGCATTAAGCGTTTTGTAAGACCAAGAACCTTGCGTGAAAAAGCGAGGCTTCGGAATGTCACCTTCAAAGCCCTTGGCTTTTAACACAGATGGAATTCCATCTCGTAAGCAATTTCGGACATCAACCCGGGCGTCTTCCAAGCATTCCTTTTCGGCTGGTGCTAAATTCAAATTGGTCAGCAACGTCGCACTGTTCGCCGTTGGAGAATGGAAAAGTGTACTTAAATTCAGCATTTTAAAACTCCTTAACTATTTTTGTTAGGACCATGAAAGAATGTTGCTTTATTGGCAGTATGGTTTCTAAAAATTTGAAAATTTGGATCGCCAATTGCCCGTTGAAAAGTACTTGCTGCACGATCCTTCAAAGTATTAGTAGCAGCCATCGTTACTTGGTCTAGCTTTTTTACATCATTGCTTTGCTCAGGTGTTGGCTTTTCGTCTAATGAAACGTAGTTGGCACCAAGCATCTGCTTGAGCATGTAATCCACTGCCGATTCTTGTGCCGAAATGACCAAATCAAAAAGACTTTCTCGCCATTGCCAAAAGCCTCGATCCAAATTGGTTCCACCTGGCATCGTGGCACCATTAGTCATTGTGCCAATTGATAACACACGAACAATTGCTTGTTTTTCTGGAGTAAGAAATGTCTTTACTTCATGCAATCCAAACAAGCCCGGCGCATTCCCTACTAGCCCGCCATCTACAAACGCACCTCTTGGGTTTCTTGCAATTGGAAAATATGTTGGCGCGGCTGACGTTGCCAAGCCGACATCCACCAAACTTAGGCGATGATCCATTTCAAAGGTTGGGTGGTGTGGTGTTTTGAAGAATTGACCACGCCCAGTCGTATAATTTACGGCTGGGATGAGTACGCGATGCTGTAAATCGCCAATTGTTTTGTCGCTAAACTTTTCTTGAAGAACTGCCCGAAGGCCTTCATGTGAATGCTTCGCCATTGTGAAAAAGCCAAATAATTTTCTGAGCCAACTACGAGACCCAAAAATACGCATGCCTTGCTCTTCAAACATCGTTTGGAGTTCTACGGCTGGTATTTCTGCCGCTAATCCAAGGGCCAATAGCCCACCTGCCGATGTGCCACAAATTAGATCAAAGTGTTGTGCAAGGGGTTTGCCTAGCAAACCCTCCAGTTCACGGAGTATCACTGCGCTATATAATGCCCGATAGCCACCACCTGATAACGCTAGGACATGAAACACAGGGTGCATCGAATCACTGGCGCTTGTGTCATTTTCTTTTTGTATCAAAATTTAATCATCCTAAGGCAAAAGTTCTTTTTAGGGGCGAGCCATTGTAAAGAATTGAAATTAACCACCGTCAACATGATACAGCATATTTTGTGTTTGACGTATTCTCAAGTACTAAATATGGGATTTATTTTTATGGGAAATGTTTTTTGTTAACCGGGCCGATGGATATGGTTGCGCTTTGAAAGATTTCAAGTGTAAAGAAGCAGTTATTTTTTCGTTGTCAATCAGCTGGATGTCTAATTGATGACTGGCAATCTTTTTTGCGGATTCGCTAAGGTTAGCGCCCGCGTGAGCCGTGGTGCACTCGCCGCAACGCCTGCCATACTAGTAAAGTGTTTTACTTTTGGCTGTACATTGTTTTTGGTTGTATGTATAATCGCAAAAATCTAATTTTTTGATTGTATAAATTAATTCTGATCGTTGTTTTATTCTTCTCAAGTTTAGACATTCGCCTCCCAATCCAACTACA
>JBKJLF010000821.1:0-3587 GCA_046597185.1 Burkholderiaceae bacterium | reverse complement strand
AATTATTCTTAACACAAAAGCATATTTGGCCTTAAAAGACTTTTTATTGCAATTTGGGGAATTACTGGAACTGGATTGCGAGGGCGAAAGAAGGTATTTTTACAATATCACCAACCTCATTTCAGTGATAGATTATGATAAATCAAAAAAGATGGGTACTGCGGTTGTGAATGCTGAATTCGTGCAGGATGCGATTCCACACGATGCGCAAATTTTTAAAGATCCGCTGACGGTACGAAGCAGGATTTATCTTACGCAGGCTGCAAAAGCGTTGTTGGAGCAGATAATTGCTGAAAATGGCTTAACAGGTTTGCGGTTTTTTGAAGCAGGCAAGCCATTTAAGTAGTTTTAACGCGAAAGTGCCATTGATTGCGATGGTTGTTGTGGCTAGTACGGTGAATGGTAAAAATGAGCCAACTTTGGGAATTAACGAGTGGCGGCGATAACAATTTCGCCACTTTGATGTGTGAAAATGACGATGATGTTTGGAATAACTTTTTTTCAACTAATGGTGATTTATTGCATTGGACGAAAGTGCCAATGGTTTTGCCAGTGATAAATAAAAAGCGAAAAAAACAACTCCCAGTGCCAGATATTGCTTGGTTGGTTCCCGGCACAATTATCCTGAGGCCAAAAGCATATGCTGTACTGAAGGATTTCTTGAGCAAATTTGGCCAATTGTTAGAACTTGATTGCGCGGGTGAAACAAATTATTTTTACAATGTTACTAATGTAGTGTCTTGTATTGATTTTGATCGATCTGGAAAATCAAGTACCGGAAGATCGGTACTTAAAGCTGAATTTCTGCCCGAAGCCATTCCGCAAGATGCGCAAATTTTCAAAGACCCGCTGACGGCAAGTAGTCGTATTTGTCTTACCCAAGCGGCAAAAGATACGTTAGAGAAAATCATTGCGGAAAATGGTTTGACTGGGTTACGGTTTTTTGAGGCAGGGAAGAAGTTTTGAGGCACAAGAATGACCACCCACTCAAGCCGGTTCCGTGTACAACCGGGTGGCGCTTGGGATGGAATACGGTCAGATTTCAGGGGCGCACCCAAAGTACTTTTTTGGGTTATTCCATGAAAAGGTTGGCTGTGACATTAGGCTCTGCCATATTGGGGCTTGTGGTCTGTTTCGCGTTTATTGGCATCTATCAGGGCACAGGTACCGTTATTCAATTCCCCTCACCTGGCGGTGAAGATGATTTTTCTTTGCGTGCAGCCTGGTTTTTGTTTGGGGTATCGCCATCATTCTTGCTCCTCGGTGCATGGATCGGCTATGGCAGTGCCGGGAGTGCCAGGACATGGATGGTGATGTGGGTAGGCGTAATCGTTGGCGGCATTGTTGTGTTTGTTGTCACGCAATTCCTTCGCGGTCAAATTGAATCACTGGTTGAACGGCGTTCTGCCAATTATGCTGTCATTGCGTTCTTTTCCCTATGGGTTACATGTGCTATTGGCGGTGCCTTAATCGCACGAAGCCTGATAGTACATAAGCCCCCACATAAGCCATCATAAGCGCTTACTGGACAGCCAAGCGGATTTGATGCGTCTCGGCCCGGTGATCTCCATCTATGATTTGGCGCTTGTCGCCACAAACCTGTTCCGGTTGGATAATTTTTTTGGCGGCGAAGGCGATATGCGCCATATCTGCCCCAACAAGGTCTTTATCAATACATCGGCGGAGGCTGTTTATTATGATGTCATCAATGAGCCGGGTGAAACCTGTTTCGAGATTGTCCGCTGCAATTATGACGCAGCAATGCTGATGCAATTTCTGGCACCCTTTCATGAAATTGATTTGAGCACCCTTGTGAGCCAACTCCCGGTTCGCCGTCTTGTCATTGCACCAAATCATGCCTTGGTGCTACCTACCGAAACCTTATCATTGAGCCAAATCGACCCGAACGAGCAAAAAACCAAGGTAGCGGTGCTAAGCGACGGGATACGACAGCGCTTGTTCCCCAATGCCGCCAACCCGATCAATGCCTACATCGTTTTGGATGGCGAAAATTACCGCGTCGTCGGCGTGATGCCGCCCACGTTTCTATCGACGCGGGCTTTGCGCGGCACCGCCGATGGGGTTTGGCTGCCCATTGCCATGTCAGGCAGTGCGATGACGGCATGGAACCGCTTTTCTGCCAGTCTGGAAGTGATCGGCAGGCTTAAGGGTGGCGCGGGTGACGCGACTGACCCTGCGCTGGCCGAACGCATCAGCAGCATGACCGCCGCGTTGATGCAAGCCAACGCCAAAGGCCAGATGCCGCCCGATTTTCGGGTGACGGCCCGCATCAGCCCGTTGCGCGAGGCCGTTGCTGGCGAATCAGTTAAAGCGGATATGCTGGCCCTCATCGCGACACTGCTGCTGGCATTGCTTGGCCTGTCGATTGTTGCCACGCTATGGTTGGCGCGCATTTCACGCCGCCGCCCGACGCTGGCGCTGTATACCGTGCTGGGTGCGCGGTTTGGTGACCTGGCCCGTGTCGTCGTGCTGGAAATCGCGGTTTTGTTTACTGTGGCGACACCGGTGGCGGTGTTGCTGGCGTATTATTTGGCGGGCATGATAAAAATACTTGGGGCAGGCACCCTGCCGCGCTTGGCTGAGCTGGAAGTTAGCTTTTCCTTCATCGGCGGCTTATTATTGCTGATGAGCCTGTTCGGTGCAGCCGTCGCCGTAGCGGCCATCCGGCGGCTCAGGTGGTCGGGGTAGTCAACGACGTTAAAAATCCGGTGCAAAGCCATATCGGGGCCACGCTGCAAGCGTATATCCCGTTTCAGCACTTTGACGGGCCGCCCAGCCTGAACCTGATGCTGTTTCACCCCGGTCGCGCCAGCCCGCCGAAAGCACGGATGGTGCAATTTCTCAAGACGATTGAGCCAACGCTGGTGCTGGAGGAATATCAGCCGATTGAAGCACTTCGCTCGGAATTGGTCAGCAGCTATTACATTATCGCCAAATTGGCGGCGTTACTGGCGTTGCTGACGCTGGCGATGGCCGTTTCCGGGGTGGCCGCCATTATCAATTATTTATTTTATTCCGCCACCGCCCCAATCGCCACCCGTTTGGCGCTGGGGGCGACGATGGAGGACCGCGTGGGCGGCTTGTTGCGTATTCTTCATTTGCCCAGCTTGGTGGCGGGCGCGGCGTTTGGTTTGCTCATGCTCAGCCTTTCGCAAAAGGTTGCCGCCCTGGGTGCCATATCGAATGCGCTGGTGCTTCAGGCTGCGCTGTTCGCGCTGGTGCTTTGCCTTCTTTGCACTTATGGTGTGGGCATCGGCTGCGCCCGGCGCTTGATCCGCGTTGGGTACCGGGGTCTTTTAAGCACACTGCATTAAACCGTTATTATTTTCAAAAAAAGGGTAGTCATGCGTTATTTATTCCACTTTGTAAGTTTGCTGACACAGGGGTGCCTGGGGGCATTAATACATACGCTTATGTAGAAGGAAATCCGGTATCAGGCATTGATCCTTTGGGATTGCAGCGCGGTCGGGTCATGATCAGTCCTCAGATTTCGTATACTGCACCGATTTCGGCGGCACAAGTAGCGTGTTGCTTAGAGATATACGACAATATGATCCAAAAAACCG
>JBKJLF010000792.1:0-2795 GCA_046597185.1 Burkholderiaceae bacterium | reverse complement strand
TTTTTTTCGTTTTTCTACACTTTTTATTTTATGTGTTGCAAAAATGAGTGATATTTTATTTGAGCATTATTAGTTTATATTTTAATATCTTTCGAGATGTGTATAAACCTATGCGCTTAGGGTTTTACTTAATTTTTCCTTATTTGGCCCCTCGCCATCATGGAATAGCATCAAGGTTAAAGTTGGCACGCCATCAAAGTGTTTGAAAGGGACATACGCTTGCAAACTCGCGCCTAACTGGCTTTGCACCGCGTTGTAAATGTCGTTGACAACACCGATCACCTCAAATTGCTCGTTGTCGATCACAATTTTCTTACCCAGCACGCTCTCATTGATACTGCTCTGATTGATACTGCTCTGATTTTTTCCGCTCTGGTTTTTGCCGATTAAACGCGCCGCTTGCTGGCCCAGCACCACAACCTTGTTCGCATCTTGCACATCATTAGCCGTCATTAAACGCCCCGCCAGCACACGCATGCCGATGCCCCCTAAATAGGCATAGCCGACACCGTTGACCTGCATTTGCGCAATCGCCTCGCCGCTTGCTTCTTTGACGGTAAATAGCGCCAAAGCACGCGAAACAGGTGGCATATCCACCAAGGCAAGCGATTTTGCATAGCCGCCACCGATCAAGGCTTGACTCAAGCGCGCTTCCAATTCGCTTTTACTGGTAGCCGAGTGCAAGCTGGCAGGCAATTCGATTTGCAAAACACTAGCGCCCGTCTGGGCATAACCGGGGTCATGCAGCAAGCGTTTCCCTGTGTCTTGCAATAACATGCCCCCCAAACCCAAAGCGACCAAAATCAGGCTCAATTGCGCTGCCAAAATGCCACGCCGCGCCAGCATTTGCATACCATTAACCGAGCCCTTGCCGCTACCACGCAATTGTTCAATAATGTCGAAGCGTTTGAAACGCTGCATGAGCAATACCGTCAAGACCAATGCAGTTGCACACATGATGAGCAACAATAAACCAATTGCTGTCGCGTCGAGTGACAATTCAGCCAAGCGCGGTAAGCTCTGCGCACCCAGCAACTTGATTGTGCCGACCAAGTAATAGGCCAGTGGCAAAGCCGCAAAAAACGCCAGTACGAACAGGCAAATAATTTCATAGGCGACGGTGGCGACAATGTCACTCATATGCGCGCCCAAGACCACATGCAATGCGAGCGCCGTGCGACGGCGCGCAATACGTGCTAGCCACATTGTTGCAATAATGGATAAGCCAAGCAAGGCCAGCAAGGCGCTCGCCAACAAGACCACCAAGCTACTTTTGCCAGCATCGCCAGCAACTGCATCCCGCAGTGGCAATACCTGCGCACCGATCTTAAATTCGGGCGGCATGCCACCGTTGGCGTGCTCCGCCATCAATGCCGCCGTCAAACTCGCCACCCTTTGCTGCAAAGGTTCGAGCGCGCTGTTGCTACGACCAAGCACTTCCAAGCTACTAGAAAAGCGCCCCCATGCATCTAACTTCATGCCCGACAATGCAAATGGTAACCACAGCCCTTCGGCGCGCCCGCGTAACCCTTTCGGCGAACGAAAATCTGCGGGCATCACGCCGACCACACGATAGGTCTGGCCTTCAATGTTGATATTAGCTGTTGCAATGCTTTGGCCCTGGGGAAAGAGCCGCTGCCATAAATCGTGACTGAGCACCGCAACGCGCGACTTTTCCTCGGTCGCATCAAGCTCGCTGAGTGTCATACCTTGTGCCGCTTTGACGCCCAGTAAATTGAAATAGCCCATGCTGACAAAAGTGCTAGGGATTTTTTCGTCGCTACCAGCAATGCTCACCTTGCTTTCCGAACCCAAACTCATTTCAAATTGGCCGAGGCTAGCCAAGGAATCATGCCATTGGCGCGCCAACGCGGTAGTGTTACCATGCAGTTTTTGCCCAGGTGAGGCAATATTTGCCTGTAGCGCCAATAATTGCTCAGCTTGTGGATAGGGCAGTTCCTTGAATAACAAAATCGTATTGAGCGACGTGACTGTCGATAGCATTGCCATGACGGTAGCAAGGAGCAATACCGTGGTTGCACTAAAAAATTTGGCCTGCCACAGGCTTTGGCGCGCATTCGCTAGCTGCTCTAAGAAGCGTATCATGCAAGATTCTCCTTAGGCTACGCCGATTTGGCCGTCAGCCAGGTGAAAAATCTTGCTTGCCCTTTGTGCAAATTGCGCTTCATGGGTGACCAGAATGATGGTGACTTTGCCGTCATTTAATTCGTCTAATAAATCCATGATTTCCGCACTGGTGCTCGCATCCAAATTACCGGTTGGTTCATCGAGCAGCAACAATTTGGGCTTCATCACCAAAGCGCGCGCCAGTGCCACCCGTTGCTGTTGGCCGCCAGACAATTGCGACGGTCTATGGTCGCGCCGATGCGTCAACCCGACACGATCTAATACGGCTTGTGCATGTGCCACCAGCTCTGGTCGTGCTGGCCGGGCAAAGCGCAGGGGTAATTTGATGTTTTCTATGACCGACAGCTCATCGAGCAAATTAAACGACTGAAAGACAAAACCAATCGCGCTGTTGCGCAATGCCGAGCGCTGCTTAAAAGACAGTTGAGCCACGTTTTGCCCATCAAACTGATATTCACCACTGCTAACATCGTCTAACATCGCAATGATATTGAGTAAAGTTGATTTGCCACAGCCAGAGGGGCCGCTCAAGGCACGCGATCACGCCGCCCTTTACCCTCGCGAAGTTGATTTGCCACAGCCAGAGGGGCCGCTCTGGCTGTGGCAAATCAACTTTACTCAATATCATTGCGATGTTAGACGATGTT
>JBKJLF010000386.1:0-15747 GCA_046597185.1 Burkholderiaceae bacterium | reverse complement strand
GTGTATAACCCGGAAGGGCAGTTGGCGGCACGCTACGATAAAATTCATTTGTTTGGCTTTACCAAAGGCAGCGAATCGTATGATGAATCGCGCACCATCGTGCCGGGCTGCGAAGTGGCGAGCGTGGCCTTGCCGTTTGGTCAGGTTGGCTTGTCGGTTTGCTATGATTTACGCTTTCCCGAATTGTTTCGTGCCTTGGGGAGTTGCTCGTTATTGGTATTGCCGGCCGCGTTTACCTATACTACAGGGCAAGCCCATTGGGAAATCTTGCTGCGCGCCCGGGCGATTGAAAACCAGTGCTATTTGTTGGCCTCCGCCCAGGGCGGCACCCATGTGAACGGCCGTCGCACTTGGGGCCACAGCATGATCATCGACCCTTGGGGTAAGATGCTGGCTGTCTTGCCGGAAGGCGAAGGCGTGGTCACGGCAGAACTGGATCTCGATTACATGGGCCAGGTGCGCGAAAACTTGCCGGCGCTTAAGCATCGTAAGCTATAAAATCATTTTTTTGAATTATTGAATCATTGAACCATTGAAAATAAGGCCCTGCCATGATCCCTTTTGAACCCAATTTAAGCACCCTCGGTTTGGCCCGTGAGGTATTGCTGACGCCTTTCGGTCTGGATGAAAGCCATTTGCTGCGCGCCATGGGCACCATGTTTGTGCATAAAGTCGATTACGCTGACCTGTATTTCCAATTTACCAAGAGTGAGAGCTGGAGTCTGGAAGAAGGCATCGTCAAAACCGGCAATTTTTCGATTGATCAAGGGGTAGGGGTGCGCGCGGTGGTGGGTGATAAAACCGCCTTCTCATATTCGGACGAAATTTCCGAAGCCGCTTTGCTGGAAGCGGCCGAAGCGACCCGCACCATTGCGCGCCAGGGCGCAGGCAAGATCAAACTGGCGCGCCAGATGCAAACTTCGGGTGGCCGCTCGCTGTATCTGCCGCACGACCCGCTGGCTTCGCTGGATGCCACCGCCAAAGTGGCACTGCTGGAACGGCTGGAAAAAATGGCACGCGCCAAAGACCCACGGGTGGTGCAAGTGATGGCCGGTTTGGCGGCGGAATATGATGTGATTTTGGTGGCCCGTAGCGATGGTGTGATGGCAGCCGATATCCGGCCGCTGGTACGGGTTTCGCTCACCGTGATTGTCGAGCAAAATGGCTTGCGTGAAATGGGCAATAGCGGCGGTGGCGGACGTTTAAGCTATGCCATGTTTGATGATGCCTTACTCGACCAATACGCTGGCGAAGCGGTGCATGCGGCTTTGGTGAATCTGGAAGCGCGCCCGGCTCCGGCAGGTTTGATGACGATTGTGCTTGGCCCCGGTTGGCCCGGTGTGTTATTGCATGAAGCCATCGGCCATGGCCTGGAGGGTGACTTTAACCGTAAAGGGTCGAGCACGTTTGCGGGCCGAATTGGGCAAAGAGTGGCGGCACCGGGGGTGACGGTGGTGGATGACGGCACCATCGCGCATCGCCGTGGTTCGCTCAATATTGATGATGAAGGCAACTCAAGCCAATGCACGATGTTGATTGAAGATGGCATCTTGCGCGGCTATTTGCAAGACACCATGAATGCGCGCCTGATGAAAATGCCGGTCACGGGCAATGCGCGGCGCGAATCCTTCGCCCATTTGCCGATGCCACGCATGACCAATACCTATATGCTGGGTGGCGACAAAGACCCCGGAGAAATTCTGGCTTCGGTAAAACACGGCATCTTTGCCGCCAATTTTGGCGGTGGCCAAGTCGATATTACCAATGGCAAATTTGTCTTTTCGGCCAGCGAAGCGTATATGATCGAAAACGGTAAAGTCACCTATCCGGTGAAAGGTGCCACCCTGATTGGCAATGGCCCGGATGTATTGAATCGGGTATCAATGATAGGCAATGATATGCGCCTTGACGCCGGGGTCGGTATGTGTGGCAAGGAAGGGCAAAGTATTCCGGTGGGGGTAGGGCAACCGACCTTGCGGATTGAAGAGGTGACTGTTGGTGGTACGGCGGGATGATTTTCGGCTTGATTTGCGGTTTAGTTTTGTGAGCTGAGCGAAAATTCGAGAAATTCACTTGCCAAGCCGCTTTATATTTTGCTATAGTGCCCTGTCTGTGACGAATCTACGGTGTATTTGTTGTCTATCCACTGTGTACCTATTTTAAGGGCCTGTCAAATCTTATGAACCTGAACAAATTTTTCTTTTATTTTTTCTTTAGCTACGCACAGCCCAAGGCGGTGGAATAGCGGTGAGTTCATTTAAAAGTTAAATGTTGAAATCAAACCGAATCCTAAAAAACCGCCAGCGATGGCGGTTTTTTTTTAATCCTGATATTTTTAATCCTTTAATCCTTTAATCTTGTTAATTTGGAGAAAGCTATGCCACGTACCGATGATCTGCGTATTCGCGAAATGAAAGAACTGCTGCCACCGTCTCATTTGATTCGTGAATTTCCCTGTACTGACGCCGCATCCTACACGGTTGCCAATTCGCGCAATGCCTTGCATCGCATTTTGCACGGTCAGGATGATCGTTTAATGGTGGTGATTGGCCCTTGTTCAATTCATGACCCCAAAGCCGCGCTGGAATACGCAGAACGCCTGGTGCAACAGCGTATTCGTTTCGCAGGGGAATTGGAAATCGTGATGCGGGTGTATTTCGAGAAACCACGCACCACGGTCGGTTGGAAGGGCTTGATCAATGATCCGTATATGGATAACAGCTTCCGCATTAACGACGGCTTGCGCCAGGCGCGCGAGATGTTGTTGAAAATTAACGAAATCGGCTTGCCCGCCGGCACTGAATATCTGGACGTGATTAGTCCGCAATATATCGCGGATTTGGTATCCTGGGGCGCGATTGGCGCACGTACCACCGAATCGCAAGTGCATCGCGAATTGGCGTCCGGCTTATCTTGCCCGGTGGGCTTTAAAAACGGCACCGACGGTAACGTCAAAATTGCCTCGGATGCGATCAAAGCCGCATCGCAATCGCATCATTTCTTGTCGGTCACCAAAGGCGGCCACTCGGCCATTGTGGCCACCAACGGCAATGAAGACTGCCACATTATTTTACGCGGAGGTAAAGTACCCAATTACGATGCGGCCAGCGTTGAAGCGGTGTGTAAAGAAATCGCCAGCGCTAATTTGGCGGCGCGCATCATGATTGACGCTTCCCACGCCAATAGCTCCAAGAAACCGGAAAACCAGGTGCCCGTGTGCGCCGATATCGCCAGCCAGGTGGCGGGTGGTGATGGCCGGATTGTGGGTGTGATGATTGAATCCAACCTCGTTGGTGGACGCCAGGATTTGGTCGCAGGTAAGGAATTGAAGGATCTGGTGTACGGTCAATCGGTCACCGATGGCTGTATCGATTGGGAATCAAGCTTAACCGTGTTGGAAGGCTTGTCGCAAGCGGTGAAACAGCGGCGTTTGCACAATAACGATTGATTCAAGCCGCACGAGGCATCAGGTGGTGGCATCAGCCACTGCCTGGGCTGCTACAGCACGCGGTAAAACAGGCGATCCAGTCGGGTGCGCGAGAGTCGCTTGAGTAGCTTGGTTACGGCAGGCGGGTAATCGAGCACCTGTTCCAGCCAGGTGTAGTGCAATAACTGGGTGGTGTCCTTCAAAATACTGGCTTGTTCGGCTTGTTGTGCCTGTAGCAATTCATGTTTGGGGTCGTGGATCAACAGGGCATTTTCCAAATCCAGGCGAAACGCCCGGGGGTTGAGATTATTGCCCGTCATCAGGCTGTAGTGCTGATCGATCCACATGCCTTTCAAGTGATAACTGTTGTCGCCGTCGCGCCATAGATGGATATTGAGCTGGCCCTGGTCGATGAAGTTCTGTTGTTTTTTCGCAAAACGCCGTAAATTGACTTCATATAAGTAAGGCAGCGCACCGATGGATTTGAATGGCTGTTCCGGCGGGATATAAAAATCATTGGCGGTTTTATCGCCGACGATAATGTCAATTTTGACGCCGCGCTTCAAGGCGCGGTTAATTTCTCGTGTTATCGCCAGCGGAAAATTGAAATACGGCGTACAAATCATGATTTGCTGGCGGCTGGCCGCCAATAATTGGCACAACACCCGATTGAGCGGGTTATTTTTACCCACCCCCACCAGTGGCGTGACCGTCAGTTCCATCAAGCTTGCGTTGACTGAGGGCACAGGGTAGTGTGCCTGTTTTAATTGATTGCGAAATTGGGTAATTTGCGGCTTGATGCTGCGGGTTAGCGGGATGTTGGCCACATCCAGCCGTAGCACGGCGGGCGAGGGCAAAATTTGCTGCTGCAAAAATTGCACCATCGCATCGGCCAGTGCGCGATTTTCCAGCAGTAAATAGCGGTCATGGCGATATTTATCGAATTTGTGCAAATACACATTGTTTAAACTGGCACCGCTATAGATGACGGTATCATCAATCACAAAACCCTTTAGGTGCAGTACGCCAAATAACTCGCGGGTTTGTACTGGCACCCCATAAATGGGTATGTTGGTGGTATAGACTTGTGCCTGCTGTTGATACCAGGCCGAATTGCCATCGGTCTTGCCTGCTGCTTTGCTGGCCCCGATCAAGCCGCGTTGGGCGCGGTGCCAATCGACCAAAACCACGATATCCAGTCCCGGTCGCGCGGCTTTGGCCGCATGCAGCGCGGCTAACACTTCCGCGCCCGCTTCATCGTTTTGCAAGTAGAGGCTGCATAAATAGATACGCACTTGGGCCGCAGCAATTTTTGCCAGTAAGGTTTGGCGGTATTGGCTGGCGTGGTGCAAGATTTGCACGTCAAGTGCATTCAGCGCAAAACGTGGCAATTGTTCTAGCGTGCTGCGGGGAGAAAAAAGGGCCATGTGCAATCCAAAACAAAAGGGTTGTTTGATGATAGCATCACTTGCCGTGGACTGAGCAATTCGCGGTGTTTCATGTTTTTGAGGTTCATGCTTCCCATGGGCGCTCGCGCAGCAGGTTTTGCAAATCCAGCATCTTGATCCGGTTGGCGGCGATCCAGGCAAAAAATGCATCGACCCTGGAAGCATCCAGCGCCAGGTTCACTTGCATGAAGTCGCGCACGGTGGCGGCGCTGCGGTCGCCAAACCACAGGCCGCGCAGGTAGTCGATCAGTTGCTGGCCCGCTTGGTGCGAGATGCCTAGGCTGGGGCCGACATGGCGTAGGGCGTGCCATACTTGCCAGCCGTGATCAAGGGCTATATCGCACCATCAATTCCGCGCCCTGCATCAGCCAGCGTCGGCTCAGGCTGCAAAAGGGTTCGGGCAAGCTGGCCTGGCTCACCCATTGCGAGGCGTCCTGTGGTCGGTTCATGGCGCAGGCATCGCGTTCGAGTACTTCAAACAAGGCGTGCAGCGTGGCTTCGTCTACCTTTTTGCCGGATGCAAGGTCGGGCGCGCAAACTGGAGCCCAGCCGTAATGTATCTACCTGCCTGTGCTTGCCGTGGTTTCCCACCGCGCGGGTTGGAATCGGCTACAATGCTGGACTTTGATGACGACTGTAACTTTCCAAGCCTATGACTCTGTTAAATATACTTGGCACCCTGGGTGCTTTTGCCTTGATATTGGCCTATGGCATGCAGCAGTTTGGGCGCTGGCGTGCGGAAGATGTGATTTATTCACTGACCAATGCGCTGGGGGCCAGCTTGATTTTGATATCCCTGGTGGCTGAGCCAAATATTCCGTCGATTGTGATGGAATCGTTTTGGCTCCTGATCAGTATCGTTGGGTTATGGCGCGCCTGGCGTAGGCCAAGGCGCAAAGACGATTAAACGGGCAGGGTAGACATGATTGTGGTGTGTCGAAATGAAAGGTGCCCAATTATACCCGATCCGGCAATTTGGCCAATACCGCCGCCCATACCTCATCCACACTAATGCCCGTCATGCACGGATGCAGCGGATTTTCCCAGCTTTGGGTAGTATCCAGCGGACATTTGCCCTTGGGGTTGGCCGACATCGCATCATACTCACGGTAACAGGGCGAGCAGCCAATTTCTTTTTTCCAGATATTGGTATTGTGCGCATAACCACTGCCAACAGGGCTGGTGGAACCCCATAAAATGACGGCGGGCGTAGGCGGTAACAAGGCCGTGGCATGGTTGGAAAAACTATCGACACCCACATGCAAGCGCGCCAGCTTGATCGCCTGCATACTTTCAACCAGACTCAATTTGCCGCGCAAATCGGTCACGCCAGGCAAAGCCGGGTCGCTGGCCGCACCAATTTGCACCAACTGATATGGCGCAAAGGCGGGGTCAGCGCGCATTCTCTCGACCAAGCTTTGCCAGTAACTCATGGGCCAATTTTTATACGGCGACCAACCCGCCTGGCAATGCAAGGTGATGATCTCTTGCCCCAGCAAGGCCTGCAACGCCGGGTTGGTGATGGCAGGAAATTGCGGGGTAAAGCTCACCACACTATCACTCTCTGCTACGGGCAATCCCAGTTCCTGAGCAAAATAATCCAATAAATTGCGTTGCATCGGCTTATTCGGGTAACCCTCGGCAAATGGATAGCCAATAAAATTCACACCGTGTAATACCGCTTGCGCAACAAAATTGGCGCTGTCGCGCACTTCACTGACCGCGCTACTGATGCGCGGGATATCCTTGAATTGGGCCGCGCAATAGTAAAAAATCTTGCAATTGGGGTGCAATGCCTTGTAACGTTCCAAAGCATGTAGCGTGAGGACGATATCCCCCGCCGCGCCGGGGCGATTTGCATGTAATTCTGCATGTAATTCAGGTTCGTCACCCATCGAGAGTGACCAGGCTTTTACCTGGTTTTGCATATCCACATCATCGGGCACAAATTTTAATACTTCCCGGGTGTGATCGACTGCATTTTGCCAATTGCCCAATTGCTGGTAACAGCGTGCCATAATCCGGTGCGGTTGATCGGTGTATTTATCGGGTTCGATGAATAAATCGGTGGCAGGCAAGTCTTGCAGCGAAAATTCGCAAAAGGCAATTGATTTATGCCATTGGCCCAAATCGAAATAGGCGTAGGCCAATTCCATCGAAATTTCGCTAAAGCGTTGATCTTGCGCCAGTGCTTCAAAGCCCGTGGTAAAGAAAGCGCCATAGTCACCATTTTGGTAAGCCAGCAGGCGCTCGCAGCGCATTTTATACAGCATGCAAAACACATACTCATCCCAATATCCCGGTTTTTGCGCCAGATATTCGGTATAAATCTCAATCGCTTCCGGATAGCGTCCGGCATCTTTAAGCGTATTGCCCAGGTAAAATAACACGCGCAACGTGGGCTGGCCGTGGTTATATTCGCGCTGCAAAATGCGCAAATTGCGTGACGGCCCCAGCTCTTGCTGCGGGTTGGTGGTCCAGCGGTGGTGAATATTGAGATCAGTGGAGAGCAAGCGCGCATGGCTGGGCCAATACGGGTATTCGTGGCAAGCGCCCTGATAATGAATGCCAAGGCCAGTGCGCCACAGCCGATGATGGATAAAGCGCGTGCTGTAATTTTCTGCCCGGTCTACAATGCCAAAGCCAAATACATCGTTTTGATACTGTAATAAGGGCGGCACGCGGTGCGGTTGCAGCAGGATATCGTCGGCATCCATCCACAGTATCCAGTTGACCAGCCGATTGAGCGACTGCACATATTGATTGCGCGCCTGACCGAAATGCCACAGTTTCCAATCACCCGTTTCATCCTGTTCGGATGCGCCAAAATAACGCCGCACCAGCACGGTTTTGGCCATCAATTGCGGTGGCACCCGGTCCAGCGCAACTTGCCAGCCTGCGCTATCGGCCCAGATTTGAATAATTTCCAGGGTGCGGTCGGTCGAACCGGTATCGATGATGCAAATCAGATCGGCAATCCCGCCCACTGATTGCAGGCAGGCGGGTAAATCTGCCTGTTCATTTTTTACGATCATGCCCACGCCCAATTCGAGCTTGGCGCTCATTTGCATGGCCTGGTAATAGTCGTCGTCAATCGCCACTTTTCCTTCCTCGGGCTTACGCAAGACCATATCGCGCTGGCCCACCATGGGCCAGGTTTCTTTGATGGTAAAGCCGGTTTTATGGGCCGCCAATTCCAGTGCGTGCAGACACCAGATTTGTGGATGGATGCTGTAATGGCCCTCGGTAAAATCGCGTTCAACGCCTTCCGATCCACTATCCGGGCAGCGCACAAACAAGATACCGCCGGGTTTCAATAAATTAAAAATTGCCTTCAGGGCCGCCAGCGGGAAATAAAAATGTTCAATCACATGAATAATGGTGATGAAATCAAATTGTAGCGGGGTCGTATCGGCGCTATCCCATGGCCAGGGTTGCCCACTTTGGCTGTGTTTTTCAAAATTACATTGAAAGGCATGCACCTTGAGTTGTTCTGCCTGGGTAAATTGCAAAATTTCCGGGATGCCGTCGATGGCATAACTTTGCCAACCGAGCAAACCGAGGCAATGCGAGAGCCAGGGGTATTTGGAACCGATGTCGAGGCAGGTTCTATGTTGACCCGGTGCCGGGGCTGGAAACCAGGCATGGAAGGTGTTGGCCAGATATTGATTGACATCGCGCTCGTGTTGCGACATGGTGTCGCCGGGCAATTCATGGTGGCCTTCATAGACTTTGTCGATCAGCCTTGCCTGGTAATAAAACCCGCACTCGCTGCAAGCCTGGTAGGGGTGCGGTTGCAAGTCGGGACGGGGCAGAGTAAATTCACGGCAGCCGCAGATTGGGCATGTATCGCGCTGCAAATCAGTTGACATAACCAGGTCCTTTCAATGGCCGATGCGGGGAACCAATTATAAACTGACTTTCGTGATTGTGGCTTGAATTTGATATCATGTGCTGATTCAAGCTCACCCCAGTCAAATATCATGAATTTACCGATACCGTATGCGCCGATACCTTATTTATTCCAGGGGCCACCCGCCAAGGCCCAATCCTGGCTGGCGCAATTGGCGCGCGCCATGCCGGCTGTGTTTGAACAGGAGCCGCTGCCCGTCGATAGCCCATTGTGGGCGCATCCCAAGGTGACGGTGTTGCCGCATATCTCCGGCCCGACTGATTTGGAAACGGGCGCGCAAAATTGTCGCGCAAAATATTGCGCTCTATCGGGCAAGCGGGCCGATTCCGGCTGGCGTGGATAGAGTCAAGGGATATTAAGGCGGCGTATCGCCCCGGTTTATTGATGCGGAACAGGATCAGGAAAGGATTTTTCGGCTCATGGTCAATAAGGATAAGGCATTGCCATCAATTTTATACATCTCGGGTATTTCTCCGATGACGATAAAGCCGGCGCGCCGATACAAGGCAATCGCGCCCAGATTGCCCCCTAGCACCTGCAAATCCATCCATTCCAGGGTTTCGCACGCCATGGCCCATGCGCTGGCGTGCGCCAGCAAGCGCGTACCCAGGCCGTGGCGGCGCACGCTGCGCGCGACGCCCATGCCCAGCAGGCAGCGGTGCGCGGCATAAATTTCGGGGCGGGCGCGTAAATCGACATGGCCTAAAATCTCCCCTTGCGCATTGCGCGCAAGGGAGGTTTTACGCCAGCCTGGTGTGCCAAAGGGGAGTTTCAGACTGGCGCGAAATTGCGCTTCCTTTTTTTCCGACAAGCGCGATTCACTGCGCGGCAAGGGTTGAAAATAGCCTGTCTCCGGGCTGCCATTGCCCAGCAAATGTTGGTGCAGGTAGCGAAAGAAATCGTCTTCGATTCCCGCTTCGCGCACACACACGATGGCGCTCATGCTGCTACTGACCATTACCACTCATTTCCCCTGCCTGATTGGTGGCCATGTCGCTTTGAATTTGTTCGAATGAAGCATCCGGCTGGCGTGCCAGTGTGACGATGAGTTTGGTCAAGGCCGCAACAGGTGTCATGTCAAAGCCACTCAACACACCTGCATTACGCAACCAGGAGCCAGTGGCGTAGGCATCGTAGTTGACATCGCCCGAATGCACCTGGGTGCAATCCACCATGGCGATGCCAGATTGATGCATGTCTTGAATCAACTGGCGCATTTCATCAAAGTCGGGAATATTGCCCGCACCAAAGGATTCAAAGATAATTCCCTTCAGTGGCGGCTCCATTTGGCGAATTTGTTTTAACATCGACACCAGCAACGAGCCACTCTTGCTGTAGAAGGCCGGGAAAATTAAAAATTGAATCACCGATACCTGGTCGATATTGGCACGAATCGTTGTCAGATTGGCGCGCACTGCTTCGATATGCATATCCAGTGCATTGCTGGAAGGCGTGGCCAGGATTAAATTATCCGTTACCTGCGGCAATACGCCATAGGTGCCCAGCGGTGGAAAATTGGGCGAGGTGAAGGCGGTAAATTCGCTGGCATTACTTTTCACCGCCCGGTTGCCACGGTTTAAGGCATCGGCAAAATACAAGCCAACTTCGGGAATGCGAAATTTCAAAAATTGCAAGGCACCCATCACATTGCGCAGAGCATCGGTATTGAATAAAAGATGGTAATCACCTTCCTTCTGGCTGAAAAACAACGGTAATTGCGAACCAGTCACCAGCAAGGGTTTGGCAATGCCGGGCAGCATAAACGAGAGTGCGGAAGAAGTCCAAGCCATGGTGTCGGTGCCATGCAAGACCAAAAAGGCATCGTTGGCGCAATAATTATCCAAAATCGTTTGTGCAATCGTGACCCAATCAGACGGTTGCATATTGGTGGAATCCAAGGTATTGGGGAAAAAGTCGTAATGAATTTGGATGTCTGGCATTTGGGTATTGATCAATGGCTCAATCACCGCCTTGAAGGCCGCAGTGAAAGCCGGGCCTTGCAATGGCTTTAATGGGGTGCCGACCGATCCTATGGTGCCGCCAGTATAGAGTAGGTAGATTTTCATGTGCGCCTTTCGTCTGCTTGATTCGCTGCTCGATTCGTTGCTCGATTCGATGGTATCTGGCATCATACACCAGTGCATGGGCATCATTGTGACCAAATTGAGGATTATCACTATCGTATTGTCTGCAAATTGGTCTGCAACGCGGTACAATGCCAGCTCATTCATTATTGTGTGCCATGAGTTATCTAACCCCCGAATTTGCTATTGTGTTTGTGGTCTTCCTTTGTTTGTATTGGGGCTTACAACGCTATGTTAGCGCGCAAAAAACCTTGCTATTGTTCGCCAGTTATGGTTTTTATGCCTTGCTCGACTGGCGTTTTGCCTTCATTTTATTCATCTATTCCAGTGTCGTGAGTCTTTGCGCCAGCGCCATGAGCACGCGCCCCGCATCCCGGTGGCTGTGGCTCGGCCTGGGGGTGACGATTTCTTTATTGAATCTGGGTGTGTTTAAATATTACGAATTTTTCCGGGTGCAAGTGCAGTTTGCCTTCGATCAAGCGCATTTGGCCTGGATAATTCCACCACTCGATATTTTGCTGCCCGTTGGTATTTCCTTCTACACCTTCCAGGCCTTGGCTTATTTGATTGATGTAGGGCGCGGCAAGGCGGCCACGGCGTCGGTGTTTGATACCATGTTGTATCTGTCATTCTTCCCCACCTTATTGGCTGGCCCGATTGGTCGCCCCCAGGGTTTATTGCATCAAATGCAAAGTGCGGAGCCGCGGCAGGTACAAAATGCCGATGCCGCCGTGTTATTGATTTTATCGGCCCTGGCCAAAAAAGTGTGGCTGGCCAGTTGGCTGGCTGAGCATTGGGTCAACCCCTTGTTTGCCAATCCTGATGCATATCATGGTTTGGAGCTGATCCTGGGCATGTACGCCTACGCAATGCAGATTTATCTTGATTTTAGCGGCTATTCCGAATTGGTGATTGCTCTCGCCATGTTGCTTGGCTATCAAGTTCTGCCCAACTTCAACCAACCTTACCGGGCCGACAGCCTGCGTGATTTTTGGCGGCGTTGGCATATTTCACTCTCAACTTGGATTCGGGATTATGTCTACATCACTTTTGGCGGCAATAAAGGCCCATGGTGGCGCACCCAGGTGAATTTGCTGGCAGCGATGTTGTTGAGCGGATTGTGGCATGGCGTGAGTTTAAAGTATCTGGTGTGGGGCGGTATTCATGGCGTGGGTATGATTGCGCAAAATATTTGGGATAAAATTTGTCCCTGGCGCATGCCCGCCTGGCTTGGCGCGATCCTGACTTTTCATTTTGTGTGTTTTGCCTGGGTATTTTTCCGGGCCGACAGCGCGCTGGATGCCTGGCATTATTTGGCCGGCCTCTCGCGCTTTTCAGTGCCGCTGCAATTGAATATTGGTTTGGGCTTTGCTTTTATGGCCTTGATGTTTGGCTTTTGGCACTACAGTAACCGGATGCGTGCAGGCTTGTTGGCGCTGATGCGGCGCATGCCTTGGTTTATTAAACCCTTGCCATTTGCTGCTGCGGTGCAATTGATTATTTTGCTGGCACCCAGTGGTATTCCGGCTTTTATTTATTATCAGTATTAATTGTATGGCTTATTTCTCAATTCACGGTGATCGACCACCCGCCAAGCTGCCAACTGGCATACTGCCCGAGCCAGCTACCTGGTCAACGGTGCTGATGTTGGTGTTGACGCTGCTGATCATGGTTTGGCTGCGCCATACCGGCTTAGACACGTATTGGCAGCAAACCCACCACAGTGAAAGTGGCCTGGGGACGTTTGCGGCCAGCCCGGTGGGGCAATGGGGCGCGCAATTGGATCAACAAATCCAATCGCCGGTTTCTCAAGTGCAAAATTACTTGCAGCAGTTGGATGTGCAAATGGTCAAAGCGAGTAATGACTGGATTTCGGGCGAACCTGCGGCTGAGAATCGGCCTGTGGCTGAATCTCGGCCTGTGGCTGAATCTCGGCCTGTGGCTGAGCCCCGGCCCAATCCCGGCAAACTGGTTTTGGCGGTGGCCCGGACGATGCCAAGCTCTGGCGTGGCCGTGCCAACGGCGGCGGCAGGTGCAGCAACGCGGGGTGCCAGTGATGCGCCTGTGATGGGTACGGCGGGCGTGATGGGTTTATCGGGTGTCATCGCCAGCACCAATCGACGCTTGCCCAATGGCAAAATCATACTCAGTAACCGCGATAAAGTCTTGTTTATTGGTGATTCGATGATGCAGGGCGTGGCACCGCAGGCGATTCGCACCTTGCAACGCAATTATGGTATTGCTAGTGTTGATGCCAGCAAGCAAAGTACCGGTTTGGCTTACCCGCGCTATTTTGACTGGCCCAAAACGGTACAAGAACTCATTCCCAAACATAAGATCACTACGCTGGTGGTATTTATTGGGGCCAATGACACCTGGGATATGGTGTTAAACGGGCGCTATGAGCCGCTGGGCACGCCGCGCTGGCGCGCCATGTATGCCTCGCGCATTCGCGAGATTTTGGCTTATGCCAAGGAGAAGCAAGTGGAAGTGATTTGGTTGGGCGACCCCGCCATGGGGCGCGAAAAAATGAATGCCGGTATTCCGATTTTAAATAGCTTGTATGCCAGTGTGGCGGCCGAATTTGGTATTACCTATGCCACCACCGATAACGTGATTGGTGCGGGTAATGGGCGCTACGAAAAATTTGTGCTCAATGGCGAACGTAAGGTGGCAATGCGCACCGATGATGGGGTGCATTTCACCCCGGCAGGGCAGATGAAGTTGGCAGAACTCATTTTGCAGCAATTTCAACTGCCCAAGACTACGGTGATGCAATGAAAACCATGATGCAAACAAGCACGCAAACAGCGACGCAACAGCCGCCGCCGCCGATTTTCAGCCCGGTTTTGGCCAAGGTAATGGCGCAAATCGCCTGTGTTGGGGTGCTGGCCTTGGGTGTGCGCTCGTGCAGCCATGCGGTGGAAGTGGAGAATTTTGGCGACCCGAATATTCAACGGGTCTGGACTCAACTTTCCAATCTGGAGGGCGCGCGCCATGGTGAAACGGTGCGCATCTTACAAGTGGGTGATTCGCATACGGCGGGCGACTATTTCAGCCATGTGCTGCGCATCCGTTTGCAAGCCCAGTTTGGCAATGCGGGTTATGGTTGGCTCACGCCCGGCTATGTGACCAATCAGCGTTCGGCCCAGGTCAAGCAACATATGCTGGGCAAGTGGCGCTCGGATGTGAGTAAATCCAATGCCAGTGCAGGCGGCGATTTCCCCCTGGGTGGGGTCGTGAATGTGGCAGGGGCCAGCGCAGGGATTGAAATTGCCCCCAAAGCGCCATTGGAAGAGGGTTTGTGGCGGCTGACCCTGTGGTCCAAGGGCAGTAGCAATGGCGGTGGTTGGAATGTGGTATTGCCCGATGGCCAAAGTCGCTCGCTGTCAACGCCCTACACGCCGACCTGGGCCATGCAAGACGTATTATTCAAACCCGTTGGCGATACGCCATTGCGCGTAATGACCAGTGGTACGCCGAGTCAATTGGGTGGGATTTTACTCGATCGCTTGGCACCCGGTGTCAGTTATGACAGTTTGGGCATTGTCGGCGCACACACCCGGGTCTTGCGCAACTGGAATCAATCGCTGTTTGCACAGCAGTTACGCTGGCGCAAACCGGATTTAATCATCTTGGCCTATGGCACCAATGAAGCGTTTGATCCGCGTTTTAATGAACAGGAATACCGCACCGATTTGCATGCCGTGGTGCAATTAATCCGCAGCACCTTGCCCAGTGCGGCGATTCTATTGGTCGGCGCGCCCAGTTCGGCCAAGAAAACCGGGCCCAGTGTGGATGGTGGTTGCGGCCAATATGGTTTGGCCCCAAGCTTATTGACCGTGCAGCGGGTGCAACGCGAAGTGGCGTTTCAGGAGCATTTATTGTATTGGAATTGGGCTGAAGCGATGGGCGGTAATTGCGCGATTCAGCAGTGGGCGGCAATGAATCCGCCGCTGGCCCGCGCTGATCTGGTACATTTGGCCCCGGAAGGCTATGAAGCCAGTGCCATTGCCCTGCATGAATCGCTGATGCGTTTGTATCGGCAAGAAAAGCTGGCGTTTCTGAAGGGCTTTTCCAATAACTGGTAAGACGCGTGCCGATCCGGGTGGATCGGCCTTACTTGACCAGCTTGGCGAACTGCACTCACCAAATTACCAGATCGTGATACGTTTTTCCGGCGCAACATACATCTTGTCGCCTTCTTTGACGCCAAACGCGTCATAAAACCCCGGTTGATTCACCAGCGTGCCATTGGCGCGGAACTGACCCGGTGAATGGGTATCGGACTTCAACAACACAATTTGCTGGGAATCGCGCACCTTGGCGCGCCACACCTGGCCAAAACCCATAAAAAAGCGTTGCTCACCGGTCAAATTATCGATCACCGGGGCGGGTTTGCCCTTGAGTGATAATTTATACGCTTTATAGGCCACCGCCAAGCCAGAATTGTCGGCGATATTTTCGCCCAGCGTGAGCTTGCCGTTGACCTTATAGCCGGCCACCGGGCTGTAGTTACTGTATTGGGCGACCAGCATGTCGGCCTTGGCGCTAAAGTTTTTACGGTCTTGCTCACTCCACCAATTGCGCAAATTACCGTTGCCGTCAAACTGGCTACCGCTATCATCAAAACCATGGCTGATTTCATGGCCGATGACCGCACCAATGGCACCATAATTGACGGCATCGTCGGCGCGCATATCAAAAAATGGCGGTTGCAAAATCGACGCCGGGAAGACGATTTCATTCATTAATGGGTTATCCTATATTCCTCAGTTGCCATTGAGATCTTTGGATAATTTATCCCAAAACGCATAGTTTTGCTGGTGAATTTCCTGCAAAATAGCGGTTTTCGCATGATTTTGTCAAATTGGG
>JBKJLF010000695.1:0-8700 GCA_046597185.1 Burkholderiaceae bacterium | reverse complement strand
TTAAGCGCTCGCGCTCGGCATAGGCATGCTGCTGCACCGATTGGATGGTCATTACACCCAACACCCTATCTCCAATCAACAAGGGCGCAAACAATAAACTCAGGGTATGCAAGGTGCCCGGCACGGTGTTGGGCGAAGGTGCACTCGGGTCCAGATCAAGCAAAATATCGCGCCGCTCGCGAGCACAACGCGCTGAATTGGCATTCGGATCCGTCACCATCACCTGGCCCGGCGGTATCGCTTTATCACCTTCCACCCCAAAAGCACGGCTCAATACCAAACCATTAGGTTCCATCAAATAAATCAAAAATGCACTCACCTCCAGCAAACCATGGACGTTACGGCTGAGCGAGCGAAACACATCGTCAGTATTCAAGTGCGCGGTAATCTCTTGCCCAATGGTCGATAAGCGCGCCAGGGTGACACTGGTTTGCTGTAATACTTCGGCACGCTTGGCTTCCAATTCGGCCAATTGGCGGTGATGTTCGCCATCGGCACGGGCACGCTCGGTTTGATGTTGCACCTGCATCGCAATGGCGCGATTGGTCGCTTCCTGACTGTGGGTTTTGGCGCGCGCACCATTGGCTTGCAAACCAATCTGGTAGGCTTGCGCATACGCCCCCACGCTGGCATATTCGCGCCCGATCGCATCGAGCAAATCACCCGGTACGGTATAGCCTTCGATACTGGTGGCAATATCCAGCGCTTTTTGCAAAAAATGTAATGAGGGGTTGAGCGCAGTCATGCCTGCTGGTGCGGGCAAGCGGTGCCGGGTGTGAATTTCGGCCAGCAAAGTGAGCGCTGAAATTTTGGCCGAACTCGCGTCTTTTTGTTCGGCAAACTGAAGCGCCAACAAGCCTGCTTCCAGCGCATCTTCGGGCCGTTTTAATTCGAGCAGCGCATGCGCCTGACCACAACGCGCAGCCGATTTGACATCGGACTGATTCAAACTGTCACCGCGCACTTGCAAGCGTTGAAAGGTTTCCAGCGCAACCAGGTAATCGCCCCGGTCCAGCGCCAGATAACCCAAATATTCCAATGAGATGGCATAACTGCGCGAACCGGGCACTGCATTGAGAATTTCCAGCGCGCGACATAACATTTCTTGCGCCGCTTCCAGCCGCCCCAAACTGCGCAAGGTGCCCGCCGTTTGGGTCAGCACGGCACCAATACTGCCGGGCCAATCGGTGGGGCGCGCCAAATCCAGGCCGCGCTGCATCCATTCCAGTGCTGCATGGTGGTCGTTGAGGTTATTGAAGTCATCACCAATATTGGTGGCGGCATAAATCGCACGGCGAATTTGCCCGGTCTCCAGAGACGCTCCAAAAGTCTGCATGCCAAAGGTGGTGGAGCGGCCATAATCACATAACAAGGAGGCAGAAGTGCTTAAAAAATCCAGCACACAGGCCGCCACGGCAACCGGCAAATGATTGATTTCTTCCGTAAAATGGCTACCCCAACGCTCTTTGGCACTACGCACATCGCGAAACGCTTCAGCCCGCGCCAATTCGGCTTCAAAGATGTCAACTCGCACCCAATCGCCAATTTGGCGCACTTGTTCTGAAGCCAGTTCGAGGTAACGATTACGCTTGTTGGCGTCGCCCCGGGTATTTTCAACCCAGGCTAATAACCAGTAGGCGTCCGCACAGCCAGTATGATCTTGCGCTTCTTTAAATACGGCCATGGCATCATTGGCGTATTGCTCGGCCTGATCGGGCTCGGCAAACAACCATTTGCCATTACCGCGAATTAAATCTAAACGCGCCAAAATCAGATTTTGCTGTTTGCTGTCAAATGGCAGACTGCGACACAGGCGATCCGCTTCTTCCGCATAGACCAGCGACTGGCGCGTATTGCGCTCACCCAAATACCAGGCCAGGCGCACCAAAGCGAACAGACGAGCTGATCCGTGCAAGGCCGACAAGCCAGCCTGCAATTGGGTAACCTCGTCATTCGTGACAAACATCTCCATGGAACCACTCCCGGGGCGGCGCAGACCTCTCACATCACAGCGCCATATTGCATCGTATACCGCTTTTTTAAAGCCAACCCAATTTTTTCTTAAACCATTGTCACTTCTTGCACAGACTCCACCGTTAGTGGTAAATCCAGTACAAAAGTTGTGCCCACACCCACATTGCTGTGGATAACAATCTTGCCACCCAGTAGCGATGTGACAATATTATAAATAATACTCATCCCCAAACCACTGTCACCCTGTCCAGTTTTGGTGGTAAAAAATGGCTCAAATACCCGCTCCAGATTTTGCTGCGGAATACCCACGCCATTGTCACTAAACTCGATACAAACCCGATCAGCGCTACTCATGTAGGCACGCAACAACATTTTTCCACCGTCGATGCCATCGAACGCATGCAGCAAGGCGTTGTTAATTAAATTCGTCAATACTTGCCCTAATGGCCCCGGATAGGCATCCATGTGGATGGTCTCGTCAATCTCGGTCAAGAGGCTATGTCCGGAGAGGCGAATTTGCCCCATCAAGGTCATTAAAATTTCCTGACAAGTTTGCAGCAAATGGAACTTACGCCGCTTGGCGCTGGTACGATCCACCGCAACTTGCTTGAAACTGCTGACTAAGCCTGCGGCGCTGCTAAGATTTCGCAAAATCAGGCTGGCGGAATCCCGGATATCGACTAAAAACTCATCCAGATCGGCTTGCCGCAGGGTTTGAGTGGCAATTTTCGCATCGACCTCATCGGTTTTCTCTTGCAATGCACTGGTCATCAACAGGCTATTGCCAATGGGTGTATTTAATTCATGTGCCACCCCTGCCACCAATGATCCCAAGGCAGCCAATTTTTCCTGTGCTACCAGTTGGGATTGCGCTTGCTGCAGTTGCCGATACGCATTAGCATTATCCAATGCAATCGCACCATACGCACAAAGGGTTCGAAAAATCAATAATTCACGCTCGCCATAGGCATGGGCTTGCATGGACTGGATGGTGATCACGCCCAATACCCGCTCCCCAACCAACAAGGGCGCAAACAATCGGCTCAAGGTGACTAAAGTACCGGGCAAACAGGTAGGATCATCACGGCCGGGGTCGATATTGATCATGATTTCGCGTCGCTCTTGAATGCAGCGTGCGGAATTATACACATTGGAAGCCAA
This sequence comes from Burkholderiaceae bacterium, assembly GCA_046597185.1. Classification (GTDB taxonomy): domain Bacteria; phylum Pseudomonadota; class Gammaproteobacteria; order Burkholderiales; family Burkholderiaceae_D; genus CAMBDR01. The sequence continues at coordinate 5,565 of JBKJLF010000695.1, read as the reverse complement.
TTCGACCTGATGTTTGGGGATAATTTTCCCATGTTCCACGCCAAAAGCGGAAGTCAAAGTCAAGCCATTACTATCAATCAAATAAATCGTGAATGAGCTGGCATCGAGCAAACGATGAACATGCCGATTGAGGGCCTGAAATAATCCTTCCATTTCAAGGTGACCGGTAATTTCTTGTCCAATCGAACCCAAATGCTCCAGCACATCGGTGGTCTGTTGCAAAGCTGCGACACGCTTGGCTTCAGCCCCAGCCAATTGCCGATGATGTTCTCGCTCGGCTTCGGCACGCTCAGTTTGATAATGCAATTGCAAGGCCAAAGCACGGTTGGTGGTTTCCTGACTGTGGGTTTTATCGCGTGCCTCATGGGCGCTACGCGCGACCGCATAAGCGGCATCAAAATCATTGGCAGCCGCATGGGCATCGGCCAGCGCATCGAGCAAGTCGCCCGTGACGATATAGCCGCTGATATGGCTGGCTTCTTGCTGCGCTAGCTGCAGATAGTGTAATTGCGGATTGGCCACGCTCATATCGGTTGGCGCAGGCAAGCCGGGGTAGCGCGCATGGATGTCGGCCAGGACTTTCAATACCGAGATGTGTAACCAGGGATTTTGCCGATTAAACGAGATATTGTAGGCCGCATGGGCTGCCACCAATGCCGACTCAGGACACTGCAGTTCCATTAAAGCATGGGCCTGACCACGGATGGCCATGATTTGAAACTCAGGATGATTTAAAGCATTGGCACGATGTTGCAATTGACAAAAGGTGCGATAAGCCGCACCCCAATCGCGCCGATCCAAAGCCAATTCGCTAAAGTAAGCCAGTGCAATGGCGTAGGAGCGAGAGGCCGCCAAAGGTGCCAGGGTACGCAGCGATTCACTTAAAATATCCAGCGCGGCGGCAAGGCGTCCAAGACGACGTAAGGTTTCCCCCATTTGCATCAAACAACTGCCTATCGCGGTGGGCCAATCGGTGGGCCGCGCGAGATCGAGGCCGCGTTGCATCCATTCCAAGGCACTGTGGTGATCATTCAAATTATTAAAACTATCGCCAATATTGGTTGAAAGCATGATCGCCCGACGCAATTGCCCGACATCTTCAGCATGTTTTCGGCCCTTGCTCCAAAATTCAATGGAGGCGGCAAATTCACTGCGCTGGGTCGCAATAATGCCCCAAAAGTCATAAAAAGCGGCCAGACAGGAAGGATGCAGGCCATCCACGTCAGCAGCTTCCACACTTAATAAGTGGCCATATTGCGCCAACGCGGCGTTTTGATCGCGATACGCCAGCCATATTCCCATACCAGTGCGAATTGCGGCAAGACGGATGGGGTCAAACAGACGCTCACTGGCCGCCAATGCCTGTAGCCAATGCCCATGCGCCTGATCGGTTTGACCTTGATCATTCAAGATGCCTGCGCCAAAAATATGTGCATCAGCCAGTAAGTCATCGCTACCCAAATGCTGCGCCTGATCCAACGCTTGTTTGATCAGGGCAAAGGCTTGATCGAGTTTGCCAAACAACCAGATCACCTTGGCTTGCGTCACGATTAAGCGAGTCGCCAAAATCTGGCGTTGCCGCAATTCCAAAGCACAAGAGGCGATCAGGACTTGCGCCTCTCCAACCAACTCCAGTGCGCGATGCGATTGACGCTGACGCAAATGCCAAGCTAATTCGACTAAAATTTGCACGTGCCGAGTTCCCACGGAGAGCGCCAATTCTTGCTCCAATTGCACTACTTCAGATTGGCAAATAAACATCTGCATCGCGCCCCCTCATTCACCCGCTTCATTCACCAGTCTGGCTCGCTATGCCAACACACCCATTTGTCGATAAATCTGTTCCAATTGCGGCAGCAAGACGGTGCTGGCAAAGCAATTGACTGCGCGCTGCCTTGCCATTTTTCCCATTTGTTCCATCAGCGCAGGTTGTTCCAACAGGGTTTTTAAGCTGTTGGCCAGGGCGGCAACATCACCGGCGTCAATTAAAAACCCTTCTACCCCTTCGGAAACGGCTTCAGGAATGCCGCCGACCCGGGTACTCACAATGGGCAGGCCATGCGCCATCGCTTCGAGCACGCTCATGGGCAAGCCTTCCGCATACGATGGCAGCACATACACATTGGCGCGCTTCAAGTATTGCTGCTTGGCTTGCCCGTCAATCCATCCTGGCAATTCAACCTGCGCGGCAATGCCCAGTTGCTGCGCCTGCAAGCGCGCCGCCTCAACTTCACCATCGCCCGCCAAAATCAGGCGTAACTGAGGGAACTGCGGCACCAACCGCGCCACCGCAGAAATCAGATCGGGTACGCCTTTACGCACCCCCAGCCGCCCCAAAAACAGTAAGGTGGCCCCGGCGCTTCGGGGTTCTGGCTGGGGAGGCAGCATGATCGGGTTATACAAGGTGCTGACTTTGGCTTCGGGACATACGCCATGCGCCCATGCCTTCCAACTGTTGGATAGTAAAATGACCTGCCCGGCGCTCCGCAAAACATAGCGCATCCAGCGCTGTTGCCAAGGTTTGGCGCGCTCGTAAAATTGCACAAAGCCAGAGCCATGCAAATGAAACAGATAGGGCACGCGAAAGAGCATGCTGAGCAAAATAAAGCTCGATTTACGCCAAAAACTCGGGCCGGAACCAACATGCAAATGTACCAGCGAAACCCGGCGCAAACAGAGCGACCACGTCAAGTTCAACCAGGCCTTGATCATCCACAACAATTTGGTCAGGCGGCTACCGTCGCGATGCGTGGCAATATAACGTACCAACTCGCGTTGAAACAAGCCCTGATCCTGATACACTTGTACCACAGCTGAGATACCGCCCATCGTGTCCAAACGTGTACCCATCATCACAATTTGCTTCATCATACTTCCTTTTCCGTCACTATATCCTGTAGCGAACTACCAAAATATTTACCTAAATCGAGATGTTGAATCAACATCTTGTGTTTTCCACGCGCAGTGCGCGCAATTTGCCCAACCTCAACAATTTCTACCGTACAGCCCCCTTGGGTTTTTTCGATCACGGCTTTCACCATGCGCTGTCTGGCAACTTCCGATAGTGGTGCCTGGGTGACGACTTTCAAAATAAAATGCCCGGCCTGATATTGCTCATATTGCATGGTTTCTACCGCCGCCAAATCGCCCAGATGCGCCGCACCGATCGTACAAATCGATATTAAACGCTGATCCTGACAAACAATAAACTCTTGCAAGCGCCCTTCGATCCGCTCCACCACCGGAAAGCCCGGCAATTGCGGATGTTCGGAGGCCGACCACATTGCCAGATCGCCAGTGCGATAGCGCAACATGGGCATCACCTGATTATCAAAACTGGTGCCCACCAGTTCACCCAACACCCCGGTCTGGTCAGGTGCAATAGTCTTTCCATGTTCATCGACCAACTCAACCAAGCCATATTGCGGCCAAAAAAAACAGCGTTCATCGTCGGGCATGGAAGCGGCCATCAAGACCCGCTCCGAATGGCCGTAATGCTTTAAAATCGGGCAATCAAATACCGAACGCAAAAGCGCCATTTGACTGCCGTAGACATTCTCGGAAAATAACATGATACCGCGTATGGCTTGCGTTACAATGGAGTCGGGATATTCTTTCAGCCAGCGCGCCAAGGGAATTAAAGCCGATGGGAAGGCTTGAATAAAACGTGGCTGCCACTGCCGCATTGCATCGACATATTCGGCCATATAACGGCGCTCCAAATGATCAGAGCTTAAAATCAATTGGCGCTTGATTGGTTCATACATCCACAAGCGCCCGCCCGGATGCTTGGCGGTGGGTACACTACGCCCGCGCAAAGCCAGCGTCACCTCATCACCGACAAAACCGATGCGCCGATGGAAGTCTTCCATAAAAGCATATTCTTTCGGGCGCGATATGCCTTTTTCCAGATAAAACATTAAGGCACTCGCGGTCGAGCCACCAGTAAAGGTTTTTAAGCGCTTCGATGCCGAGCGCGCATCGGACAAATAACTTGCCAAATTATTTTTTAATTCGTCCTTGCTGAGCAAGGGCATTTGCGCCAACACCCAATGCGGGTCCAGCGCCACTTGCGGCAATAAATGGCGATAAGACGCATAAGCGGGTACAAATTCCAGGGCCCAGCGCAAACTGGCACTTAATTTGTCGTGCTGAAGTTTGGCCAGCACAGCGGGATCGTGTTGCAGGGCATCGCGCAGCAGCGCGGGGTAATGCTTACCTCGACCCAAATTCGTCGGCAACCAGGAATACGCGCGGCCAATAGACAGTTTTACCCACTGCGGCGAAGCGATATATGCACTCAATAGCGGGTACAATAAATCTTCCAGTGCCATTCGCAACCTCTTGTTATTTATTTTCTGATCGACTAATCAAAATCACGCAAACCTGATAATTGCCGTTTACCACCCAAGGCTAAAAATACGCCGATCCAGATACCCACAAACAAGCTTCCTTTGGCCAGCAAAACATAAAACACGGGCCAAACCAGGGATTGGCACAACACCAGGGTCAACACCAAGGCCAAACCAGTGCTGAGCAAAGTAGCCCATAACTGACGCATCGACAGCAACTGCGTCACACTGATCGATAATTTACGCGCTACCACATGGGCCGACCAAAATTCACTCACGGCCAAGGTTGCAACACTCCCAAAAGCAGCACCCGCCAGACCAAAATACTGCACCCCGAGCCAACTGAATAACACCGATAAAACCAAACACATACCATTATTGCGCGTAGCAAACTTGCCCAAATCCATCGCCGGCAACACATGTCCAATCGCGAAGGCATTCACTATCATCCCCAGCAAATACACACGCATTACCGGAATTGCTGCCAAATGGCGATTGGTGTACACCAATTCAATCAATTGCGGCACACACACATAAAATACACCCGCCACCGGGATCAAGAGCATTGCGGTGGCCGCATTGCTCTTGGTAATCAAATGCCGAACCTGATTAAAATCTTGCTTGGCGCAAGCCGCATTCAAGCGCGGCATCATGGCATTATATACGGGCAAACGAAGCAAAGTGGCAATGGGCTGCAAGCTGGTGGCAATTGAAAAGCTGCCGTACAACAGCGGCGACAACAATGTTGCCACAACCCATTGATCCGCTTGTGAACGCATCGAATATAAACCGTTACCTACCGCAAAGGGCACAGCATAAGCTATTTGCTGGCGCAACAAAGCAGGTTGCAGCGCCAGACGTGGGCCGGGGCGGCGCAAGATATACCAAAACAACAACCCCAGCTTGGAAAACGCTTGCACCACCAAGGCCAACAGCACCCACACCAGACTATGCATTTGCCAAGCAGCCAAGGCCAGCAAGGTGGTGCGCAATACGGCCAAACCGATGGTGCAATTGGCTTGCCAACTGGCACGGCTTTCGGCCACAGGCAAGGTATCAAACATCGCGGCAATCAGCCACAGCATTAAAAAGATGCTGGCCAACCCCTGCGATTGCAGCAACAAATCATGCACCACCGGGCGCAGCCATAGGTTCCATGGGTTGAGCGCCAAACCCACCAATACGGCAGCGCTGATCAAATACGCCAGGGTAT
>JBKJLF010000581.1:0-8537 GCA_046597185.1 Burkholderiaceae bacterium | reverse complement strand
CACAAAACCGTGCAGGCGCAAGGGGCCGCTGTATTCATTGATGGCCAGACGCGCATCGGCAAAACTGCTGCCCAAAATTTGTGCACTACGCTTGGCAAATTCGCCCACCATCCAATGATCCACGGTTTTGCCATTGTGGGTGAGCGAAAAAGCCACATCCGGGCGCGATAAGGCAATGCGCCGTACCACTTCGGCACAATGGCTAAATTCGGTTTGCTCGGTCTTTAAAAATTTGCGCCGCGCCGGCGTGTTGTAATATAAATCCTGCACATCCACCGTGGTGCCGCAGGCACCGGACGCTGGCGCTACCTTACCATGGCGAATTTCCCACGCGTGCGGGGCGTGCGCCGTGCGCGAGGTCAGCGAGAGTTGCGCCACCGAGGCAATCGACGCCAACGCTTCACCCCGAAAGCCCAGCGTGCCAACCGATTCCAGATCGGCCAGACTGGCAATTTTGGAAGTGGCATGGCGCGCCAAGGCCAAAGGCAACTGATTTTCTTCAATGCCGCGACCATTGTCGGTAATTGCAATACGCTTCACGCCGCCTTCATCCAGCCGTACCGTAATTTGGCTGGCCCCGGCATCGAGCGCGTTTTCCAATAGCTCTTTGACCACGGCAGAAGGGCGTTCAACCACCTCGCCAGCGGCGATTTGTGAGATTAAATGATCCGGCAAGGGCTGGATCGGGCGGGGGGCGGATGGCTGGTTTGGCGTTGTCATGCGCGATATTATAGCCGCTTCTCACACTGTTCCGGCTGGCCGCGTTGGTGTGTCCGGGTTGGTACGCAGGTTGGTAAAGTGAGACGAGAATCTTTTTGTGTCGCCCACATACCAAAACTGGCCGCATTTTTGGGGTACACTGATAAAACCTTGGGATCAGTTCATTGGATTCTTTTTTTTGCGGCAACGTAGGAGCGATCATGTCGATTTTCAAAAAAGTAAAACCCGGCGAATTAAATGCGACGGTATCCCACCCACAGTACACAGTACTTCTGGTGGATGATGAACCTGATAACCTCAATGTGCTACGCTCTATTTTAGGTAGCCGCTATAACATTTTGCAAGCAATCGATGGCCAGGAAGCACTGGATTTGGTGCGCAGCATGCCCAACCCCGAACAATTAACCCTTGTTGTCAGCGACCAACGCATGCCGCGCCTGACGGGCGTGCAATTATGTGAACAATTATGCACGCTTTTGCCCGATACCATGCGCATCATCGTCACTGGCTATATCGATATCGATGCCATCGTTGATTCAGTTAACCGGGCGCGCATCTATAAGTTCGTCATCAAACCATTTGATCGGCACGATTTTGAGCTCACCGTACAGCGTGCCATCGAAGCTTACGAAATGAAGCGTCAGTTTGATGCCTATGTCGGTAGCTTGAAAGATAAAGTGGAAGAATCGGCCGCCATCATCGCCTTGCGCGAGCAAGAGTTGAAACTGGCCTATGCCGAGCTGGAGCGGCTGGGCGTGACACTGCCATTGAGTGCGAAACCATCCGAAGATTGATAGTAAAAAATAAGTTGTTCTGTGTAAGATCGAGCTAAATTACCATGCTTGCCCAGAACGCCCCGGTTGACTTCGGATCGGACTAAAAAGGGCCATGCATATGGAATTTTTTGCACTCGATGATCAGGTCGCGCAGTTGGAACGGGACCTATCGCTTGCAAAATACAGTGCGCACAGTGCGGACAGCGCGGGCAGTGCGCGCCTGCATGCCATCATTGCGCTGGCCTGGCAACTGCGCCAACGTGACGCCAAACGTGCCTTGACCCTGGTTGATGAAGCACAGGGCTTGTTGGCCGACGCCGCGCCTGAACCAGCTGCCTTGGGATGGCGTTTGATGTTGATTCAGGCCGAAGTCAAGCTTTGGCTGGGTGAACTTGACGCGGGTACACAGTTGGTCCAAACTGCCCTGCAAGGTTTTATCGCGCTACACGATGCGCTCGGTTGTGCCGATGCGTATTGGTTGCTGGCAGGGATTGCACTCACGCAAGCCGATGTAAGCCAGCAACAAAAAAGCCTGACTGCGATGGCCCATGCTGCCGTGGACTGCGATCTGGTGCGTTATACCGTGGCACAAGCGGGGCTGGCTGGGCTGGCCTTGATTCGGGGTGATGTGCCAACCTGGCAACATTGGCAAGCCCATTTTTCAGGACTAACCAGTGTGCAGCACCCGGCAGCCGCGTGCTGGGTGGAAGGTTTTTTGGGTCAGGTAGCGCTGGCCGAAGGTCAATACGCACAGGCTTTTAAGTATTTGAATCGGGCCTATACCCAGGGTTTGGTGAGTGGCCAAATCCGCTGGACCTGCAAAGCAGCCAATTCGATTGGCGTCGCACTCTCCAATCTGAATGAACATCAAAGCGCACTTGAATGGATGCAGCGGGTGCTGGATTTGACGCGCCCAACCGAATGGCCCACCGAAATAGGCAAGGCTTTAATTAATACCGCGATCACGCTGTACCGGTTGCAACGCTACGATAGCGCCCATGCTTTACTGCAAGAAGCGCAGGATTACCCCGTACCAGCGGAGCTGTATGGCGCGGTTGCGCGTGAATACGCCAGGCTGGGGCAACACCAGGAGGCGTATCAATACGCTTTGCAAGCCAGTGCGGCACGCGCTAAAATGGTGAGTCGCGAGGTGCTTGGCGGTGCCATTGCGATTCAGGTGCATCACCAAACTGAACAAACCCGGATCGAAGCCGAACATCACCGTCAATTGGCTGCATCCGGGGCGCAACGTGCCAGCGTTTTGCAGCATACCAAAGAAACCCTGGAGCATTTGAGCAAGATTGGGCAAGAAATTACCGCCCACCTCGATGCGAACCGGGTATTTGAAGTGCTGGAGCGCCAGGCCCATCACTTGCTGGAAGTCGATATTCTGGCGCTCTACCTGATGGATGCCGGGGGACAAGTCTTGCAACGGGCTTTTTTCAGTGAGAATTACCAGTTTGCCGTCACTCGCATCAGGCTCGATGATCCGGTTTTGAATCTCGCCCGTTGTGTGCGCGAACGGCGTGAGATTTTTATCGATCAAGATCCGGCGGAACCTGGCATGCAATGGGATTTGCCCTGCCCACCCACGCTCAGCCGCCTGTTTGCGCCCTTATGCGTGGCCGACAAGATATTGGGTGCCATCACCATCCAGTCGTTTCAGCGCCATGTGTATGGCCAGCGTGAGCAATTGATTTTTAGTACTCTGGCGGCCTATGCTGCGATTGCGCTGGCCAATGCGCAAGCGCATGGTGCGCTCACTTCAGCCCATCAACATCTGCAAAAGACCTGGCAGCAGATGAGGCAACAAAGTAAAATGGCGGGCTTGGGTTCATTGACGGTGGGGGTGGCCAATGAAATCAATAACCCGGTCAACTTTGCGCATGTCGCGGCGCAAAACCTGGGGGTGGATAGCCTCGATTTCGAAGCATTTTTGAATAATTTATTGCAGGATGAAGAAGCGGCCGGGATGTCGGCCATGTTTGCGCACCACTTTTCGGTCTTGAACGCCCATATTGCCACGATGTTGAATGGGACTGGCCGAATCAAGGGAATTGTCCAGGATTTGCGCGCCTTTTCGCGCGCAGGTGAGGCGGAAAAAAGGGCGGTGCGATTGTCACAGTGTTTGCATTCAACCTTAAATTTGGTGCGCAGCAGTTGGTCGGAAAAAGTCGAATTTAGCGAGGTATTTGACGACGATCCGCTGTTTGAATGCTGGCCCGCCTTGCTCAACCAGGTGTTCATGAATTTGCTGGTCAATGGCTGTCAGGCAATTGAAGAAAAAGGGCAAAAAACCTCTGGCTTGGCGCGGGGTAAATTAAGCCTGAGTTTGAAGTGCGTGCAATGTAATATGGGTGAAGGCGAAATGAATCAGATCGAGATCGCATTTCAGGATAACGGGGTGGGCATAGACCCACAAGCGCAAACCAGGGTGATGGAGCCATTTTACACCACCAAGGCCGTGGGCAGTGGCACCGGTTTGGGTTTGTCGATTGCCTATGAGATTGTGCAAAAGCATGGTGGCCACTTGCACTTGAATTCGACCCTTGGGGTGGGGAGTTGTTTTACCATCACCTTGCCGTTGCCGCCAAAATCGGCCAATCCCCCGCCCCAATCGGAGTTGAGCTGATGGAATTTTCGAGGCTTGATGATGCGCTGGAACAAATGGAGCGCCAATTGCAAGGCGCGCCCCTACAGGCCAGTGATTACGTCAGCGCCATTGAGCGCTATACAAAGGCCTATACGAGCGGTTTGGCCAGGGGCCAAACTCGTCAGGCCATTATTGCCGCGATTCACCTTGGCGAAACCTTTACCAGCTTAAATGATTGTCATGCCGCGCTGGAATGGATGCAGATCAGCATGGATTTGGCGCGCCGCCAAGACTGGCCAATTGAGCTGGGGGTGGCGCTATCCCAAACCGCAGGCACCATGCTGCGCTTGCAGCGCTTAGATGCCGCATGCGAGCTGTTGCGCGAGGCGCTTGCGCTGTTGTCACCAGTGGCAGGGACGCGCTACCATGTTCGTGCGCTACGCCATATGGGTGATATTGAGCTTGAAAGCGGGCAATATGCGGATGCACTGCATATCTTTGAATTGATGGAAGAATATGCCGCCAGGCTTGATCGCGCTGACTTATGCGCGATTGCGCAACGTGGGCAAGCCCATGCTTTGTCGGCGTTGGGCCAGCCGCAACAGGCCTTATTGATGGCACACGCTGCGCTACAGGGGAATAATCTGCATGCTCACGAACGCATTGTGGCGCTCAAAGTGATTGCGAATATATATGCCCGGCACCCGTTGCCGCCGCCGCCCGAGCTGCATGCTGCCAGTGGGGCTTTGCATTATTTGCAGCAGGCGCAGGACCTTGCCGCCAACATTGACGGGTATGCCGCATCAGGTGGTTTGCTCGATTTTGTGGCGAGCGAATATGCCAAAGTGGGGCGCTACGATCAAGCTTACGAATTTGCCTTGCAGGCCGATGCGGCGCGCGAAAAAAGCCACAGCCTGGAAACGCGCAATCGTGCGATTGCGCTTCAAGTCAAACATCAAACCGAACAAGTGTGTATTGAGCGCGAACATCAACGCCAATTGGCCGCATCCGAGGCGCAGCGCGCCCAAGCCTTGCAACAAATCAGCACGACTCTGATGCACCTGGGCATGATCGGGCAAGAAATTGCGGCACAATTGGATTTGCCGCAGATATTTGAGGTGATCAAGAACAAGGTGCATCAAGTGCTCGATATCAGCCTTTTGGGCATTTATTTACTTGAGCAAAATGAGCCCGGGCTCAAATTGGTATGCAGCGTACAAGCGGGTGAAGTGCCGCTGCCCACTTACATTGCGCTGGATGACCCTGTGTTTGACGTGGCGCGTTGTGCGCGCGAGCGGCGCGAGATTCGGGTTGATCTTGAACCTGGCGTGGCTGATCCACGCTGGATCTGTACTTGCGCGCCAACGCTGTCGCGTTTATTTGCCCCTTTGTTGGCGGTGGATAAAGTGCTGGGGGTGCTGACGGTACATTCGTTTCAGCGTGATGCGTATGGCGAGTCTGAGCAATTGTTTTTTCGTACGCTGGCAGCGTATGCCGCCATTGCAATTTCGAACGCAAAAGCACATGGCGAGCTGGCTCACGCCCATCGTCTGCTACAGGTAACCCAGCAGCAATTGCTGTTGCAGGAAAAAATGGCGGGTTTGGGCACGCTCACCGCCGGTGTGGCGCATGAAATTAATAACCCGACCAGTTTTGTGCATGTTGCTGCGCAAAACATGCGGGTTGATTTGCATACCTTTGAGCAGTTTTTAAGTCAACAGGTGGAGCCGGATGATGCGTCAGAAATGGTGGATATTTTCGCCCGACGCTTTGCCAACTTGAATGCCAATATCACGACGGTGTTAAACGGCACCCAGCGCATCAAGGGTATCGTGCAGGATTTGCGCAGGTTCACCCGGCTTGATGAAGCCAACAAAAAGAGTGTGCGTCTATCTGAGTGTTTGATCTCGACACTTAATCTGGTGCGCTCCAGTTGGCTGGAGAAAGTGGAATTTATCACCGAATTTAACGCCGACCCGGAAATTGAATGTTGGCCGGCTTTACTCAATCAGGCGTTTATGAATTTGTTGGTTAATGGCTGTCAGGCGATCGACCAAGCAATCCATCAGCTGCTCGATGACAAGCGCCAAGCGCAGCAAACCCCGGCACGCGGCGCATTATGGTTACGTTTAAATTTGCGCCATTCGGTGAGCGATGGCGCACAAAGTGTTGAAATCAGTTTCGAAGACAATGGTGTGGGCATTGCGCCCGAGGCATTGGCACATATCATGGAGCCTTTTTACAACGCCAAAGAAGGTGCGGTCGGGGCCAGTCTTGGTTTGTTCAGCGCCCATGAAATTGTGCAAAAACATGGCGGCAGCTTAACATGCGTTTCGACCCTCGGCCTTGGTAGTTGTTTTACGATTAATTTGCCAGCGTGATCGTGTTGAAGCCGGATCAGGTGGCGGCCGCCGCTTCCATGGCTTTTCTGAGCGACAGCGGACGCATATCGGTCCAAACTTTATTGATATAAGCGAGACAATCGGCTTTCGGGCCTTGTTTGCCAGCGGTGCTCCAACCGAGTGGCAGTGCTTTGCTGGCAGGCCAGATGGAATATTGTTCTTCGTGGTTGATGACTACTTCATAGATTACTTCTGCGTCGTTAGGCATGGCGGCTCCTTTTTGATAGAGGGGCAAGTCAGATTCGGAATGGGATTTCTGAACAAGTTTCGCCATCTTATTACAGTGAATGACAAGTTGCAAGCTGCAAGCTGCTGCTGTGCCACAAGTCATGTACCGTTTTGCACAGCAGCCTGGCATGATTTGCCTCAATGGTACGCGCAATGACATGCACATGCAGCAGGATTTGTCCATTGATGATTTTTTGCTGGATGAGCAAGACATGTTGCGCATCATGCAGGTGTCGCGTTAAGGCGTCGCAATACGGGCGCTGATTTTAACTTCCCAAGCGGCTTCAATTTGGTTCATAGTGGGTTTGAAGCCCATACCAATGAGCGTGTCGCAAAAGCCCCACACAGTCCGTACCCTCGTCATTCCCGCCTTCGCGGGAATGACGGTAGCGGCGGTTACCCTTTTGCGCCAGCCTCCAATTGGGGGAAATGGTGGTTTGGCCGGGCGTTGGGGGGCGTTATTGTCTATGTTGAAAAGAAAGCGCTCATTTAGTCCGGGCCTGTGTTCTCGGTGCGCCAGCTTCATTCACCCAATTGAGAACAAAGGCGCACTGGTCGGCTGCATTCTGGCTCGGTTCGCCTTTGTACAACAAGCCCAGTTCTTCAGCGTGATCCACGGCATATTTAGCAATCGCATCTTTTGGGCTTTTTCCTTCAATGACCTTGCCTTGGAAATGCTCGAACATTTTGACGCACGCAACCATGCGTATTGAATAGTGCGGGTTAGCCGGGTTAAGTATTTCTCTTAACAAACCTGCATCGGTCGCAGCGCCATGGCCGCTTGCGATTGCGGCTTCCAATATTGCGATGCGGGCACGTTCTTTGGCCTGTTCATCTTGCGCCTGCGCAAAAACGTCCATTTGTTGGGATATGATTTTTTGGGCTGCGGTAACGGCTGCTTGCAGGCCTTGGCATTCGTCAGCAAGGCGGGCGGCTTTGGCTTCGGCAATGCGCGCCAGTTCTTGAAGGCGGTGGGCTTCAGCTTTCTTTTTGCGATATTCGGCAATGCGCTTCAGAAGCATTTCTTTGGATTTGATGGAAGCAAACCCAAATAAAAATATAGTGGGGACTGCTTGTGTGATGACGGCATTTTTAATGCCGAACTTATTCAGCAGGTACGCAATACAGATTGATGCAGCGATTGCTACATATGCCCAAATCGCTTGCTTGCTTGACGCGGGTGCATATTCATTGCGCGTTTTTGTAAGCTTTTGATATAGGCCGATAAGCCCAAAAACAGGCCAGTTTGCATACTCGCCAGAATCTTTGTTTCTGCAAGGCCAAAACATCCGGGCAACAAATAAGACATACGTGAACTTAAAGAAAATATCCCTATTGTCGCCAAGCCAGATGTAAGTAGAATAAAGTAGTGACTTTTTGCCAAGTGCATAAAGCAAATACACAATGACATAGAATCCAACCTCAAAAAACACAACTTCTTTTACATCTTGGGTAAATGCTGTTTTTATGAAAACAACAGAAAACCACAGAACAGTGCAATTATTTAATAGCGGCGCAATAAAATAGCCATGAAGATGAGGTGCGAATTCAGCAAAATACAAGCTCATGCATGCGTTTAATGTAGTCACCAAGGCAAATGCACCCAATCTGACCACTATATCATTATTAAATAAATTCTTCTCCGTGGCTTCCATTTGATTCTTTCTTATGCTTTATTTGGGTAATGGCGGCAAATCCGCGCCAATATCGTAACTTTGCTGTGCTGGCGCGCTATGGTCAACAGGCAGCACGGCAGCGGCGGGTACTAAATTAAAATCAATCATGGCAAACTCCAATCAGGTTAAAGGACTTGCAGTG
>JBKJLF010000354.1:0-7071 GCA_046597185.1 Burkholderiaceae bacterium | reverse complement strand
CATGCGCTTAAGCCCTTCGCCACACCAGCGGGTGGCACCAGAGCAATCGGGATGAAACGCAAAGGCGCACGCATACGCGCTGCCCCCGCCAGCCAATGCCCCAAACCGCCACACATGGCAAGACAATGCACGCCGCCCACGGCACCCGCTGTAAAAGCGGCCAACATGAGCGGTAAGGTGAGCATATCAAATCAACTTGGAATAACTGGCGGCACCCGGCAAAGCCAGGAAACGATCAAACACCATGGCAAACGCCCGTACAAACATGCGCCCCTTGGGGGTGATGACAATTTGCCGGCGGTCAATTTCAAGCAAACCCTGCTCGGCATACGTACCCAAAAAGGCCAGTTCGGCGGCAAAATAATCGTTGAAATCAATCCCGAACTGCGCTTGAACCGCCGCAAAGTCGAGTGGGCCGCTACACATCAATTCCATCATCACATGCCGCCGCAGCACATCATCGGCGCTCAGATCGAAGCCTTTTTCCACGGGCAGATGGCCCTTGTCCAGCGCGGCGGTATATTCTTCCAGCGTGCGTACCGACTGGCTGTACGATGGGCCGATTTTTGAAATCGGCGAGACCCCCAGCGCCAGCATATCGCATTCGGCATGGGTGGTATAGGCCTGAAAATTGCGATGCAAACCAGCCTTGGTCATGGCTTGCGCCAATTCATCACCCGGCTTGGCAAAATGATCCAGCCCAATATACACATAACCCGCATCCAGCAAACGCTTGAGCGAGAGCATAAAAATCTGCAAACGCTCTTCCGCCGAAGGTAAGGTGTAATCGGCAATGCGCCGTTGCGACTTGAAGCGCGCCGGCAAATGCGCATAGTTGTACAAGGCAATCCGCTCGGGAGAAAGCGCGATCACCTGATCCAGCGTGCGCTCAAAACTGGCCACATTTTGTAGCGGCAAACCATAGATCAAATCGAAATTGATCGAGCCAAAACCGGCCGCGCGGCTGGTATCGACCGCATTTTGCACCAGTTCCACCGGTTGAATCCGGTGTACCGTTTTTTGCACCGCCGGGTCAAAGTCCTGCACCCCCAGGCTGGTGCGGTTAAAACCCAGATTGGCCAAGTGCTGCATCAGATTGGGCCGCACCGTGCGCGGGTCAATTTCGATGGAAATTTCCGCCCCCGGCACAAAATCAACATGCTGGCGCAGCAACTGCATTAATTGACTTAATTCTTTATCATTTAAAAACGTCGGGGTGCCACCACCCAGGTGCAATTGCACGCTTTGCTGGCGGCCACCCAAATACGGGGCCAACAGGGCCAGCTCTTGCTCCAGATAGCGCAAATAACTGGCTGAACGGCTGCGGTCTTTGGTGATGATTTTATTGCAGGCGCAGTAGTAACACAGCGAAGCGCAAAATGGAATATGCACATACACCGAGAGCGGCGCGCGATTGGGGTCGGCCGCGCGTGCTTGCAGTTGCGCCAGATAGTTGTTTTCAGCGAAATCGGCATGAAACCGATCTGCCGTCGGGTACGAGGTATAACGAGGGCCGAGTTTGTCAAAACGCCGAATCAAGGATTCTTCAATTTCAATCCCGGGGAAAGTAGCCTGCATAAAATCCTCAATAAAAGCCTGAATACACTACGCGCGCCGCTTGCGCCATTCCAGCAGTAACACCGCAGTCAGACCACTGGCAATGCAACCCAGCGCCCAAAACATTAAAAAACCAATCGTGTAAACACCCAGATTACTCAGATGCCAATGCTTATCCAGAATCAGCAATTCCTCGGGATCGATCAAGCTAAACACAATGCCGCTACTGACGCAAGCCATTAAAAAACTGGGCCATAGCACCACCATCACCATTAAGGCACGCGGCGGCAACTGGAGTTCCGGCGCGTTGTTACGTATTGTCTCACTCATATTCATGATGCTTGTTCTCCATTTTTCTCTTTATTTTTTGCTGCTTATTTTTTGCTGCTTATTTTTCCTGGCAATCACTGCGTAAGTCAGCACAGCCCAGCTTGCGCCGTTCCATGGCTTCAAGTTTGGCCCGTTTATCCAATTCCTGATTGATGCGCAAACCATTTTGATAGTAATTCTTGTCCAACACCGGATCAGCGCCATGATAAGCCAACCAAAAAGTAATGACGCATGCCACCACCACCAGCAGTGGGCCGCCCAGCACCAGCAGCAACCACGGTTCACGATACCAGCGATCGGGCTGTTTGGGTGCTTGCAATAATCCATCCATTTTATTTCTCCTGAATTTACTGATTTTTCCTGATCTTGCCTGATATTGCCGATTTTTTTAAATTTCCCCGAAAATCAACGCGGCGCGAGGAATACTGCTTTTTCCCTCACGGCAAGATCAGGATGATCCCGATCACGCACCACGAATTGTATTCGGTTTGAGCCAGGTATGACATGATCCATTGGCACTCGCACCCGCACCGGTATGGCCCGACTGCTGGCGGCAGGCAATTCAAACTCGCTGTCCGAAACCAGGGAAATACCCGGTATGCCACTGACCACTACTTCATAACGATGGCCCCGCTCTTCGGTATTCATCACCTGCAAACGATACACATTATCCACCGCGCCATTCTCGGTCACGCGCGGCAAGCCGCGATCTCGCAACACATCCACCTTCAATGGCAGGCGCAAACTGAGTGCGGCAATCGAAGCGAAGATAATCGCGCCCAAAATGGCGCTATAAATGACGGTACGGGTGCGCAATAAATGCCGCCAGCGGCCATCGTGATTGGGTAAATCATTTTCACTGTCATAGCTGATCAAGCCGGGCGGGTAAGCCATTTTTTCCATAACCTGATTACAGGCATCCACGCAGGCGGCGCAGCCAATACATTCATACTGCAAGCCATTGCGAATATCGATGCCGGTCGGGCACACTTGCACGCAAATCTCGCAATCGACGCAAGACCCCAAACCCAATGCTTTAGGGTCGGCTTTTTTACTGCGGCTGCCGCGTGGTTCGCCGCGCGCCTGGTCATAGGTAATGATCAAAGTGTCTTTATCGATCATGGCACTTTGAAAGCGCGCATACGGGCACATGTATTTGCATACTTGCTCACGCATCCAGCCTGCGTTGCCATAGGTCGCGAAACCATAAAAAAGAACCCAGAACAATTCCCACGGCCCCAGATTGAAGTTCAATAACTCGGGCAATAATTGTCGGATCGGGGTGAAATAACCCACGAAGCTGATGCCGGTCCAAAGTGCAAAAATAAGCCACAGACTATGTTTGACCAATTTTAAAACCCATTTGCGCGGCGAACCCGGGGCTTTATCGAGTTGGATGCGGCTACCGCGTCCACCTTCGACCCATTTCTCTATCCATAAAAAGATATGGGTGTACACCGTTTGCGGACAAGCGTAGCCACAAAACACGCGGCCAAACAAGGCGGTGACCAAAAACAGGGAAAAGGCAGAAATGATCAGCAACAGCGCCAGATAAATAAAATCCTGCGGCCATAACACCAAACCAAAAATATAGAATTTACGTGAAGCCAAATCAAACAGCAGTGCTTGCCGCCCGTTCCAGGTCAACCACGCGGTGCCATAGAACAGGGTTTGGGTCAGCCACACCATAATCCAGCGCCAACTGGCATACCAACCCGTAACGGCACGTGGATAGATTTTCTTGCGTACTTCAAACAGCGACTGTTCCAGCTCGCTGCGCACGCCGCTGCGCACGCCGCTGCGCACGCCGCTGCCCGCGCCGATGTTAGTACTGGCCTCAGTGGTGGCCGGCACTCCGGCGGCCGCTGGAACAGGCCTGATCGGGATCACTTTCATGGGCTATTTTGTGCAACAGCACTGGTATTGGACAAACCCCAAACATAGGCGGTCAGGATATGAATCTTACCCTCGGACAAAATATCTTTGTGCGGCGGCATGCGGTTGCCACGGCCCTTGCTAATCGCCTCCACCACATTTTGCACGCCGCCGCCATACAGCCACACCTTATCTGCCAGATTCGGTGAACCCAGGGCCTGATTCCCCGTCCCCGCTGCCGTATGGCAAGCGGCACAGGCACCAAACTTGGGCTTGCCTTGCGCGGCCCGAATCGGGTCATGCGCCGCACCGGACAAGCTGAGCACATAATTGGCGACATTTTGCACATCTTCATCGCCACCCAAAGCCGCCGCCATCGACGGCATTTGCCCCTGGCGACCCTGGGTGATACTGTCCTTGATATTTTGTGGCTCACCGCCATAGAGCCAATCGGTGTCGGTTAAATTGGGAAAACCTTTGCTGCCTTGCGCATCCGAACCATGGCACTGGGCGCAGGAGTTCAAAAACAACCGCTCGCCCATGGCGCGCGCTTGCGGGTCACGCGCCACTTGTTTGATATCCATTTTCAGAAATTTATTATACAAAACCCCGAACTGCTGTTCCCCCGCCTTCATTTCGGCTTCATATTGCCCCGTCTGGCTCCAGCCAAACTGACCTTGAAGCGCGCCCAAACCGGGGTAACACACCAAGTAAGCCAGGCTAAACACCAGCGAGCCATAAAACAACCAACTCCACCAGGCGGGCAAAGGGTTATTGTTTTCAACCAAATCTTCATCCCATACATGGCCTGTGGTTTCAACCGGCAAGGGTTTGCCGTCCGCCCCCAGTTTGACTTTGATGCGCGCTTGCGACCACAGCAACAACCAGCAGGCGGCAATGCTCAGCAAAACCAGGACAATGATATAAATACTCCATCCCTGACTAAAAAAATCGGCCATGCTTATGCTCCTGTCTGCGTTCGGTTCGGTTGATCGGACGGTGCATCCTCGTCCGGCTCCAGGGGCAAGCGCCCCAGGGCGTCAAATCGGGCTTTATTGGCGCTGCAAAAAGCCCAGTACGTAATGCCCAAAAACACCACTAAACTGAGTACGGTAAATACACTGCTTAACCAAGTGAAATTCATTTGACCCCCACCTTAATATTTGTTTTTAATCGCCGTGCCCAACACCTGCAGGTAAGCGACCAAGGCATCTTGTTCCGTTTTATCCTTGACTTCTTCGGCAGCTTTAGCAATCTCGGCCTCGCTATAGGGCACGCCCAAACGCTGCATGGCGCGCAGCTTGGTTGGCGTGATGCTGGCATCAATGACATTTTTGGCCAGCCACGGATAGGAAGGCATATTCGATTCCGGCACCACATCACGCGGATTATTCAGGTGGATTTGATGCCACTCATCGCTATACCTGCCGCCCACCCGCGCCAGATCTGGTCCGGTGCGTTTGCTGCCCCATTGGAAGGGATGGTCATACACCGACTCACCCGCCACCGAGTAATGGCCGTAACGCTCGGTTTCGGCGCGAAACGGCCGTATCATTTGCGAATGGCAGCCGTAGCAACCTTCTCGCAGATAAACATCCCGCCCTTCCAACTGCAAGGCGGTGTAGGGTTTTAAGCCTGTAACGGGCTGGGTGGTGGATTTTTGAAAAAACAAGGGGACGATTTCAACCAAACCACCCACACTGACCACCAACAAGACCAAGACCAATAACAAACCGACGTTTTTCTCGATCAGTTCATGGCTAAATTTTGAACCGGATTGACTCATGCAATTCTCCTGATAAGCGTGATTTAAGCGCCGTTTTTAAGCGTGGGCAGCCACCGGCGGGCTAATTTTGGCTTGTGCCGGGCTACCAGCGAGCGCAGTACGGGCCACGTTATACGCCATTAACAGCATGCCTGACAGGAACATCAAGCCGCCCACCAGACGAATCACATAGTAGGGGTAAGTTGACTTGACCGCTTCCACAAAGGTATAAGTGAGGGTGCCGTCGCTATTGATTGCGCGCCACATCAAGCCTTGCATGACGCCAGCAATCCACATCGACGCAATATACAAAACCACACCCAAAGTCGCTACCCAGAAATGGATTTCGATCAATTTCTTGCTATGCATTTCGGCTTGATTAAATAAGCGTGGCACCAAATAATACAAACTGCCAAAGGAAATAAACGCCACCCAACCCAGCGCGCCGGAATGCACATGGCCTACTGTCCAATCGGTATAGTGCGAGAGCGCATTCACGGTTTTAATCGCCATCATCGGGCCTTCAAAGGTAGACATGCCATAGAACGACAGCGAGACAATCAAAAAGCGCAAAATCGGGTCGGTACGCAATTGATGCCAGGCACCGGAGAGCGTCATCACCCCGTTAATCATGCCGCCCCAGGACGGTGCCAACAAAATGATCGAAAATAAAGCGCCCACACTTTGCGCCCAATCGGGCAAGGCGGTGTAATGCAGGTGATGTGGACCCGCCCACATATAGGTAAAAATCAAAGCCCAAAAGTGAACAATGGAAAGCCGATAGGAATAAATCGGGCGCTGCACTTGCTTGGGGATGAAGTAATACATCATGCCCAAAAACCCGGCGGTGAGGAAAAAGCCGACCGCGTTGTGGCCGTACCACCATTGAATCATGGCGTCTTGCACGCCCGCATAGGCCGAATAGGATTTCCACATGCCAACCGGCATGGAAGCACTGTTAACAATGTGCAGCAAAGCCACGGTGAGTATGAATGCGCCATAAAACCAGTTGGCCACATAGATATGCTCAACTTTGCGCTTCATCAGCGTACCAAAGAACACCACCGCATACGCCACCCAGACCACGGCGATCAGGATATCAATCGGCCATTCCAGTTCGGCGTATTCCTTGCCCTGGGTAATGCCCAGTGGCAGGGTAACGGCGGCAGCCACAATCACCAGTTGCCAGCCCCAAAACACAAATTCGGCCAAACCATCGGAAAACAGGCGGGTGTGGCAAGTTCGCTGCACCACAAAAAATGACGTGGCCATCAAAGCGCAACCGCCAAAAGCAAAAATAACCGCATTGGTATGCAAGGGTCGCAAACGGCCATAGCTAAGCCATGGCACATTGAAATTAAGCTCGGGCCAGGCCAGTTGCGCCGCAATCAACGCCCCCACCGTCATGCCAACCACGCCCCACACCACGGCCATGATGGCAAACTGTCTTACCACCCGATAATTATAAAGATTGCTGCTATCCGTACCCATAGTATGA
This sequence comes from Burkholderiaceae bacterium, assembly GCA_046597185.1. GTDB lineage: Bacteria > Pseudomonadota > Gammaproteobacteria > Burkholderiales > Burkholderiaceae_D > CAMBDR01. The sequence continues at coordinate 46 of JBKJLF010000354.1, read as the reverse complement.
TCCAAGAATGAGAAATTCCGACCATTTTAGTCAAAGTGTCCATCCT
>JBKJLF010000322.1:0-5015 GCA_046597185.1 Burkholderiaceae bacterium | reverse complement strand
ACGAGCAGCAATCGGTACTCACCGCCACCGAAAACGGCTTCGGCAAACGCACCACAATTACCGAATACACGCGACACGGTCGCGGCACCAAGGGTATGATTGCAATTCAAACCAGCGAGCGGAACGGCAAAGTGGTGGCGGCAACCCTGGTGGATACCAATGACGAAATCATGTTGATTACCACCGGTGGCGTGTTGATTCGTACCCGCGTGTCAGAAATTCGTGAAATGGGCCGTGCAACCCAGGGCGTGACCCTGATTGCGGTGGAAGATGGCACCAAGCTGTCGGGCTTGCAGCGGATTGTGGAAGCGGATGCAGAGGAAGTGCGGGACGGGGTGGCGGGTGAAGGTGCAGAGTAAATCAGATGACTTAAACCAATTTGCGTAGCAATCAAGCCGGATAAACCGCGCAGCGGCAATTCCGGCAGGTTGGCTACGCTGAAAGCTTGCAATGGATGACGATAAACTACAACCCCTGCGTGAACAAATCGATGCGATTGACGTGCAAATTTTGAATTTGTTAAACCAACGTGCCAAAGTGGCGCAAGAAGTCGGGCATATCAAGGCCAAAACCCATGCCCCGATCTTTCGCCCGGAACGTGAAGCGCAAGTCTTGCGTCGCATTGCCGACAATAACCCCGGCCCCCTGCATAATTTTGATCTGCAAACCGTGTGGCGTGAAATCATGTCGGCGTGCCGTGCGCTGGAAAAACGCGTGACCGTGGCTTTCCTCGGCCCGGTCGGCACCTTCAGTGAACAGGCAGTACACCAGCAATTTGGCACCGCAGTCGATGCGCTACCCTGCAGTTCCATCGATGAAGTATTTCGCGTCACCGAAGCCGGTACGGCTGACTTTGGCGTGGTACCGATTGAAAATTCAACTGAAGGCGTGATCAACCGCACCCTCGATTTACTGTTGCAAACCACGCTCAATATCAGTAGCGAAATTTCGATTCTGGTGCGCCATAATCTGATGACCAAGAGTGGCAGCATGGAAGCGGTGCAAGCCATTTGCGCGCACTCCCAGGCGCTGGCGCAATGCCAGACCTGGCTCAATCAACATTACCCCAATATCGAACGCAAAGCCGTGGCTTCCAATGCCGAAGCGGCGCGCATTGCCAGTTTTGACCCCTCGGTGGCGGCGATTGCCAGTGAAATGGCGGCCCAGCAATACCATTTGGAAGTGGTGAATGGCGCGATTCAGGATGACCCGCATAACCGCACCCGTTTTGCCCTGTTGGGCTACCAAAAAACCCTTCCTTCCGGGCGCGATCAAACCTCGCTGGTGCTGTCGGTGCCCAACAAGGCGGGTGCGGTGTATCAATTGCTGGCACCCTTGGCCAAACATGGCGTTTCCATGACCCGCTTTGAATCGCGTCCGGCCCGTAACGGAACCTGGGAGTATTACTTTTTTGTTGATATTGAAGGTCATGCCGAGCAAGATGCGGTAGCACGCGCCTTGGTTGAATTGAGAGACAGTGCGGCTTTCTTTAAAATTTTAGGATCGTATCCCCTGAACCTGTAGTTGGCCCTGTCTGATCAACCCGCTCATCAGCCTGAGTCATCAGCCTGAGTCATCAGCCTGATTCATCAAACAGAGTCATCAACCCGAGGAGTTACGCATGGGCCAACAAATCTTAATCGTCGGCGTGGGTTTAATTGGCGCATCGTTTGCGCTGGCCTTGAAGCGTGCCGGTGTAAGTGGGCGCGTGATCGGTATGGATCGCGAACCACGGCATTTACTGCGCGCTCAGCAACTGGGCATTATCGACCATATCGCCAGCGATTGGGCCGATGCCATGGAACAGACCGATTTGGTGTTGCTGGCCACCCCGGTAGCGCAAATCGGCCCGATTTTGCATGCACTGGCACCGTATTTGCACCCCGATATCATCGTGACCGATACTGGTAGCACCAAGGCCGAGGTGGTACACGCAGCCCGTAGCGCGTTGGGCGAAAAGTGCGTGCAATTCGTGCCCGGTCACCCAATTGCCGGCCGCGAGTTAAACGGCCCTGAAGCGGGCCTGGCTGATTTATATGTCGGTAAAAAAGTGGTGCTGACCCCGTACCCGGAAAACCCGCAAGCCCTGGTGGATAAGGTTGAACACCTGTGGCAAGCCTGCGGCGCCCATGTGCATTACTTAAGCCCGGAGCAACATGACCAGATTTTTGCCGTGGTCAGCCATCTGCCGCATTTATTGGCTTACGCCCTGGTCGATGATATTGCCCATAAACCGCATGCCGATTTACTGTTTCAATATGCCGCCAGCGGTTTTCGCGACTTCACCCGCATTGCCGGATCGAATGCCGAGATGTGGCGCGACATCAGTCTGGCCAATCAAAGCGCCTTACTCACTGAGTTGGACGCGTATTTGGCCCAACTACAGCGCCTGCGTGAGCATTTGGCGGCAGGAGATGGCCCTGCCTTACAATGCGTCTACGCCAACGCCCAACGCGCGCGCCACAGTTGGCAACAAATGATAGAACATGGCGAGCAGCAAGCCAAAGAAGGGGGCGATTAGCCCTAAAGGAAAAAATATGAATCTGGCCCATCCAAGCAAACACTACCCCCACCACCTCGACCTGGCCCCTGCCATGCGTGCCACTGGCACCGTGCGTTTGCCGGGTTCGAAAAGCATCTCCAACCGCACGCTGCTATTGGCGGCGCTGGCCGAGGGCGTCACCGAGATCCATGATTTGCTCGGCTCCGACGATACCGCCGTCATGCTGCAAGCGCTGTATTTGCTGGGCATTCATTGGCAAGAACTGGCCCCATGTTCTTATCGCGTGCCGGGTGGGCGTGGCGCTTTCCCGGTGCATCGTGCGGATTTATTCATGGGCAATGCCGGCACCGCGATTCGTCCGTTGACAGCGGCGCTAGCCCTAAACGGCGGCGACTACCGCCTGCATGGCGTGGCGCGAATGCACGAGCGCCCGATTGGTGATTTGGTTGATGCCTTGAATGCCATCGGCGCGCAAATCGAATATACCGGGCAAGCGGGCTACCCCCCCTTACACATCCGCCCCGGCCATGTGCATGCACAGCAATTATCGGTGCGCGGCAATGTATCGAGCCAGTTTTTAACCGCCTTATTGATGGCAGCGCCCTTGATGGCGACTACCCACCCGGTTTGTATCAAGGTTGAAGGTGATTTAATTTCCAAGCCGTATATTGAAATCACGCTTAACCTGATGCAGCGTTTTGGCGTCCACGTCGAGCGTGACGGCTGGCAAGCCTTCACCATACCCGCCGGACAAAAATATCACTCACCGGGCGCGATTTATGTCGAAGGTGATGCGTCCTCGGCCTCGTATTTTTTGGCGGCAGGGGCCATCAGTGGCGGCCCGGTACGGGTGGAAGGCGTGGGTAATAACAGCATTCAGGGCGATGTGCGCTTTGTCGATGCGCTGGCGGCAATGGGTGCGCAAATTACCATGGGCGAGAATTGGATTGAAGCCAGTTCCCACGGCCATTTAAAAGCGATTGATGCCGATTTCAACCACATTCCGGATGCCGCCATGACCATCGCCATTGCCGCCTTGTATGCTGATGGCACCAGCACCTTGCGCAATATCGGCAGTTGGCGCGTGAAGGAAACCGACCGCATCAGCGCCATGGCCACCGAGTTACGCAAGCTGGGGGCGGTGGTGGAAGAGGGGGCCGATTATTTGCGCGTGACACCGCCCGCGCAAATCCAGGCGGCCACTATTGATACCTATGATGACCATCGCATGGCAATGTGCTTTTCACTCGCCACCTTGCACGGCAAGGCGCGCCAGGGTAATACCATGCGCATCAATGATCCGAAATGCGTGGCAAAAACCTTCCCCGATTATTTTGAAGCCTTTGCCAAGATCGTGAGCAATGACCTGTTTTAAGCGATTCTGTTTTAAGCGGGGGGCAAACTCACGCCAGCGTGGTTGACCACCACGCCAGCCGCACCCTGCGTCAGTTTGCTGCGGTAATCATCATCGATAACGATTTTTTTAAAGCTTTTCGCATCGACCGCCACATAGGTCGCTTCGGCCTGGGTAATGGCGCGTCCACTGGCATGATCGAATAAATCCACTTGCAGTGTGAACGAGGTGGTGCCGATCCGGGTGGTATGCACCCTGATGGCGAGCACGTCATCGAAGCGGGCCGAGGATTTCCAATTGATCAGCAGTCGCACCACTTGATTATCGATGCCACGCTCGACCAGTGTCTGGTAATTGCCAAACAGTGCGCGGAAATATTCGGTGGCGGCGATATCAATGTAATCGGCATAGCGCGCGTTAAACACGACTTGCTGTTGATCGCATTCACCATAGCGTACCCGTAACAAGAGTTGAAATGGAAGAGACATGGTGCTAGCCTGATCGGTTTGTTGGCTCATTTGCGGACTCATTTGTTGATTCAGTTGTTAATTGTCTTGCTGTTGGCGGTATCAATGTCAGCAGTACGCAAAAATGCACAAGGTACTGCAAAATAACCAGCATAAAAAGACTATTGCCACATGGAAAATGTACTATGATGAATTCACTGAAGCGCAATACTGAATTCTCAAAATAAAAACGAAAAACAAAAACAATATAAGTACGAGAGCAGCTTGTGTAACAGTGAATAATAACAATAATCAGGTAGTAAGGTAGGAGTGGTAGACGGGGAGGCTAAGCCAGTGTGTGGTGGCCTCCTTTTTTTTGCCCAACGCCGCCTTGGCCAGTCTTATTCAAACAGTAACGGCAACATCGGAATATCGGTCACGCCCACATCTTGCCCAAATTGCTTGAGCAAAGTGCCAACCTGACCCCGGTGGTGGGTTTGGTGGTTAAAGAAATGCTGCACCTGCACCCAACGTGGCACGGTTTGGGTAAAGCCGTATAATTTGCTGCTCCAGGTGATGGTTTCATTTAATCAGTCTGACCCCACCAGTTCGGCCCAATCCAGAAATTGTTGATCCAATGCTACTCGCGCCGTTTTGAGTGCTTCCCAATCGGGGAAAAGTAGTTCACCAACCGGGTTGGCGGGCATCGGGG
>JBKJLF010000018.1:0-11250 GCA_046597185.1 Burkholderiaceae bacterium | reverse complement strand
GAAAGCACTCACGGAGGAAATTACCGGGGTATGGGGAAACCTATGAATACACTGCGCACATGCAAAGTACACGCACCATCTCAAAAACATTGGAGCAAGCCGATAGGCCGGATTTTGTTACGACAAAGCCCTTGCGAACTCTGTTATGACAGCCATTCCTCTAGGCGTCAAATTACTCTGACGCTCAAGCTTCCTACCCGCACGCTCCGCGAGTCACATCAACGCGTGCCTATTTGGAATTGCACCGGGTGGAGGTTACCGCGTTTCACCGTAACTAAATACGCTCGTCTCTGTGGCCCTATTCCTCGCCTTATACCATTGAAGGCTTTCAGCGGACGGCCATTAACCGTCACCCTACTCTTTGGAGTCCGGACCTTCCTCCCGCCAAGCCAACAACCATTGCGTTACCGCTGTGGCCTTGAACTCAACCAGCGGCTGTCTGGCTTGCTTCAGCGCACATTGTACCATTTGCAACCTGTCTGTGCCAGTCCGACGATTTATAATTGAAAACTCTTGCAGTAACACGTTGAATCTTCCGTTTCACTCATTTTTCTGCTACGGTATCGCTTTTAAAGCTTTACTAAGCCTTCTAACTTTTTTTCACTCGCAGACCCTGCGCCCTCATTATGCCTACTACCCGCTCGGGCGGCCAGATTTTGGTCGATGCCCTGAAAATCCATGACGTTGACCTCGCTTTCGGCGTGCCTGGTGAAAGTTATCTGGATGTATTGGATGCCTTACACGATTCCCAAATTCGCTTCATCATCAACCGCCAGGAAGGCGGGGCCGCATTTATGGCTGAAGCCTATGGCAAAATGACTGGCAAACCCGGCATTTGTTTTGTTACCCGTGGCCCTGGTGCCACAAATGCCTCGATTGGCGTTCATACCGCCTTCCAGGATTCCACACCGATGATTTTATTCATCGGCCAAGTTGGCAACGACTTCATTGACCGCGAAGCCTTTCAAGAAATTGATTACCGCCGCATGTTTGGGCAAATGGCAAAATGGGTCGCCCAAATTGATCGCGCCGAGCGTATCCCGGAATACCTGGCTCACGCTTTCCAGGTCGCCACCAGTGGCAGGCCCGGCCCGGTGGTATTGGCGCTACCCGAGGATATGTTGATTGCAAAGGCCAGCGTGGCCGATACCGCTCGCTACCAGGCCGTACAAGCTGCACCCGCCGCCGCCCAAATGACGGCCTTGCACGAGCTGCTCAAAAGCGCGCAACGCCCACTGATTTTACTCGGCGGTGGCGGTTGGACCGATCAGGCTTGCACTGATTTACGCCAGTTTGCCGAAAACAACCAGATTCCGGTGGCCTGCAGTTTTCGCTGCCAGGACTTACTCAATAATCGCCACCCCAACTATATTGGCGATGTGGGCATCGGCATTAACCCGAAACTGGCAGCGCGCGTCAAAAATGCCGACCTATTAATTGCCATTGGCCCTCGTTTGGGTGAAATGACAACCAGCGGCTACACCTTGCTCAGCTCGCCCGTACCGCAGCAACAATTGGCACATGTACATGCAGCGGCGGAAGAATTGGGCAGCGTGTATCAAGCCAAACTCATGATTAATAGCGGCATGCCGCAATTTTGTGCCATGTTAGCAACACTTGCCCCGCTCGACTGCAGCGCCTGGCAAGCCAGTGTGGCCGAGGCTAAAGCCGAACTGGCCGCATACCAAACCCAGCCACCGATTTTTGCCAACGGCCAAGCGCCTCTCAATTTATGGCAAGTGGTGCAAGAGATTATGCGCACCTTACCTGCGGACACGATTTTGACCAATGGCGCGGGCAATTACGCATCATGGGCGCATCGCTTCTATCGCTACGGCGGCAAGCGTACCCAACTCGCCCCAACCAATGGTGCCATGGGCTATGGCGTACCGGCTGGCACCGCTGCCAAGATTATCGACCCTGAACGTACCGTCATTACTTTCTCCGGTGATGACGATTACATGATGAACGGGCAAGAACTGGCCACTGCCGTGCAATACCAGGCGGGCGTGATTATTTTGCTGTTCAACAATCAAATGTATGGCACCATTCGCATGCATCAGGAACGTGATTATCCGGGCCGGGTCTCGGGCACGCAATTACATAACCCTGATTTTGCCGCGCTGGCGCAAGCGTATGGCGCGCATGGCGAGGTCGTCAATTGTACCGAAGAATTTCCGGCGGCCCTGGCACGTGCGTTACAGCACACCCGTACCCAGCAATTACCCGCCGTGATTGAATTACGCTATGATGGCAACCTGATCACTCCCAATGCCACCCTGGAGATGATACGCCAGCAAGCCTTCGCCAAGCGCGACAGCCAATAATGAACAATATCCCCTTATGGGTGCAAATACTTGCACTGCCCATTCTGATTATGCTATCAGCCGTGTTTGCGATGGCAGAAACCGCGTTGATGGCGGCCAACCGCCATCACTTGCGCCATTTGGCCAAACGGGGCAGCCGCCGCGCCATCACCACATTGTGGCTTTTGGATCACACCGACAAGCTGCTCTCGCTGATCCTGATTGCCAATACCCTGCTCAATTCCATCACCACCGCCTTGGCGGCCGCGATTGCGATTACCGCCTTTGGCGACCATAAACAAGTGCTGCCGATCGCCACTGGTGCAGTTGCCTTTATGCTCATTGTATTTGCCGAAATTTCACCCAAAGTGATCGGTGCCACCTACCCCGAAACCCTGGCCTTGGCCACCAGCATGTTTTTAAAGGTGTTGATGACTATCGGCAAACCCGTGATCTGGTTTGTCAATTTATTTGTCACCGCGTTTTTAACTTTGCTACGCATCAAAACGGGTAGCTCGATTCACGAGCACAGGCTCTCACCGGAAGAATTACGCTCCATTGTGCTGGAGGGCGGCAACTTTATCCCACAAAAGCACAAGAGTATTTTATTAAACCTGTTCGACCTGGAAGCGATTTCGGTGGAAGACATCATGACGCCAAGAATTCAAGTGGAAGCACTAAATTTGGCGGTGTCGGTTGATGAAATCAAACACCAACTCACCACCTGTTACCACAACAAATTGCCGGTATATGAAGGCGAAATCAATCACATTGTCGGTGTTTTACATGTACGCAAAGCCTTGGCCTTACTCAATCAGGAATCCGACATCACGGTTGAACATTTCCGCCAACTATTAAATCAACCCTACTTTATTCCCCAGGACACCGGGGTTTTCACGCAACTGCAATATTTTCAAGAAAATCGCGAGCGCCTGGGCATCATTGTTGACGAATACGGCGAAGTGCAAGGCATCGTCACACTGGAAGACATCATCGAAGAAATGATAGGTGAATTTACCACCTCCATGCCCGGCGGCGCACGCGTCGATGGCATTCATTGGGACGAGGCTGGCGTTTGCATGGTGGAAGGTTCGGCCGCTTTGCGCGACTTAAACAAACGTCTGAATTTACACTTCCCTTTGGATGGCCCAAAAACCCTGAATGGCTTAATTTTAGAATTTTTACAAGATATACCGGAAGCCAGCATGAGTTTGAAAATCACCAACTGTGTTGTAGAAATTATTCAAGTGCAAAATCAGGCGATTAAAATGGTGAAACTCAAACGACAAGACGACGTTGAACCCGGCGATTTGTCGTAAAATATTAAGTCAGCAACAACAATCGCTTGACCAATTCGAGTACGCGAGGCATCATCGAAACTATTTCCTAATAATTTATGTTCCGGCCCCACACTGGGATACACTACCACATTGACACTATTTAATTTATTGACTGAATTTAACTATTTATGGCAGCCGTCCTTCCTACTCCAAGCTCCAGCACTGCTCTTTCCGGGCTAGCGCGTGCGTTGCTGCAAGCCGGACGATTAACCGCGCAGCAAATCGATGGCATCAATAAAAAAGCACAGCTTGACAAAATCCCATTTATTGATGCCCTGCTTGCCAGTGGTGGCATTGATGCGCGCAGCCTGGCCATTTTTTGCTCTGAAACCTTTGCCTACCCTTTGATTGATTTGCTGGCCATCAATTTTGCGGCGCTACCGCAGAAAATAATCGATCCCAAATTAATGCAAAGCCAACGCGTGATTGCCTTATCCAAGCGCGGCAATAAAATATCCGTGGCGGTATCAGACCCAACCAATACCCAGGCCCTTGATCAAATCAAGTTTCAAACCGAATCCACGGTGGAACCGATCCTGGTGCAACACGATATCTTGCTACAGCTTTTGACCAATCTGGGCAAAAGTGCCGAGCAAAGCATTGCAGACATGGTGGGTGATGAACAAGATATTAATTTTACAGAAGAAGACAACTCCGCATCCAATGCCGCCAGCGATGCCGCCGCCAGTGAAATTGACGATGCCCCGATCGTCAAATTTCTGAATAAAATTCTGATGGATGCACTCAACCAAGGAGCTTCCGACATCCACTTTGAACCATTTGAAAAATTTTATCGGATTCGCTTACGGGTCGATGGTGTGTTACGTGAGCACGCGCAACCGCCGATCTCGATCAAAGACAAATTAGTGTCCCGTATCAAAGTCTTATCCAAGCTCGACATCTCTGAAAAACGCATTCCTCAGGATGGCCGGATGCGCCTGATCCTGTCACCCACCAAAGCCATCGATTTCCGGGTCAGCACCCTGCCCACCCTGTTTGGCGAAAAAACCGTGATGCGTATTTTGGATGCCACCCAAGCGCAAATGGGGATTGACGCACTCGGTTACGACCCCGATCAAAAGAAAATACTGTTAGACGCCATTGAACGCCCGTATGGCATGGTACTGGTCACCGGCCCGACGGGTTCGGGGAAAACCGTGTCACTTTACACCTGCTTAAATGTCATTAACAAACCGGGTATTAATATTTCCACCGCTGAAGACCCGGCCGAAATTAACTTGCCTGGTGTGAATCAGGTTAACGTCAATGACAGAGCGGGCCTCACTTTTGCCGCCGCGCTCAAATCATTTCTGCGCCAAGATCCTGATGTCATCATGGTCGGTGAGATTCGTGATCTTGAAACAGCGGATATCGCGATTAAAGCGGCGCAAACCGGGCATATGGTGTTTTCCACCCTGCATACCAACGATGCCCCCGCCACCCTGACGCGCTTGATGAATATGGGTGTGGCCCCGTTCAATATTGCCTCATCCATCATCTTAATTACCGCCCAACGCCTGGCACGGCGTCTGTGTACCTGCAAAAAACCACTGACCACCAACGATGAAATCCTGCTTGCAGCCGGATTCCTTGAAGAAGAACTCGACGGCACCTGGCAGCCGTATGGGCCAGTAGGCTGCGAACGCTGCAATGGCGGCGGCTATAAAGGCCGGGTGGGTATCTATCAAATCATGCCCATCACCGAAGCCATTACCAGCATTATCCTGCGTAGCGGCAGCGCCATGGAAATTGCCAAACAATCGGAATCGGAAGGCGTCAATTCACTACGTCGCTCAGGATTAATGAAAGTAAAACAAGGCCTCACCAGTTTGGAAGAAGTACTGGGTTGCACCAATGAATAGGAGAATATAATATGGCAACAGCATCGCGCCCTGCCACCACCGCAGCCACCAAAGAATCGGTGTACGCCTGGGAAGGGAAAGATAAGACCGGTAAAATTGTACGCGGCGAATTACGTGCTGGCGGCGAGGCGATTGTTAACGTCACCTTGCGTCGTCAGGGCATCATCGTTACCAAGGTTAAAAAGAAATCGTACACCAGCGGCCAAAAAATCACTGACAAAGACATTTCCCTGCTCACGCGCCAACTGGCAACCATGATGAAAGCGGGCGTGCCGCTACTGCAATCGTTTGATATTGTCGGCAAAGGCCACTCCAATCCTTCGGTTGCCAAATTGGTCATGGACATACGCTCGGACGTGGAAACAGGAACCAGCTTGAATCAAGCCTTCCGTAAATTTCCGCTTTATTTTGACCCCTTATTTTGCAATTTGGTGGGAGCGGGTGAGCAAGCAGGTATTTTGGAAGACTTATTAACCCGCTTGGCCATCTACAAAGAAAAAACCCTTGCCATTAAAGCCAAGATTAAATCCGCCATGTTTTATCCGGTGTCGATTTTGGCCGTGGCATTTATTGTCACCGCCGTGATTATGATTTGGGTGGTGCCCGCGTTTAAAGATGTGTTTAAGGGCTTTGGTGCCGACTTGCCCGCACCGACTCTGTTCGTGATCGCGATTTCTGACTTTTTCGTCAAATATTGGTATTTGATTTTTGGCGGCATATTCGGTGCATTGTATATGTTCTTCCAGACTTGGCGACGCTCGCTGGAAATGCAGCGGGTGATGGATCGACTTTTATTAAAAGTCCCCATTTTCGGCCCCGTCATTCGCAAAGCGACGATTGCCCGCTGGACCCGCACCTTGGCCACCATGTTTGCGGCGGGTGTGCCACTGGTCGAAGCACTGGACTCGGTGGGTGGTGCTTCAGGTAATGCCGTCTATCTGGACGCCACCAAAAAAATCCAGACTGAAGTCAGCAGTGGTACCAGCTTGACCAATGCCATGGTCAACGCCGAAGTATTTCCCAATATGGTGACGCAAATGGTTTCCATCGGTGAAGAATCCGGTGCGCTCGACGCCATGCTGGGCAAGGTCGCCGACTTTTTCGAAGATGAAGTGGACGAAGCGGTAGCATCCTTGTCCTCCCTGATGGAACCCTTGATCATGGTGATTCTGGGTGTCTTGATTGGTGGCCTGGTGGTATCGATGTATCTGCCGATCTTCAAACTTGGTGCCGTTGCAGGATGATGGATCTTCTTTTGTTTCAAGCGCCGGGTAGCCTGTGGGCTACCTTGGCGGCGGCATTGTTTGGCATGATGATAGGCAGTTTTCTCAACGTCGTGATTCATCGCATGCCGATTATGATTCAGCGCGAGATGGAAAATATCTGCGCCGAAGAATGCTGCAACACACCCTTACCCCATCCTGACCACTATAGTCTGGTGACACCGCGCTCTGCCTGCCCACACTGTGGGCACCAAATTACCGCGCTGGAAAACATCCCTTTATTTAGCTACTTTGTGCTGTTGCGCGGCAAATGCAGCAACTGCAAAGCCAAAATATCGCTACGTTACCCCTTTGTCGAAGCCCTCACGGGTGGCCTCTCTGCACTGATGATTTGGCATTTTGGCAGCGGCTATGTCGGCATGGCGACCATGGTCTTTGGTTTTTTAATCATCGCCATGACCTTTATCGATTTCGATACCAAATTATTGCCCGACGAACTGACCTATGGCTTGCTTTGGATCGGCTTACTGATCAACTTACAAACCCATTTTGTCGCGCTGCAAGATGCCGTCATTGGCGCGCTGGCGGGTTATTTGGTTTTGTGGGGCGTCAATAGCCTGTTTTACCTGATTCGTAAAAAACAAGGCATGGGCAATGGCGACTTTAAATTGCTGGCCGCACTGGGTGCATGGTTTGGCTGGCAAATGTTACCGACCATTATTTTACTATCCTCGGTGGTGGGTTCGATTGTTGGGATACTGGGCATGCTCTTGATGAAACGTGACAGTGATTTCAAAATCCCTTTCGGCCCGTATTTGGCGGGAGCGGGCTTGCTGGCCTTGTTTTATGGCAAAACCCTGACCGACCTCATTTTTACCTTGATGCAATGAATCAGGCGCGACCATTTGCCCGATTCAGCGTGGGTGTAACAGGCGGCATAGGCTGTGGCAAAACCACGGTAACCGATCTGTTTGCGCAACTGGGCGCATCCTTGATCGATACCGACATTATCGCCCATCAACTCACTGCAAAAAATGGTGCCGCAATTACACTGATTGCGGCAGAATTTGGCACTGAATTCATCAACCCGGATGGGGCCTTGGATCGTAGCAAAATGCGCGAGCTGGTTTTTACCCGGCCTGATGCCAAAAATCGCCTGGAAGCCATCCTTCACCCCATGATTGGGCGAGAAACAATACAACAAGCAAACCAGGCACAAGGCACATACTTGATGTTTATCGTGCCATTGCTGGTAGAATCACGCACATGGAAAGAAAAGGTGGACCGGGTATTAGTAATAGATAGCCCGGAAAGCCTGCAAGTAGCGCGCGTGATGGCGCGAAATGGCATGACAGAAACTCAAGTTAAGGCCATAATGGCAACGCAGGCATCGCGTGCCGAGCGTTTGGCGGCAGCGGACGATGTCATCCAGAATCAGGGAGAAATAGCCGCACTGACGGCTCAGGTTGCGCAATTGCACCAGCAATATTGTGCTTTTAGCCAATCAATCTGAATCGTCGGCGCAACAAAGTGCAGCGCAGCAGGTTTTTTAGCGCTAATTGCCAGAAAATTACGGGATTAATTACGGGATTAATTCCGGCCTATAAAGGGATGTCATTTTGATCATCTACGAATACCCTTTCAACGAGCGCATCCGGACGTTGTTACGGTTAGAAGACTTATACGACAAATTCAGGTTCTTCGTTCACCAGGAACATGCGCTGCAGCATCATATTGCGCTGGTCACCATCTTTGAAATGCTCGAAGTGGCGGGCCGTGCCGATTTAAAATCCGATCTGTTACAAGAACTGGAGCGGCAAAAAAACACTTTGTTGGGTTATCGTGCCAATCCGAATGTGGAAGCCCAGGCGCTGGATGCGATTTTGGCGGAAGTGGATCAGGTAGCGGCTGCGCTTTCGACGGCGCAAGGCAAGACCGGGCAGCATATCCGCGACAATGAATGGTTAATGAGTATTCGGGGCCGCACCATTATTCCCGGTGGTGCTTGCGAGTTTGACATCCCCTCTTACCACGCCTGGCAAAATCGCCCGGCCCAGGCGCGCTTCAACGATATTGCCAACTGGTTTGCGCCTTTAGTGCCCTTATTTGATGCGCTAGCACTGGCTTTACGCTTATTGCGCGACTCCGGTGGCCCGGTCAAAATGATTGCGCATACTGGCAGCTACCAGCAAATGCTGCAAGGCAAGGCGTATCAAATGTTGCGTTTGCTGGTGGACGAAAGTTTAGGTGCGATACCGGAAATTTCCGCCAACAAATACATGTTGTGGGTACGTTTTACCACCCAGGATGGCGACATGAAGCCAAGGTCGCTGGAAACGGATGTACCGTTCAAGCTGATTTTGTGTAATTTCTAAACCCGATTTATTAACCCTTATCCACGTCATTCAAAAGCAAATCACACATGGCTACCCGCGTCAACTGCCCCACTTGCAGCAAATCCATCGAATGGAACCCGGACAACCCGTATCGGCCGTTTTGCAGCGAGCGCTGCAAGCAAATTGATTTGGGGGCGTGGGCGACAGAGCAATATGTGATTCCGGGCGGGATGCCGGAGCCGGATGCGCCGGATGCTTCAGAGTTTGAATAACAGCGCAAAAATCCAGGTAAAACCCGGCCAAGAAATCAGCCGGTAAATTCAACATCAGCTTGACGGATCGATTTGGTGATCCGTTTTAATGTCCCCGGCTTGCGGGTCAGCCGGATTCATAAAAATCATATGCCCATGCGCCGCCTTGGCGCGCAAATAGGCTTCATTTTGCGGCAACACTCCACTCACCAATTCCACCCGCTCCGCCACTTCCACCCCCACCCGCTGCAAGGCTTCAATTTTATAGGGACTATTGGTCATCAGGCGTAAAGCCTTGCCACGATATAAATATTTGAGCATATGACCCGCATCGTCAAACGTGCGCGCATCTTCCGGCAGTTTTAACAGCGCATTCGCTTCATAGGTATCATGCCCGCACTCTTGCAATAAATACGTAAGCGCTTTGGCAAATAAACCAATGCCGCGCCCCTCTTGCCCATTTAAATACACCACCGAGCCATAAGCACTCTCAACGATTTTATCCAAAGCCGCATGCAGTTGCGGCCCACAATCACAACGCACCGAACCAAAAATATCGCCGGTGGCACAACAAGAATGAATCCGCACCACCGGAACCGCCGCCGCAACCGCGTTAAATTGCTCTTCACCCAAAGAAAGTATCGAACTCACCGTGAAAGCCTCACTAAACTTGGTGAAAAAGTCATAATCAATGTGCCCTTCTTGCAAGGTTTCCATAATCTTGCTGCGCGCTTGCTCAGAATCAAGAAAATACAAATACCAATTGAATTGCACAATCGCACCGCCCAGGCGCAGGGGCAAACGCACCGGGCCGAGGATATTATAACGGGTATGCACGCCATCGCTACTGCCTGAGGGCATGAGTTTATGCGCCTGATCAAATTCGATGACGCTAAACTTACTTTCGACGTAGGGGATATGCCTAAATTTTAAATCATAGTACATATGCAATTAATCCGATCTAATACCAACCACGCCAATGTGTTCTGGGCGCTTGTGTCTTGGGCTAGCCATGATACAGGTGAATCAGGCTCATCGTAGCCAACTTGGGCAGGTTCGCCGCGCCAACCCGCAAGTTTTTTTTAAGCAGCGCATTTTCATTCTATTTATTTTAATTCTTCGCCCACAAACGCAACGAAAAACCAAGCCGATGTTAAAATTGCCGCTTGCAACACCACACAGGGTAGCAACGCGCTTTTCATTTTGCCGCCCCAAAGACCAGGCTTTTAAAGGATAACCTTGAATTCAAACACCAATGCAGTAACAGGCCCCAAGCGCGCCGCAGTTGCGTTTATATTTGTGACCGTACTCATTGACGTGCTCGCCGTTGGATTAATTATTCCGGTACTACCGCACCTGATTGCCAGCTTTGTCGATGGCAATATCTCGCAAGCGACCACCTGGCATGGCATTTTCGCCACCGCATTTATGATCATGCAATTTATTTGCTCGCCGATTCAAGGCGCTTTATCCGATCACTTTGGTCGACGCCCAATTATTTTAATTGCCAATTTGGGACTGGGGATTGATTTTATCATCATGGATTTGGCCCCCTCCTTGCCATGGTTATTTTTCGGCCGTATTTTATCTGGCGTCACCTCGGCCAGCATGTCTACCGCCAATGCCTATATCGCCGATATTACCCCGCCCGAAAAACGCGCCAAAGCGTATGGCGTTCTGGGTATGGCGTTTGGTTTGGGGTTTGTGTTGGCACCCGCATTGGGTGGCGTGCTCGGCAACGTACATCCACGTTTACCGTTTTGGCTAGCAGCCTGTCGGAGATAAGGCAAAAAAAGACTCAAAAATTAACCATTTGAGCGATAACAAATGTATAATATTGCTTATAAATATTATAGATCACTTTTGCCATGACCAATTTCATCCCATCTACCCGCAACGCCTGTTTTTTATTCCCCCCAACACTGGATGATT
>JBKJLF010000507.1:0-11014 GCA_046597185.1 Burkholderiaceae bacterium | reverse complement strand
GTTGCATGGTTTCTTTCGGTTCTGGCTGTCCCGCAAATCGGCCTGGGGTCGGTGTTTTTAGTGAGTTTTATTTCCGCCACACTGATCCCGCTTGGCTCCGAGCCAGCCGTGTTTGCTGTAATTAAAGTCAATCCTGCGCTGTATTGGGCTACGATTTTCATTGCTACCGCAGGCAATACCCTGGGCGGTGCAGTCAATTATTGGATCGGCTACGGTGCAAAACAAGCTTTTGCCAAAGAGCGCAGCACCAATTGGTTTGGCTGGCTGTTGCGATTTGGCCCCAAAGCCATGCTGCTGACCTGGCTACCCGGCATTGGCGACCCCATCGCCACCTTGGGTGGGTGGTTAAAATTGCCATTTTGGCCATCCATCGGCTACATGGCTATTGGCAAACTGTTACGCTACATCGTCATGACAGAAATCCTGTTGCAAGTGCCCAATGCCTGGTGGGCACGCTTGCTCAGTTAGAATAAAACACGGCCAAATCCGCTTCATGCCAAGCTTAATCCGGCAAAATCGCTGAATTTACCTGGAGTATTCACTCCAAGTGCGATATTGTGCAACAATTTCTCAAGCGGATTTTAAGGCTATTCCAGCGTGGTGCAGCGCAATAGGCTAAAATGCAGCTTTTGCCTTCTCTGCCCTTTGCCATGAACGCACCCGCACTCGCCGTCGCACTCGCCGCCGCACCTGTCCAAGCCATATTGTCTGACGCCGCACCCGCGCGCCTGCGTGAGATTCCCTACAATTACACCTCATTTTCGGATCGCGAAATCGTCATCCGTTTATTGGGCGAAGCATCCTGGGCCTTGCTCGACAAATTGCGCAGTGCGCGGCAAACTGGTCGCTCGGCACGCATGTTGTATGAAGTACTGGGCGATATTTGGGTGGTACGGCGCAATCCGTATCTGCAAGACGATATGCTGGACAACCCCAAGCGGCGTCAAGCCTTAATCGATGCGCTCAACCACCGCTTGAACGAAGTCGAAAAACGCCGCTTGCTGACCGACCCCAACGACGACCAGGCCAGTGCCGCCCAGCGCATCGCCCATGTGGGCCAATTACTCGCCGCCGCACGCAAGGCAGTGGCCAAGTTTGCCGAAGAATTCCGCCAAACCTGGGATTTGCGCAAACGCGCACGCAAAGTGCTGGGGCGCTGCACCCAGGCGCAAAATATTAAATTCGATGGCATGTCGCGCGTAGCCCACGTCACCGACGCCACCGACTGGCGCGTGGAATACCCGTTTGTGGTACTCACGCCCGATACCGAAGAAGAAATCGCCGGCATGGTCAAAGCCTGTATTGAGTTGGGCCTCACCATTATTCCGCGTGGCGGTGGCACGGGTTACACTGGCGGGGCGATTCCCCTTACGCCTTTGTCGGCCGTCATCAATACCGAAAAAATGATTAGCTTGAGCGCGGTGGAAATGCGCCAATTGCCGGGGCTGCAGCAAGAATACGCCACCATTTACAGCGGTGCCGGGGTAGTCACCCGGCGCGTATCGGACGCTGCCGAACAAGCTGGTTTTGTGTTTGCGGTAGACCCCACCTCGGCTGATGCGTCGTGCATTGGCGGCAATATTGCCATGAATGCCGGCGGCAAGAAAGCGGTGTTATGGGGCACCGCGCTGGATAATTTGGCCTCCTGGCGCATGGTAGACCCAAATGGCGATTGGCTGGAAGTGACGCGGCTGGAACACAATCTGGGCAAAATTCACGATGCACCGCTGGCCAAATTCCAACTCGAATGGCGTCACCCCGGCGAGCAAAAACCGTTCAAGAGTGATCTGCTCGAAGTACCAGGCCGGCAATTTCGTAAAGAAGGCCTGGGTAAAGACGTGACCGATAAGTTTTTGGCCGGTTTGCCTGGCATTCAAAAAGAAGGCTGCGATGGTTTAATTACCTCGGCGCGCTGGATTTTGCACAAAATGCCCAAATTTACCCGCACCGTTTGTCTGGAATTTTTCGGTCAGGCGCGTGATGCGATTCCATCGATTGTCGAAATCAAAGATTACCTGGAAAGCCTGCCCAAAAATGGCGACCCCAGCTATACCACGCTGCGTCTGGCGGGCTTGGAGCATTTGGACGAACGCTATCTGCGCGCAGTGGGCTACGCCACCAAATCCAAACGCGGCGTGCTACCCAAAATGGCCTTGTTTGGCGATATTGTCGGCGACGACGAAGCCGCCGTCGCGCATGCCGCCTCGGAAGTGGTGCGCATTGCCAACACCCGCGTGGGCGAAGGTTTTATTGCCGTCAGTGCGGAAACACGCAAAAAGTTTTGGCTCGACCGCGCCCGCACCGCCGCCATTGCCAAGCATACCAATGCCTTTAAAGTGAATGAAGACGTGGTGATTCCGCTGCCGCGCATGGGCGAATACACCGATGGGATTGAACGCATCAATATCGAATTATCGATTAAAAACAAATTGCAATTGATTGATGGCCTGCGCGAATTTTTTGCCCGGCGCGAACTGCCGCTGGCCAAAACCGAAGATGGCAGTAGCGACAGCATTTCATCGGCTGAGATTCTGGAAGACCGGGTGCAGGCCGCGCAAAGCTTGCTCGACACGGTGTTTGCGCGCTGGACCTATCTGCTGCATGAAATGGATAAACCACTGCTGCAAGCGCAAGAAACCTGGCTCACCTTATGCCCGGAAGCGCAACGTAGCACCTGGCGCAGCCAAATCGCCGAACGCTTACAAACCCAGCCGCAAGCGCGTTTGTTTGATCTGGTGCAAGATCGCAGCATCCGCATTTCATGGAAACAAGAAATTCGTGTCGGCTTGCGGCAAATTTTTAGCGGTGCCGCCTTCCAACTGATTTTGGATGAATGCAGCGCGATTCACCAGCGCGTATTGCGTGGGCGCGTGTTCGTGGCGCTGCATATGCATGCGGGCGATGGCAATGTGCATACCAATTTACCGGTCAATTCCGACAACTATGCGATGCTGCAAGACGCGCACGCGGCGGTGGCGCGCATCATGCTGCTGGCGCGCTCGCTGGATGGCGTGATCTCGGGCGAACATGGCATCGGCATTACCAAGCTCGAATTTTTAACCGAAGCCGAACTGGGCGATTTTCGCGCCTACAAGCAAAGGATTGACCCGGAAGGCCGCTTCAACTTGGGCAAACTCATGAATTTGCCGAATATGGAAGCCGATTTGCGCAATGCCTACACGCCCTCGTTTGGTTTGATGGGGCATGAATCGCTGATTATGCAGCAAAGCGATATCGGTGCCATTGCCACCAGCGTCAAAGATTGTCTGCGCTGCGGCAAATGCAAACCCGTGTGCGCCACCCATGTGCCGCGCGCCAATTTGCTGTATTCGCCACGTGATAAAATCCTCGCCACCTCGGCCCTGATCGAAGCGTTTTTGTATGAAGAACAAACCCGGCGCGGCATTTCACTCAAGCATTGGGAAGAATTTGAAGACGTGGCCGAACACTGCACCGTATGCCACAAATGCGCCACCCCTTGCCCGGTGAAAATTGACTTTGGCGACGTGTCGATGAATATGCGCAATTTACTGCGCAAGATGAATAAAAAGTCCTTCAACCCTGGCACTAAGGCTGCCATGTTTTTCCTGAATGCGAAAGACCCAAAAACCATTAAAGCCACGCGTTTGTTGATGATGGACTGGGGCTTTAAAGCGCAACGCCTGGGCCACAATTTCTTCAAGGCTTTGGCGCAAAAGCAAACCAAGGCACCACCGCTGACGGTGGGCAAAGCGCCGATTCGCGAACAGGTGATTCACTTCATCAACAAAAAAATGCCGGGTAATTTACCCAAGAAAACCGCGCGCGCCTTGCTCGATATTGAAGACGATGAAATCATCCCGATCATCCGCAATCCGCACACCACCTCCAGCGATAGCGAAGCGGTGTTTTACTTCCCCGGTTGCGGTTCGGAGCGTTTGTTTTCGCAAGTCGGTTTGGCCACGCAAGCCATGCTGTGGAAAGTGGGCGTGCAAACGGTCTTGCCGCCGGGGTATTTATGCTGCGGCTACCCGCAACGCGGTGGCGGCGACTATGACAAGGCGGAGAAAATCATCACCGATAATCGGGTCTTATTTCACCGCATGGCCAACACGCTCAATTATCTGGATATTAAAACCGTGGTGGTGTCGTGCGGCACCTGTTACGACCAATTGCAGGGCTACCAGTTTGATAAAATCTTCCCCGGTTGCCGCATCATTGATATCCACGAATTTTTAATGGAAAAAGGCATGCGGCTGGAAGGCGTCACTGGCACGCGCTATATGTATCACGACCCTTGCCACACGCCGATGAAATTGCAAGACCCGTTAAAAACCGTGAATACCTTGATCAAAACCGTGGATAACGTGGCCATTGCCAAGAATGATCGTTGCTGCGGTGAAGCGGGTACGCTGGCGGTGAGTCGGCCGGATATTTCGACCCAGATTCGCTTCCGTAAAGAAGAGGAAATGGTGAAGGGTGCGGACAAATTACGTGCCGATGGCTTTACCGGCGATGTAAAAATCCTGACCAGTTGTCCGGCTTGCCTGCAGGGCTTGTCGCGCTACGATGATGATTCGTCCACCAAGTCCGACTACATCGTGGTGGAAATGGCGCGCCATTTGTGGGGTGAAAACTGGCTGCCCGAGTTTGTGGCGCTGGCTAATCAGGGTGGAATTGAAAGGGTGTTGGTATGAGTGCGGCTGCAAGTTCGGCTGAAAGTGCGGCTGCAAGTGCGGCTGCAAGTACACTCTGTGATTTATGCGCGGGGGATGGCGGCGAACTATTGCACCGCAATAGCGACTGGCGGCTGGTGCTGATCGACGACCCGCATTACCCCGGCTTTTGCCGCGTAGTTTGGAATAGCCACGTCAAAGAAATGAGCGATTTGACGGCGGCCCAGCGCAGCCGCATCATGCATACCACGATGAAGGTAGAACAGGTGGTGCGGCAAGTGATGCAGCCGGAAAAAATCAACCTGGCCAGCCTTGGTAATATGACGCCGCATGTGCATTGGCATGTAATTCCACGCTATCTGGATGACGCGCATTTTCCGCAGCCCGTGTGGGGCGCGCAGCAACGTGAAACCGACCCTGCCACCCTGGCGGCACGGCGCGCGCGCCTGCCAGAATTAAAAACCGCCCTGCGCGCCGCCATGGCAGCGTTAGAGACACTGGAGCCACTGAAATGAGCCAACCTACCGCCTTAACATTACACCAGCGTTCGCAAATTTTGGAAATTGCCTTTGACGACGGCCAAACCTTTCATCTGCCATTTGAATTTTTACGCGTCTATTCCCCATCGGCAGAAGTACGCGGCCACGGTGCCGGGCAAGAGGTGTTGCAAACTGGCAAGCGCGGTGTCGGCATTACGGCACTGGAACCGGTGGGCAATTATGCGGTGCAGCCGACATTTTCTGACGGGCATAACACGGGTTTATATTCGTGGGATTATTTGCATACGCTGGGCGCGAAACAGCAAAGCATGTGGCAGGATTATTTGGCCAAGCTGGCAGCGGCTGGTGCGTCGCGCGAGGCTTAAAGCATCTCCTTTGATGCAAGCGTGCTTTACAGCTATTTCGCCCATGCATAATCGAGGCAGATAATTACATACACCCTGCACGCCAGCAGGCGATCAACTTGCACAATGCTGGCATTTGCCCTTCGTCGAGTACCTCTCCCTCCAAAAATTGTTTTGAAAGCAGGGTGCCAGAAAATACCCCATGCCAGCGTCTGACAACCTCAGCATTACTCCATCCCTGTGCTTTGGAACGGTCAACGTGCAAGACTATGTGATAGTGATTACTCATGATGGCGTAGGCGGCGATGCCAATAGAGCAACGGAACTTGGAACTTGCCTCGAAACTTGCTCATGCGCCGCAAAGATAAAGCTTTACATTTAAATAGTTTAGGCTTAAAGTACATTTCAAATCAGCAAAAGCGGAAAATCGACATTCATTATACGCGCTTGGCTCAGCATTTATCATAACTAATCATATTTAATAACGATCAAATTGTCGGAGACAGCATGACCAGCCCCATCCACGCGCCCACCAGTGCCCACCTTGACGCATTCACCCAAAACAACCTGCCGCCACCGGAGCAATGGCCGGAGTTGGTGTTTCAGCTGCCCGAGCTACACTACCCACGCCGCCTCAATTGCGTGGCCGAGTTGCTGGATCATATGGTGCGCATGGGGCACAGCGAAAAAATGGCGATTGTTACTTACCAGCAGCGCTGGAGTTATCGCCATCTGCAGCAACAAGTCAACCGCATTGCCAACGTCCTGACCAAAGATTTGGCGCTGGTGCCCGGCAACCGGGTGTTGTTACGCGGCACCAACACCCCGATGATGGCGGCCTGCATTCTGGCGGTAATGAAAGCCGGTTGCGTGGCCGTGCCCACCATGCCCTTGTTACGCGCCAAGGAACTGGGCACCATCATCAACAAAGCCCAGGTCAACGCCGCACTGTGCGCACAAGAATTAGGCGATGACATGCAGCTGGCGCAGCAACAACACCCCGAGCTGAAACAGGTGCTGTATTTTCACGACGCCAGCACCCAAGGCCTGGAAGCGCACATGGCGGCGCGACAACCCAATTTTGAGGCCGCAGATACCGCCGCCACCGACGTTTGCCTGATCGGTTTTACCTCCGGCACCACCGGCATCCCCAAGGGCACAATGCATTTTCATCGCGATATTTTAGCCATTTGCGATTGCTTCCCACGCTCAACCCTGCACTCGCACGAGAGCGATGTGTTTATCGGCGTGCCGCCGCTGGCATTTACCTTTGGCCTGGGCGGCTTACTGTTATTTCCCCTGCGCGTGGGTGCCACCACGGTGCTGCTGGAAAAGCTCAACCCGGAAGCCTTGATGCAGGCCATTGCCCATTTCAAAGCCACAATTTGCTTTACCGGCCCCACGTTTTACCGCCAAATGGCAACACTTGCACCCAAGTTTGATATGCCCAGCTTGCAAAAATGCGTGTCGGCCGGCGAACCACTCCCGGTTGCGATTCGCAGTGCCTGGAAAGAGGCCAGCGGCATCGAAATGATCGACGGCATTGGGGCCACCGAAATGCTGCATATCTTTATTTCCGCCAGCGGCAGCGCGGTGCGCCCCGGTGCCACTGGTAAAGTTATCCCCGGCTACCAGGCTTGCGTGCTGGATGACAACGGCCAACCAGTTGGCCCCGGCGTGGTCGGTCGCCTTGCGGTAAAAGGCCCCACTGGCTGCCGCTACCTGGCCGACGAGCGGCAAAAAAACTATGTGCTGAACGGTTGGAATTTAACCGGTGACGCCTATGAAATGGACGCCGACGGCTATTTTTGGTACAGGGCGCGCACCGATGACATGATTATTTCGGCAGGCTATAACATTGCCGCGCCAGAAGTCGAAGAAGCCTTACTTCTGCACCCGGCAGTGGTCGAATGTGCGGTCATTGGCATACCCGACGAAGCGCGCGGGCAAATTGTGAAAGCGGTGATTGTGTTAAAGCCCGAATTTGCTGCGTCAGACGAATTGGTCGTGGATGAATTGGTCGTGGACATTCAAAACTTCGTGAAAAACACCATCGCGCCGTATAAATATCCGCGCGCCATTGAGTTTCGCACCAGCTTACCGCGCACCGAAACTGGCAAACTGCAACGCTTTCGGCTCCGCATCACCGAATAACCTCGACCCTGGCAGACGCATAATGAATATTCTTTGTATCGGCGGCGGCCCCGCTGGCCTGTATTTTGGTTTGCTGATGAAAAAGCAAAACCCGGCCCACCATATCACCTTGGTCGAGCGCAATCGCCCGTATGATACCTTTGGCTGGGGCGTGGTGTTTTCCGATCAAACCCTGGGTAATTTGATGCAAGCCGATGAAGACACCGCGCGCGCCATTCTGCAAGCTTTTAATCATTGGGATGATATCGATGTCCACTTCAAAGGCCAGGTCATCAAGTCTGGCGGCCATGGCTTTTGCGGCATCGGTCGGCGTCGCTTACTCAATATCCTGCAGCAACGCTGTGAAGATTTGGGCGTGAAACTGGTGTTTGAAACCGATGTGGAAGATGATCAGGCGCTGGCTACCCAATATCAGGCCGATTTGGTGATCGCCAGCGACGGCCTCAACAGCCGGGTGCGCAGCCGCTATGAGGCCAGTTACCAACCAGATATCGACACCCGTAAATGCCGCTTCGTCTGGCTGGGCACCGGGCAACGCTTCCCGGCCTTTACCTTTGCGTTTGAAGAAACCGAATTTGGCTGGTTTCAGGCGCATGCCTATCAATACGATGATGACACCGCCACCTTCATCGTCGAAACCCCGGAAGAGGTGTGGCAGCGCGCCGGGCTGGATCAAATGGAGCAAGATCAAGCCATTACGTTTTGCGAAAAAGTATTTGCCCCATATCTGGGTGGCCACCCCTTGCTGAGCAATGCCAAACACTTGCGCGGTTCAAGCAACTGGATCAAATTTCCGCGCATTATTTGCCGCAACTGGGTGCATTGGGTGGAGCCATGCGAAAAACGCATTCCCGTGGTGTTGATGGGGGACGCCGCCCATACCGCACATTTTTCCATTGGCTCGGGCACCAAATTGGCGCTGGAAGATGCGATTGAACTGGCCAATTGCTTCGGGCAAGCCAGCGCAAATAATGCAAACTCCGCAAATCCCACAAACACTGAGCTGGCCGCCGTACTGGAGCACTACCAGCAACGGCGCGGGATTGAAGTGTTAAAAATCCAAAGTGCGGCACGCAATTCGATGGAATGGTTTGAAAACGTCACCCGCTATAGCGCCATGCAGGCAGCACAATTTGCCTATTCCCTGCTCACCCGCAGCCAACGCCTGTCGCACGAAAACCTGCGCCTGCGCGACCCCGGCTACATCGGCCAATATGAAGCGTGGATCAGTGCGCAGGCGCAACAACAGGTTCATGCACCCATCAATACACCCGTCAATGCACAAGGCAATCAACAAGCTGCGCCGGATCAAACCGCCAAACCCATACCGCCAATGTTTACCCCGTTTCGCTTGCGCGACCTCACGCTCAAAAACCGCATCGTGGTCTCACCGATGGCGCAGTATTCGGCCACGGACGGGGTGCCAGGGGATTTTCATCTGGTGCATTTGGGTGCGCGCGCCCTGGGTGGTGCCGGTTTGGTGTTTGCCGAAATGACCTGCGTCAGTGCCGACGCGCGCATCACCCCAGCCTGCCCCGGCATGTACAGCGACGAGCATACGCAGGCATGGCAGCGCATTGTCGAATTTGTGCATGCCAACAGCGACGCCAAAATTGCCCTGCAACTGGGCCACGCCGGGGCCAAAGGCTCGACCCGCTGCGCCTGGGATGGCATCGACCAACCGCTGCCTGAGGGTAATTGGCCACTGATTTCGGCATCAAGCCAGCAATATATCGCTGGCGTATCGCAAATCGCGCGCGCCGCCACCGAAGTTGATCTGGCGCTCGTGCTGGCCGACTTTGTACTCGCCACCCTGCAGGCGGATCAGGCGGGTTTTGACTGGCTGGAATTGCATTGCGCCCATGGCTATTTGCTGTCGAGCTTTATTTCCCCCCTCACCAATCAGCGCACCGATGAATTTGGCGGATCGCTGGAAAACCGCTGCCGCTTTCCGCTGCAAGTGTTTGCCGCCATGCGCGCCATCTGGCCGCAACACAAACCGATGAGCGTGCGCATTTCTGCCCATGACTGGGTTGAAGGCGGCATCACCCCGGACGATGCAATCGACATTGCGCGCCTGTTTAAGGCAGCAGGGGCCGATTTGATCGATTGCTCTTCCGGCCAGGTCAGCAAACAGGAAAAGCCGGTGTATGGGCGCATGTTTCAAACCCCGTTTGCCGACCGCATCCGCAATGAAGTGAGCATCGCCACCATGGCGGTGGGGGCGATTTTTGAAGCCGATCACGCCAACAGCATTATCGCAGCAGGCCGGGCCGACTTATGCGCACTGGCCCGCCCACATCTGGCCAACCCGGCCTGGACACTTAACGAAGCAGCAAAAATCGGCTATACCGGGGTGGCATGGCCGAAACAATACGAGGCCGGCAAACTGCAATTGGAGCGCAATCTGGCGCGCGAGCGGCAACAAGCTGCAGCCAATACGGGTTTAACGCCACAGCAAGTGGCGGCCAAACTGCTGGAGGCTTAACATGGGGCAGAATTCGGGACAAGTCAGTGCTCAACTCAGTGGCAAACACTGCGGCCAACTCTGCGGCAAGCACGCCCTGGTCACGGGTGGTGGCAAAGGCATCGGCCTGGCGATAGCGCGTGCGCTGCTGCAACAGGGTGCCGCCGTCACCATTAGCGGGCGCGATGCCAGCACCTTACTCAGCGCGCAGGCGCAATTGCAAAGCCTGGGGCAAATCACCGTGGTAGAAATGGATGTGGCCGACCCAGCATCAGTCAAACGGGCCTTTGACCAGGCCCAAAGCGTGGATGGCTTGATTTCCATTTTGGTCAATAACGCCGGCCAGGCTGGTTCGGCACCCTTCTTAAAAACCGGGCTCGAGCTTTGGCAGCAGATGCTGGCGGTCAACCTGAGTGGCACCTTCCACTGTACTCAGCAAGCCTTACCCGGCATGTTGGCGCAAGGCTGGGGCAGGATTGTGAATGTGGCCAGCAGCGCCGCCCTCACCGGCTACGCCTACGTGAGCGCGTATTGCGCGGCCAAGCATGGCGTGCTGGGGCTAACCCGCGCGCTGGCGCTGGAAGTAGCCAGCAAAGGCATTACCGTCAATGCAGTTTGCCCCGGCTATACCGAAACCGATATCGTGGTCGAGGCAGTGCAAAACATCATGGCCAAAACCGGCCGCAATGAAGCACAGGCGCGGGCAGAACTGGCGGCGGGCAATCCACAAAAACGCCTGATACAACCAGAAGAAGTAGCGCAAGCAGTGGCTTGGCTGTGCCAACCTGGCAGCAGCGCCATCAACGGCCAGGCCATTGCGGTGGCGGGCGGGGAGATTATGTAATGGATATGGAAACTCGCCTGAATACGGACCTAAGCGGCGACCCTCGCGAC
>JBKJLF010000444.1:0-5993 GCA_046597185.1 Burkholderiaceae bacterium | reverse complement strand
CTTCATTACAATGTGTGCAAATCATGCAATGTGCCATATTTTTATGGGCCGGGGAGCTTTTCATTATCATTTTGAAGTTAGGTTTTGCCATTTCAGTTACTTTTATGAGGTAACCATTGATAAGCCAGTTCATTTTTTTAGCTCGACGACCACAGCAAATTTATAAACGCAACCAAGTGGCAACGGCGCAATTATCGCACAAAAATATCCCATTAACGCCACAATAAAATAACGCTATAGCATTCCATTAGAGAAATTATGTTTCGTTTCACCCACTTTCATACTTTTATGCTTGCCCCCCTCTTTTTATTACTGTAAAATTCGACAACTTACCCGCATACTTGTTAAGTATTGTGCCCAGCACTACTAGCACGCGCCCCTGCCAACCAACAGCACTCACTTCCATATAAATGACCCCATCATGCAAAAAGTTCTTGTTTTTGATGATCACGAAGTTGTATTTGACGGTATCCGCATGCAGATTGGTGACACGTTTGATTTGCATTACGCCGCAACGGGTCTACAGTTGCGCGAGCAACTACAATCCACACAGTTTGACGCGGTAATTATTGATCTCGATTTTCCGGATAATGAATCGGGTTTCGACGATATAGACGAAATCAAAGCCAGCCACGCCAAGGTGATTGTACTGACAGGCACCGCAACCGAGGCCAAACGACGCGGTTATAATAGCCCGCAGTGATCAGTAACAAAGCGCGAAATGGCAGCACAATGCGCACTTGAGTAGAAAACCCCTTTGACTAATGCAACTTACCCAAAAAACCCAAATGAAAAAAATCGCCAAAATCATCGCCATCGTCCTCATCACCCTCCCAATTTTGATTTTAATCGCTGGCCAGGCTGGCCTGTTGCATGGCAAGCGCCCTGCTGATCTTGGTGCGCCCAACCATGTTTTGAAAGCACCCGGTGCCACCTCCGAGAATGTGGTCAGCAGCCAGGCCGCCCAACACCCGCATACCGATTACCACCTAATCGCCCCCCTCAAATTTACCGGCGACCCGGTTGAAGCCTTTGGCCGCTTGCAAAAAGTGGTGGTCGATTCCGAAGGTGCCACCATCATCAACGTGCAGCCAGATTATTTATATGCTGAATTTCAATCCAAGATGTTGAAATTTGTCGATGATGTGGAATTTGTCATGGATGCGCCCAAGGGCGAGATTCATATGCGCTCGGCCTCACGCCTGGGACGCAAAGATTTTGGGGCCAATCGCGCACGGCTGGAAAAAATCCGCGCGGCGTTTGAAAAGAACTAAACGGAAAAATAAACAACCGCCTTATTCACCGGGTGTGCTGCCAGTGCCAGCAGCATCACCCGCCGCCTCAGGTGCAGCAGACTCTGCCCCCTTCGCTTGCTGCCGCTTGATCAAATTTAAAATCGCATTTTTAATGGTACTGAGCACCGCCCCAGTGTTAAACGGTTTAATGATAAAACCATGCACCCCCAGCGCCATATATTCTTGCAAGGTTTTGGCGTCCAACTGACTGCATACCATAAAAATCAGCCCCTTGGGTAAAGCTTGCTGGATGCGCTGCAAAAATTGCACGTTTTCTTCCAACATCTTGCGCTCAACACAGACAAAATGCGGTTGATTCTTAATGATTAAGGCCAAACCTTGCGAAGCAGAACTGCAATCGCCCACCACCTGATGCCCACCATTGGCCAACACCTGATGCAATAAATCCCGCGTAATTGCGTTTCCATCCAGTACGATTGCCTTTAACACGATACACCTCCCATCCCTTCCGCTCCAACCTGCCACGCCAACTTGCTCCAACTCACGCCCAAGGTGACATCCGTTTTCAATTGTACTAGTTGCCGCGATAAATTCAACTTCTCGCGCTCCGCGCGCAGGCGTTGCCCTATGGTATCCGACAAAATACCCGCCCCCGCCAACACAGCATCCAGACTACCATAGGCGCGCAATAATTTGGCCGCTGTTTTCATGCCGATTTTGGATACGCCGGGAATATTATCGGCAGCATCGCCCACCAGGGCCAATAAATCCGGTAACAATTCCGGCCCCACGCCAAATTTATGCTCCACCCAGTTGCGGTCGCGCACTTCATTTTTAAAGTGATCCAACACCACCGCACCCTGCGCGATTAAACAATGCAAATCTTTATCGCTACTGGCAATCACCGCCGGGCCACGCTGCTCTTGCATCCAGCGCAACACCCCGGTGGCAATCACATCATCGGCCTCCACCTCGGCAATGATGAGTAAATGCAAGCCCCATTCTTGCAGGGTACGGTAAAAATCGGGTAAATGACGGCGCAAGGCTTCTGGCATCGGTGCGCGCTGTGCTTTGTACTGAGGGTAAAGTGCATGCCGCCAAGTGGGGCCGTCGTGATCAAACGCCAACAACACATGGCTGGCATTTTGGGTATTCAATAAACGGGTGAAAGAAGCGGCCATATGGCGCAAGGCACGCCGGGCATGATCGTCAATCTCCGCTTCCGAGGAGCCAGTCTGCTCAGTGCCCTCATAAATACGCCGCACCAAGGCCATGCCATCAATTGCCAACAATTTTGCCATGCCGCAGCGCTGCCTTGGCTAATGAACTTGCATTGGAGCCACCAGCGGTATGTCCAGCAAAAACCGCGTCCCTTGCCCCGGCTCGCTCACGACGCTGATATGGCCGTTCAGCAGCGAAGTAACAATGTTATAGCTGATCGACAAACCCAAACCATTGCCGCCCTGCCCCATCTTGGTGGTAAAGAAGGGGTCGAAAATGCGCTTGATGTCCGGTTCCTTGATGCCAACCCCATCGTCAAAAAATTCTATCGTAATCCGCTCAGGCGCATCTTGCCGCGCCGACAAACGCATCTTGCCTTGCTCGCGTCCGTCAAACCCATGCAACAAGGCATTATTGATGAAATTGGAAATAACCTGACCATAAGGGCCGGGGTAACTGTTCATGGAAATGTCTTCCGGCATATCCAGCTCGATACTATGACCCGCAATTTTAATTTGATTGGTCATGGTGGCGATGATTTCGTGGCTGGTTTGATGCAAATTAAATACCCGACGCTGCGCGGTGGTGCGATCCATCGCCACCTGTTTAAAGCTGCTCACCAAATCGGCCGCACTCGAAATACTGCGCCCGATTACGGTGGAAGCTTCTTGCACGTCATCCACAAACGAGAGTAAATCGGTGCGCTGCATCATCGGCGAATTTAATTTATCGACAAAGGTATCCACCTGTTGCTGCAGTGCACTTGCCATCATTAAACTATTGCCCAGCGGCGTATTGAGTTCATGCGCCACCCCCGCGACCAATGATCCAAGCGCTGCCAGTTTTTCTTGTTCCACCAATTGTTGTTGGGTTTGCTGCAATTGACGGAAGGTATTGGCGTTATCCAGCGCAATGGCCACATAGGCGCACAAAGAACGGAAGATTAATAATTCGCGCTCGCCATAGGCCCCGGTTTGATCGGTTTGAATCGACATGACCCCCAATAAGCGCTGATCGACAATCAGCGGTGCATATAACATGGTTAGCATATTGCGCGTTCCTGGGATTTGCGACGGGCACACTTCCCCCGGCTTCAATTCAATCAACAGTTCGCGCCGTTCACGCGCAGCCTTGGCCGCGTTCGAAGTGGGTGAATCGAAGGGAATATAAACTTTTTGTAAAGGTCGCCCATCTTCACGTGCAAAGCTAAATTCCAGCGCATTCGCTGTGGCATTGGTGCGATATAAAGACAACAATTGCACATCCAATAAACGCCCGACATGCCGATGCAAGGCATCAAACACGGCTTCGGCATCCAGATTGGCGGTAATTTCACGTCCGATATCGCCCATCAAACGCAATACCGACACCGCATTGGCCAAATCTTCATTGGCTTGCTGCAAGCTGCTGTTGGCGTCCACCAGTTCGGCGGTACGCTCGGCCACCGAGACTTCGAGGCCAGCATTGAGGGTTTGGATTTCGGTAATGTATTCATAAGCCCGCAGCGATGCGACGATGGCGGTGCTTAATTTTTGTGCAGAAATATCCGTCTTTGCCATATAGGCATCGATTTCATAGGTATTCACCACATCTTGCTCGGGAGCATGACCGGGCTGACCGGTGCGCAAAATCAGGCGTATTGTGCGGTTTTTTAATTCTTGCCGGATACGCCGCACCAAATCCAGCCCGGCGGTTTTGGTTTCCATGACCACATCGACCAAAGCCAAGGCAATATCGGGTTCAGTTTGCAACACCTCAAATGCTTCGCGGGCGGAGGTGCAACTGATCAGGCGCAAACCCCGTTCGCGAAATTGGAAACTGCGCAACACCAGCCGCGTTACCGCATGAACTTGGTCGTCATCATCCACCACCAATACATTCCATGGCGGCGGCAGCGCGACATCGGCAATGACCGGGTCGTCGTCTTCAATCAGTAAAAAATCCTCGCTCGGATCACTCATGAGAAACTCGGCACCTTAGCTACAATGAAAACAAGGGTTGGGTTGACCTGCGGATTGCCCGGTACAGCAACTGTATCATAAGTGCTTATTGTAAAACGATGCGATTCGGAATAACGAAAAATATCCTCACTCGCCCGGCAGCAAGCCGTGATTTTTCAGGTTCAACTTGGCCGGAACGCAACACCCGGCTTCGGTTCACGCATCCTGATGCACCTTGATTCATCTTCATGCACCTTCATTCATCTTTATTCGTCGTCACATTCGGCCAACGGCGGTTGCAAACTCAAGCCAGCTTGTGTCAGAACGCCAGTCTCATGCAAAATCCACGGGCGATTCACCAGGCCGTGGCCAAACGGCAAGCCAGCAAACAAGGGAATGCCCAGCGGTGTTAAATATTCTGCGAAAATCTGTTCGATGCTGTGCGCCACATCGCGCCGTGGGCAATTGAAAAATTCCCCCAGCCCCACCGCCACCAAACCTTGCAACTTACCCGCCAACTGCAATTGCAGCAACATGCGCTCGATCCGGTAATAGGCTTCGCCCACATCTTCGAGCAATAATATCTTGTCTTCGCAATCAAGTTCCCAGGGCGAGCTCATGACAGCCACGATGGTGGCCAAATTGCCCCCCGTCACCTTGCCATGCAACTCATGCACCAGCGGCCCAGCCACTTGATGCCCGGCAAACTGCCGCACCATGGCTTGATTTTTATGGCCGCAACGCAAATGATTAATCAAACTCAATACTTCATGGATATCATCCAGCCGTTTTTTATCAGGCTCAGTTGCACCAATGCGTTCAAAGCAAGGGCCATGAATCGCCACGCCATTGCGCCGCGCAAATTCATGCAAAATGACACAGTTATCGGAATAGCCAATAATCGGCTTTGAGACAGGCAAGGCATCCAGCCCCGCCATGAGTTGCGCGGAACCAAAACCACCGCGCGCAATCCAGATGGCATCCACTTCCGGATCGGCCAAAGCGGCTTGTAAATCAGCGGTGCGCTGGGCAATGGTGCCCGCCAAATAGCGATAACTGGCAAACACATGCTCGCCCAACGAGACCACATGGCCCAAGCCGCGCAACACCTCAGCCGCTGCCATGACTTGCGCTTGCTTGACGAGGGCACCACAGGCAATCACCCGGAATTTGATTGGATTCACACTTGAACTCGCTTTGAAATGAGAAGGCGATTATAACAAATCGTCTTCCAACCAACAAAAAAGCGACGAATTCAATAAATTTCTTGACTTTTAGATTCATTTTATATTAAAGCGATATCACTGAGATATTTCAGAGATCTCACTTTAGTATCGGATATCGACTGTTTTCGCACCATGTAAGCATTATTTCAAAAGCTTTTCCCATTTCAATACGGAGTCACGTCATGAACACGACACAAGAAAAAAATATTTCCAGCTTTAGCGGCTATCTGGCTTTTTGCCTGGGCATCATCAGCATTCTTTTCGCTCTGGCGATTGCGCTCCATTTGGAAGAACACCCATCCTTGGCCGGGGTTATACCCATACGTTTATACACAAGTCCCGCCGCCCAC
>JBKJLF010000271.1:0-9664 GCA_046597185.1 Burkholderiaceae bacterium | reverse complement strand
TTGACGATTTGCTGCATCGTGTCTTTGTCGGGGAATTTAATATAGTGAAAAAAGCAGCGCCGTAAAAAGGCGTCCGGCAATTCTTTTTCATTGTTGGAGGTGATGATCACCAGGGGTCGATGTTTGGCAACCACCATTTCACGTGTTTCATAGACGTAAAATTCCATCCGGTCAAGTTCGCGTAGCAAGTCGTTGGGGAATTCGATATCGGCTTTATCGATTTCGTCAATCAATAAAACCACGGGTTCGGGCGCGGTAAAGGCTTGCCACAACACGCCCTTGATGATGTAATTATGAATCTCGCGCACCCGCTCATCGCCCAGTTGCGAGTCACGCAAGCGCGAGACTGCATCATATTCATACAAACCCTGTTGCGCCTTGGTGGTGGATTTGATATGCCATTGCATTAAAGGCATGTTTAAGGCGGCAGCGACTTCTTCGGCCAACATGGTTTTGCCGGTGCCGGGTTCACCTTTGATCAGTAAGGGGCGTTGCAAACTTAAGGCAGCGTTGACGGCCAGTTTTAAATCGGGCGTGGCGACGTATTGCTCGGAGCCTTGGAAGCGTTTGGACGGGGTGGTATGTTGCATGATGGCAATCAGGTGAGTTGGCAATGTCGGGTAGTATAAGCCAGAATTCAAAATCGTGGCGGCGCACCTAATTTTTGTGCTGTCGAGTCAAAACGGAGCGCCGCGATATTGACTGGCGATGACGACGAACCCTTTGCCAGCCAGATGAACCATCGTATCGTAAATAATGTGAATATGATTAACAGCCAGTCGACTGTCATTGTTGCCACCCCGATTGTAAATGATGGCGGGCAACTTCTTGCCGTTGGTATTGGCAAGTTTGACGGCATGGCCTTCGACCCACACGCCGTCTACTTCATAAATGAAGCGATAGCAAACATAGTTTTGGCCTTTATAAACGAAACTCTCGCCAGGTGAAAATTTAGGAAGACCTTCGCCTTGCTTTGCAAGCTTTTCGTCAATGTCTGCTTGGGTGCCATAATAGGCTGGGCCCCGGCTTGCAAAGCAATTTTCCTGATTTCTGATTGACAAGGAACTGGAAAACGGTAAGACACCTTTTTGTAAAACATCGGTATCAAATTTTGTGTTGCGGCTATTTGATGTTGTCGAACAGGCAATCAGCAACGTCAAAAGCAATAACATCACAATGTTTTTCGTATAAAGCATTTTTGTTTTGCCAGCAAGTAAAAGATTAACCACTTTAGCCGATCCGCCATTTTTGTTCACCAGCATGAACGGAATACGACATTACCCGAGCGTTTCAGTCGTAACATGTGTTGCTTATGGACTGATCGCAAGGTTTTGTGGTAAAGTCACGGGTTGGTAGAGCGGCAAGGCCTTTACATTTAGCTGGCGGCGTAGCAGCACTCAGGTGCGGTTTCTCGCCCCCCGATTATTCTAATAATCTTTTTAAACATGAAAAAACTCTTTGCACTTCTCGTATTCGCAAGTGTTACCCAGTTAGCCATGGCGGCTGATGCTGAAATCAAGGGTGATGCCAAGGCGGCGCAATCCAAGGTGGCGATGTGTATCGGCTGCCATGCCATTCCAGGCTATAAAGCCACTTTCCCCGAAGTTTTCCTGGTGCCTATGCTGGGCGGTCAATCTGCCAAGTATCTTGAAAGCGCATTGAAAGCCTATCAAAAAGGGGAACGTAAGCATCCATCCATGCGAGGTATCGCGCTTGGCTTGTCGGATCAGGATATTGCTGACGTAGCAGCATATTATGCGCAGCAGAAATAAGGCAAACATCATGAAAAAACATCTTATTGTATTGGCCGTATTGGCCAGTTTTGCTTCGCTTGCCAGTGCTGGTGGCGATATTGAAAATGGTAAAAAATTGGCCGAAAAAGGTAATTGCGCCAGTTGCCACGGTAAAGATTACAATAGCCCTATCGACCCAAGCTACCCTAAACTGGCCGGGCAACATAAAAACTATATTGAACATGCTTTGGTTGCTTATCGCCGTGGTGACGCAGGTAATGGTCGCGCCAATGCCATTATGGCAGGCCAAGCCAAGGCACTGAGCAATAAAGACATTCAGGATATTGCCGCCTTCTTGCATAGCTTGCCTGGTAGCCTGGTTTTGCAACGCTAAATTGCTTCAGCTTTAAAAAAACCACGATCTTCGCATCGTGGTTTTTTGCTTTGTGCGCTTTGCCGCTTATGCTATGCTTTGCTTTGAATGCATGCGATATATTGCGCACCATCCGGTGGTAAGCC
The DNA here is from genome assembly GCA_046597185.1 of Burkholderiaceae bacterium. Taxonomy (GTDB): domain Bacteria; phylum Pseudomonadota; class Gammaproteobacteria; order Burkholderiales; family Burkholderiaceae_D; genus CAMBDR01. Next base: position 7,412 of record JBKJLF010000271.1, on the reverse strand, counting down.
GCTACGTTGCGACTGCCACACCATTTGCCCCAAACATTCCATGATTTGATGTTGAGCTTCATGCTCCGAATCCAGTTTTTGCGCCAACCTTTGCCAGGCGGCGCGAATCCCGGGTGGTTGATCGATGGCGAGCTGCTCACTAATTGTCAAGTGCATCGATAAATGTAAAAACGGATTGGTTTGCCCACGTTCCACGCTATAATCAGCGGCCAAAGCGGCTTCCAGATCTGCCAAATCGGACGCATATTCTGGATGCTGTTGTACCCAATGCAGGGCGATGGATTCGAGCGGTGTTAAGATTTGCCGATTTTGGTCTTTACGATACGTTTCGCAAAAGAAACGTCGAACATCATGTTGGGAAGGGGTGAACATCGATAAACCGCTTTTCAAGTGAATAAATTAATTGCCTGTGCCATTGCCCATGCCCGTCATTTTAGAGGAAAATACTATGTTGGATGAAAATGCTTTGAATACCTTGTTTAATAATGCGCGCTCCCATAACGGTTGGTTGGATCAAGGCGTGAGCGAAGCGCAATTACGCCAGTTATTCGATTTAATGAAATGGGCACCCACCTCGGCCAATTGCTCGCCGGCGCGCATCGTGTTCGTGCAATCGGAGGCGCAAAAAGCCAAACTCGTGCCGCTGATGATGGAAGGCAACCGCGAAAAAGTACGCACTGCCCCGGTGACGGCCATCATCGGCATGGATATGGCGTTTTACGAAAAACTGCCGCAACTGTTTCCGCATGCCGATGCCAAATCCTGGTTTGTCGGCAATCAGGCCCTCATCGACGCCACTGCGTTTCGTAATTCTTCCTTGCAAGGCGGCTATTTTATACTGGCGGCGCGCGCTTTGGGCTTGGATGTGGGGGCCATGTCCGGTTTTGATGGCGACAAGGTGAATCAAGCTTTTTTCCCCGATAGCACGGTCAAGGTGAATTTTATCTGTAACCTGGGTTATGGTGACCACAGCAAAGTATTTGGCCGCTCGCCCCGTTTTGCATTTGATGAAGTGTGCCGGATTGTTTAAGCTTGCTCTGGCGCAGTCGTTTTTTCACGAAAATCACAAACATCCTGCAACATGCAATTCCAGCATTGCGGTTTGCGCGCAGTGCAGGTATAGCGCCCGTGCAAAATCAGCCAGTGGTGCGCATCCTGTAAATATTGTTTGGGCACCACCTTCATTAATTTCGCTTCGACTTGTTCCACCGTTTTGCCGGGTGCCAGGCCAATTCGGTTACTGATGCGGAAAATGTGGGTGTCCACCGCAATGGTCGGCTGTCCGAAGGCGGTATTTAAAATCACATTCGCGGTTTTGCGCCCCACGCCGGGCAGCTCTTCCAATGCTTCGCGCTGCTGTGGCACTTCTCCCCCGTGCTGCTCGTGCAGGATGCGGCAAGTTTCAATCACATTTTTGGCCTTGGTGCGAAATAAGCCGATGGTTTGAATATACGGTATCAAACCTTCCACCCCGAGCGCATGCATGCTGGTGGGCGTATTGGCAACCGGGTAGAGTCGGCGCGTGGCTTTGTTGACCGATACATCGGTTGCTTGTGCCGAGAGTATGACGGCAATTAATAATTCAAATGCACTGGTGTAAGCCAGTTCGGTGGTCGGATGCGGGTTGGCTGCCTGCAGGCGGCGAAAAATTTCCAGTCGTTTGGCGGCATTCATGATGGTTTGGCCTGATTGTCCTGATTTTGTTGCGCCCGCGCCAAAGCAGCTTGAATAATCGCTTTTTTGCGCGCCTGTTCAGCTTGTTCCTGTGCACTGGCAGCATGGCTTGCTTGCACGGCTTTGAGTTTTTCCTGGGCTTTGGCGATCAGGCGTGCCTCATTCTCCTGTTTTTCGCGCTGCAAGCGTTGCGTGCGGCTATCGTGGCGCGCACGTGCGGCATCGGCTTGCGCGCCTGACCAAGCGTCCCAGCCAGTTTGGTGGCGGCGCGCGCTATCCGGCAGCGGCTCCATGCTGATGCAATCGACCGGGCAGGGCGCGACGCATAAATCGCAGCCAGTACAGAGTTCGGGAATAATGCTGTGCATAGTTTTGGCCGCACCCATAATCGCATCCACCGGGCAGGCTTGAATGCAAAGTGTGCAGCCAATACACCATTGTTCGTCGATCACGGCAACCGGGCGCGCACGCTCGACCCCGTTGGCCGGGTTTAATGCGGGCAGTGAAGTGGTCGGACGCCCCAATAATTGCGCCAGGCGCACAATCCCTTGCGCACCACCGGGCGGACATTGATTGATGTCCGCACTGCCATCGGCAATGGCTTCAGCATACGGGCGACAGGCCGCAAACCCGCATTTGGTGCATTGAGTTTGTGGTAATAAATCTTCGATTTGATCAGCAAGAGTGGACACGGGCAGCTAGTAGCGCGACAAAGCGCCTATTATAAGCGATACCCTAAGCGATACCCGTGTTTCAGATGGTGCTGATTTACCCGTGTTGCTTGATAAATGAACCGACGACAGGACAAATAATCTCACGCCAGCGCCGCCCCGAGAAAATCCCGTAATGGCCACAACCCGGTGCCACAAAATCTCGTTTCATATCTTGCGGGATGCCAGAGCATAAATCATGCGCGGCCTGAGTTTGCCCGGCACCGGAAATATCATCCAGCTCGCCTTCGACGGTGAGCAGCGCAACGGTTTCAATGTCTTGTGGCCGAACCAGTTGACCACCCACATTCCAGGTGCCCTTGGGTAAGGCATATTCTTGAAACACGGTTTTGATGGTGTCGAGATAATATTCGGCTGACATATCCAGAACCGCGTTATATTCATCGTAAAACTGGCGATGCGCTTCGGCCGAATCGCCATCACCTATGACCAAATGATTATAAAAATCGTGATGGCTATCCGCATGGCGGCCCGGATTCATGGCAATAAAGCCGGCGTGTTGCAAAAAGCCCGGATAAACTTTACGCCCAAAGCCCGGATAACTGGGTGGCACGCCATAGATGACGGTATTTTCAAACCACGAAAAGGGTTTTTCCTGGGCCAGATCATTGACCTTGGTGGGCGATTTGCGTGGGTCGATCGGGCCACCCATCATGGTCATGGTTTTGGGCAGTTTCGGGTCTTTGTTGGATGCCATCAGCGATACGGCGGCCAATACTGGCACCGTGGGTTGGCATACAGAAATGACATGCACATCCGGCCCCAGGCTACGAATAAATTCTTGTACGTAGTAAATATAATCGTGCAAATGAAACGGCCCTTCGGTTAAAGGCACCATGCGCGCATCAATCCAGTCGGTAATGTAGACATTGTGTTCCGGTAACAGCGCACGCACCGTATCACGTAGCAGCGTGGAATGGTGGCCAGACAGCGGCGCGACTATCAATACCGTTGGCTGGTGCAGTGAATCCAGGGTTGTTTGCGGTAGGTCTTTGCGGAAGTGCAAAAGCTGGCAGAAGGATTTTTCGATGGCGATTTCTTCACAAATGGCCACACTGTTCCCCGCGATTTCTGTGCTTTCAATACCAAATTCGGGCTTGTCGTATTGCTTGCCCAAACGGTACATTAACTCATAGCCTGCTGCAATGCGCTGTGCAAATGGCGTATGGGCAAACGGTGAGATAGGATTCGTCAGCATTGAGGCGGAAGCTTCAGCCCATTTCAAAAGGGGCGACATCATCGAACGCTGGATTTCGTGTAATTGATAGAGCATACAAATCCTTTTTAAAGTGCTTCAGTGAAACCGATATTTTTATTGGTGTCATGAATGAACACGTCTTAATTCTACACAAGAACGGCAAACTTTGTCGAAACGATTGTGCGATGCGGCATGAATGCGACATGAATGTGACATGAGCACGGCTTCACAGGGGCAAGGTGGCAGCGCGTCAGGCTATTTTCAATAGAAAATTGATGAATGTTCTTTTTGTGCCAAGTAGTAATCGTAAATATTTATGTTGAGAATTTTTGCAATAATTGTTTTCCGCGCGGCGTGGATTGTTGCAAGCCAGCGGGTGCTGCGCTTTCCAATTTTCCTTGTATGGCTTTGTCTTTGCAACTGGCCGCAAAGTTAATATTCACTTCGGTTTGACTTGAGCTGGCCAGTGCAAAGCAATCTTGCCCCAGCTTTGCGTTCAAAGGTTTAATGAAAGCCTGTTGTAGTAATTCGCTATGGCTGCCTTCGGGCAATTGCAATTGGTAGCGGCCAGTATCGGCCAGCAGGCGGGTATCGACGATTTCACGAATCCCTTGCAATTGATGCAGCAGCAAATGCGCGCTTTGCGCATTGGGCAAACCTTGAATGGTTAAATTCACTTTTTGCGCGCCAAATTCAAAGTATTGCAAAAAGAAGTTTCTGGAAAATTCATCGCCCATCAATTTGCCAATATCACTCAAGGCCTGATCTTCTGAAGCCCAGCTCTGGCCTTTGGGTAAAACGGTATTGAGATAAATTTCTTCGCCACTGGCTTTATCGATCGCTTTCACGGTCCATGAGGTGAGCACGGTTTTGGTAATGGTTAAACCGGAAGCGGCTAATTTGGCCGACAATTGCTTGACCTTGGCTTCGCCTAACACTTGAAAATCAGCACCCTTGGCACCGTTTTTGAGCGTGGTGTCGCCTTCATTGGCCCAGACCTGAAAGCCAAAGGATTTGATGCGCTCCTTGACCACGTTTTCTGCCAATTGCGAGCGCGCGGGCGGCAGGGCTTGCGGGTTTTCGGCGTTGGCGATATTCATTTGGATTGAAATTTTGGGCGAGCCGTGGTTGCGGATAAAATCAATCCGTTCCTGTTTCGATAATTCATTGAGCGACTTACGCACTTCGCGCACATTCAGCACCGCACGTGCTTCACTGGTGAGCAAACCGTTTTTACTGGCTTCGGGCGCACCTTCGTAAATCACGTTTTTAATGAAGCTGCCGTAGTTGGACAGCATTTTTTGCTCCAACAAGGGGTAGTTGCTATTGAGCGAGGCATTTTCCAGGTAGAGCGCCAGCACTTTTTCAACCAATTGGCGCTTGGCGTCGAGCCGGGCTTCATCTTGCGCAGCGCTGGCGCTGCCATTGAATTTGGGGTCTTTCGGGTCGGCCAGACCAAGCGAGCTGACGATGATTTGGCCATCCTGGGTAACTGGATCGGGCGCGCTGGTGCCAGCACTGGCGGTATTGGTGGTATTGGCTGAAGCCGATGCTGCCTGGCTGGCCGACGCCTGCACCGATGGTGCGCTATTCGATCCGGTTTTGCCCAGCATAAAGTAGCCACCCGTACCCAGTACCAAAATGCCAGCCGCAGCGATGCCAAGCCACAGCCCGGTCTGGCTTTTGGCGGGTGGCGCTGCGTGTGGCAGCATGGTGGGTGTGTGGGTGCGCTCTGCCGGGTGCGGTGGCGTGGTGGGTGCTGCGATCGTTGTGGGTGGTGTGATGGGTGGTGTGATCGCGCCAGGTGGCGCTACCGTGTTCTGTGGCATGACAACGGTGGGTGGGGCTACCGTGTTCTGCGGCATGACAACCGTGGGTGGCGCTGCCGGACGCACCATGGTGGCATCGTCGTCGATGGCAGGGCGGCTGAGCGTGGATTCTTTATCCTGCTTTTGCATTGCCGCTTGCAGCGCCTGAAAAAACTCACGCGCGCTTTGAAAGCGCTCATCCGGTGATTTGGCCATCGCCTTTTTAACCACCGCATCAAAGGTGGGCGGCAGGCTGACATTGAGCATCGAAGGTGGTAACGGTAATTCGTTGAGTACCTTATACATAATCGTGGTGGCATTGCCGGTAAACGGCCTTTCCCCGGTCAAAAACTGGTACAAAATGACGCCGCAGGAAAACAAATCGCTACGCCCGTCAACCGGTTGCCCCATAATTTGTTCGGGCGACATATACGAAGGCGTGCCCATCACCGTGCCCACCTGAGTGAGTTCGGATTTTTCGATGCGGGCGATACCAAAATCGGCAATTTTGACTTTGCCGTCATCGAGCAGCATCAAATTGGCCGGTTTCATATCCCGATGCACCACGCCATGCGCATGCGCGTGCGCCAGTGCTTCCAGAATTTCACCCATCAGGCGCAAAATTTCGGGCAGCGTGAAGCGTTGCGCCGTATCGAAAAAATCGCGTAATTCGCGCCCTTTGACAAACTCCATCGCAATAAAAGCCACGCGTGGGCCGCTGGGTGCGCCGTTTTCATCCAGCCCCACATCTTCGCCATAGTCATATACTGCGACAATGCCGGGATGGTTCAAGCGGCCAGCGGCCTGCGCTTCACGCTTGAAGCGCGCCAAAATATCGCCCGCTTCCGGTGTGGTCAGATACTGCGGCAAAATGGTTTTGAGCGCAACCGTGCGTTCGATCATCGGATCGAAGCCTTCGTACACCACACCCATTGCACCTTTGCCGAGTTCGCGTTTGAGCTCGTATTTGCCGAGTTTTTTCATGATCGTGGTTTATTTATATTTTGCGTCAATATCCCATACCGCAGTTTGTACCAGGCGCTGCACCATGGTATCGAGGCCCACACCGCCTTGTTCGCCACCGGAAACACCCAGCACGCTGCTGGCTTTGGCACCGACTTCCATCTTCAATTCTTTGTAGCCTTGTGCGGCTTCTTCGGTGGTGACCGCATCAATCACTTTATAGCGCAAACCAATTAACCAGACCCCGGTGGATTCTGAATTTTGCACCGAACCTGCTACCGCACCCGCTGCTTCACCGGCCTGATTGCCGCGCGCAAATATACTGAGCAAACCGCCAATGGCACGCCCGTCAATGCCTTTTTTTGCGGCGGCAATCTGTTCGGCCTTGATAATGTCAAACTTGACCACCCATTTGGTGGTTTTCAGCTTACCAATTTGCATGGTTTTGCGTGCCGCTTTTTGATCGCCCAGGTTGTAGGCGAGTGCAACCTCATTGAGTAAGGCCCCCAGGTTAGAGCGTTCCAGCACTTTAAAATTGGCGTTGGAGAGTTCCAGTTCGGCAAAGTCCGCAATATTGTTGCCGCTAAACTTTTGAGTGAAGGTGGCATTATTGCTTTTGATTTCACCCGGCAGTACGATCAGGGCAGGGCCTCGTTTGGCTTTGTTGGTGTACTCGACTTCTTTATAGGCGGCAGCATCGGCTGCGGCATTGGCTTTTTCCGAGGTGGAGCTGCCCGCAGTAGGCGAAGGGTTGCCAAATTCGGGCTGGGCTTGGCTACTGGCGCACAACAAGGTGCCCAGTGTCAGAGTGAGGATGTTTGCTAAATAAATCGAACGGTTTTTCATGATGCATTTCCTGGTAAAAAAGTATATCGAGGGTAACACGGTGCCAGCTATCAGTATGCTAGCGTTTGCCAGCTTTGGTGCAATAATCATTATATAAAGTGGTGACCACCTCATCGGCGTTTTCCGTCACCAAGGTTAGTGCCATGCCCGCCACGTCACTGCCGGCATAGCTGGCGTTGCTGGCGCTGGTTT
>JBKJLF010000225.1:0-3411 GCA_046597185.1 Burkholderiaceae bacterium | reverse complement strand
GTTGCACCGTGGCGTCATGGTTTGCTGCCTCGGTCAGGCGGCCCAACGCGTCGTATTGGTAGCGCGTTGTGTGCGGTGCCGTCGCGCCCGGGTTGCCGGTTGCCGTGATGGTTTTTTCGGCGAGGCGGCCTGCTGTAGTTTCTCCCCCTCCCATCGTCCAAACCAGTCAAATTTTACCGAATTACGATCAACAATACGGGACGGGTAGATGACGTTAATTTGGGAACATGAATTTCCCCGTGAAATCGCCATATGGCAAAATTCATGTTTCTTTGATCAAGGTACCATCATGCAAACCTACTACAGTAGCCTTCAAGCCATTGAGCAACAAACCAAGCAACTGGCGTTAGCGCAATGCGCTCATTGTCATCAAAGCCAGCACCTGGTTTCACATGGTTTTATTCGCAAAAAACAACATGGTGCAGCACCGATAGAGGTTGGTAAGCGGGTGTATTGCTCGAATCGATATCGCCACACCGGGTGTGGCCGCACCATGCAGTTATATTTGGACGTGACGGTACGATATTTACATTATGCAGGCAGTGCGTTGGTGGCATTCATATTGTCGCTGATCAACGGTGCGAGTATCGATAGGGCGTATTTTGAGGCCACGGGTTGCGCTAGCGCACGCAAAGCGTATCGCTGGCTCAATCGTTTTGAGGCGCAGGTCAGTTACTATCGTAGCTTACTGCATCGTCCGGTGCTAGCCCACCTTAGCTCTCCCAATTGGCCCAATCGAACGCCACGCTTGCAAACGATCATGTCAAGCATCACAGTACTAGTGCAGCACTTGGGCGAGCCGCTTTGCGCCGCCTTTCAGCAGAAGCTCCAACGCTCGCTCATATGATGGTGGCCGCTGTGGGGTTGCTGTTGCGCTTTTCTCTTAGCCGCTGCGGGGTCTGGGGCAGCGCCCCAGGGGTAGCGCTACGCCGCCCTGGCAACTAGGCAATCACCTCAATTTATCATCTCTTTCATCGTCGCCAAGCATGCCAAGCCACTGATATTTTTGCTTTTTGTCTGCGCAACAGGTTTTGTCACTCGACCATTTCCAGTGACACGGGTAGGCTTTGCCTTCTTTCAATGAACAGGAGCAGATATGGCCGCAAAAGCCTCTTTTGAACTACGCCTACAGGTACTCAATGCCGTTTTCAATGCGCCGGGCAATACTATGCGCCAGCGCATCAAATCAGCCGCCGATAAGACTTTTCTGGACGCACAGGCAAACCAGTCGTATCGTTTTACTTGGCGCACCATCAGCACTTGGCTGTATCGGCATCAGAAAAACGGCATCACCACACTGGAAAACAAAACCCGCTCCGACAAAGATTGCTATCGCAAAGTGCAGGTGAACCAGTTAGCCGAAGCGATTCATGAAGTGCTACCCACGCTGGCACACAACAAGGTGGGCGTGATACCCAAGAGCGTGTTGTATCGCGTACTGCTGCAACGCAATTTGTTCACCCGCTCGCAATTGGCACCGACCACTTTCTACCGGATGCTGCGCACGCACCAACTGCTGGACGAGCAAGTGGTGCAAAAGAAGCGGATGTCATTTGCGATGCAGTTTGCCAACCAGTTATGGCAGGCCGATACTTTGTATGGCCCGGCCATCAAACAGCCTGATGGTCAGTGGAAAAAGACCTTCCTGATCGCCTTCATCGACGATGCTTCGCGGGTCATCACGCATGCCGAATTTTTTTATCGCGACAATACCGAAAACATGGTGCTGGCCTTTCGTTCGGCTCTGTATAAGCGCGGCAAACCGGAACGGCTCTTTGATAATGGGGCCAATTACGCTTCCAAAGAGATCTTGCAAGCGTGTGTGCGGCTCGACATTCATCTATCACACGCGCCCATTCGCGATGGTGCGGCGAAGGGCAAAATCGAACGCTTTTTCCGTGGCTTTAGAGATCGGTTTCTTACCATGCATCCGCAGTTCGCTTCGCTCGAACAATTGAATCGCCTGACGCATGAATGGGTGGAAGGGGAATACAACAGCAAGCCCCATAGCGCCATTGGCATGACGCCCATTGACCGCTTCAATCTGGATCGTAACCGGGTGAAATTTTTGGCCGACGATGCTTTTTCGGCGGAAGTGTTTTTTGTTGAGGAAGGGCGCAAGGTCAGCAAAACCAATGTCTTCTCGATCAATTCGCAGCGCTATGAATGCCCCGTCGATTTGCGTGAGAAAACGGTTCAGGTGCGCTACGACCGTATGCGCCGCGACAGTTTCATTGTGTATTTCGACGGCCACCGTATGGGGCCAGCAACCGTACTCGATCTACATGCCAATGCGCGTTTGCGCATGCCAAACACAGGAGAAAATGACCATGATTAAATCCACTTTCGGACTCACTAAAGAGCCGTTCTATCGCAATGACACTTCCCTCATGCCGCAGCAGACTGAAGTGATGGATATGCTCAAAATCCATGCCCAGCACGGCGGCTTCTCCGTCATCGTGGGCGAGCCCGGTGTCGGCAAATCGAGAATTGTCGAACATCTGGAAAAACTGGGCACAGAACGTGATACCGTCGTCGCATCCTTCACCCAAACCATGCACACTTACCAGCCCATTATCAAACAATTGGCCCAATCTTTGCAATTGCAAGCCCCGATGAAAGAGATTGAAAAAGAATTGGTAAAAGCGGCGTTTCGTCATGTACAATCGCAAAAAACCCTGTACACCGTCATCGACGAAGCGCACTTGCTGGACATTAACATCTTGCGTAAATTGCGCCTACTGTTCGATAGCTTCCCCAAAAAGCACAATCTGGTATTGCTGGGGCATCCTGAGTTAATGTTTCGTTTGGCTATGCTGTGCAACGACGACATCAAGAGCCGGATCAGCTATTCCAAACACCTACTACCGCTCAATGATGCAGACTTGGCCAATTTCATCGTCGCCGAACTGGCCGCTGTCGGCTTGGGTGCCAATACACTTGATGAGGCTGCCATGCAAGTCATTTTGCGAGCGGTTCAAGGTAACCTGCGTCTGTGTCGCAATCTTTGTTATGCCAGTCTAATCGCCACCTGCCGCGACCAACAACGCATCTATACCGTGGCCCATGTCAATACCGCGCTACAGCAGCCTCACTGGCGCTCGCATGAGGCCTTGCTTAAGCAACAGGTTCAAAATAAACCAACCAGACCAACACCATAATCATGCACATCAACACTGCCTTCAGCCATCTGCATCACAGCATCACCTATTGTGCCAATCGTGGTGATGGTTGGCTTTAGTCAATAACCAACCATTCAAATCAACCAGTGGGGGCAATACGCCCCCACTTTTTTGTACTGGCGTTACGATCACAATTGGGTTGAGGCTACGATTTTAATGTGGTTCGCGGTGGAAAATGTAATGACGACAATTTGGAAAAATCGTCTCAATCTTGCTGAAATCGTATGAT
>JBKJLF010000190.1:0-4510 GCA_046597185.1 Burkholderiaceae bacterium | reverse complement strand
AATCACAACAGCAAAAATACTTCCGACCGCCAAAGCGGCGGCACCAATACCAAACAATATAAACATCATGGCCTTATCAGCCGCTGCCGACTTCTTTTTTTCATTAAGCGAAGCTGTTTGTTGAATTTCCACCAATCGATTAATTGCAGCAATCGCTTTTTGGTTCTGTGGATCAATCTTGGTAGCAATTACTTTCGCCGCCCCTTCACTATTCCAAGCCAAAGCATGACCAATTGCTTCTTTAAAATCCTTTTTTACCTTTTCATCAATGGCAGCAATATCATTCAATAATTTATTTTCTTCCTCAGACAGTTTGTACTCTTTAAGTTGTTCTTTAGCTTTTTCATACTTTTTTCGATTTGCTTCAACACCTGCCTGTTCCCTTTGCATTGCTGCTACATCAGTTTGCAAGCCGATATTTCGGGTTGCAATACCCGCCTCCAATATCGCACTTTTCATGACAGAGGCAATTATACTTTTACCATCTGCCACACCAAGCCCACTCATTAAAGTGTCTTTATTTTTTATATTAAGAAAAACCGTTAGAACCAAGGTCATAACGAGAATCATTAATATCACACCGAATCCCACACCGAGACGAGCTCCGATACGGTAATCACTCAAAGTCATAATTCTTCCCCAAAAAAAACCAACTAAGAACTCATAAAGCCCACACCTGCATGCGTCAATCAAGCGAGACGCAAGATCCCTATTATTTAAGCATTCCACTCAAAGGTTGGGGAAACAAATTCAAAACAAAGCAAAGAACGCAATTATTGAGAACTGACAACTTCATTTCTCCCACATCTGATTATCCTACAAATTTTCCGAACTACGGGTAACGAGCATTTATTTTTAAGTGAAATGAACGATAAGGATACACTTCATTCACAACAGCTAACCTTTTTCAAAAAATTGCTTCGATAGATCACAATTTCCCCCCTTGCAACGCCATCAATCCACACAATAGTTTTCAAAATCAACGTAACTTAAACATTCTGACCGCGTCATCCAACTTCTTGGATTGATCCTGCATACTTTGAGCTGCAGCAGCCGCTTGCTCAACCAGCGCAGCATTTTGCTGCGTCATTTCATCCATTTGCGTTACTGCCAAATTCACTTCTTCGATACCATTACTTTGTTCATGACTCGCGGCAGAAATTTCATTCATAATATCGGCTACCCTTTTGACTGATCCGACGATTTCTTGCATGGTTTGACCCGCATCATCAACTAGGCGGCCACCTAAATCCACTTGCTCAACCGAATTACCAATCAAGGCTTTAATTTCTTTGGCCGCACCAGCCGAACGCTGCGCCAAATTCCGGACTTCAGCCGCCACCACCGCAAATCCACGACCTTGCTCACCAGCGCGTGCCGCTTCGACTGCAGCATTCAAAGCCAAAATATTGGTTTGAAAAGCAATGCCATCAATGACTGAAATAATATCAACAATCTTGCGCGAACTCTCTTTTATCGATCCCATCGTAGAAACCACCTGGGAAACCACCCTACCGCCCTTCACCGCAATTGCAGAAGCAGAAACGACCAATTCATTCGCTTGTTTCGCACTATTTGAATTCTGCCGTACAGTTGCCGTCAACTCCTCCATTGAACTTGCCGTCTCCTCTAACGAACTTGCTTGTGCTTCGGTTCTGTTTGATAAATCGGAATTACCAGCCGCAATTTCTTTCGACGCAACATGGATTGCTTCACTTCCTTCCTGAATTTGATGTAAAGCATGTATCAGATTCTGCTGCATCATTTTAAGCGATTGCAGCATCTTTGCGGCCTCATCTTTTCCAGTTGATTCAATCGTTTCAGTTAAATCTCCTTGCGCAATAAAATCAACAACGTGTCCAGCTTGGTGCAATGGCTTAATAATGGTTCCAGTAATGACTGTCGCCACAACAACACCTAATAAAAACATAACAATTCCGATAGCAGACATACTAATCATTGCCGTTCGATACTTCTGTTTCGACTCCTGATAGGTTTCTTTCATTAATGTGTCTTGATAACCAGCCAATTCGCTTAACGCAGCCATCCATTTCTCATGCGGTCCAGGGAATTCCCCTTTCAATAACAAAGCTGCGTCAAAAAAGTTTCCTCCATCAACAAACTTCTGTACCTTATCCACCAAAGGAAATACCACTATCGTTTGCTGTTGCACTGAATTCAATAATTGCTTCTCGCGTTCACTTACAATCATTGGCTTCATATCACGCTCTGCTTTTTGATATGAAGCCATAATCGACACTAACCGCTTGGTTTCTCGTTCTGCTTCCATCGCATCGGTTGGCGTGCTGACTTTGCGCAAAGTCAAGGCTAAAGCCCAACCTCCCTCTCGCATACCAGTTGCATTGATTAAACTCTTTACTTTTCCATTCACAATAAAATCAGTGGATGCTTGCAATTCACTCATCCTCCACAGACCAAGAACCAACAGTATCAGGGCACACAACAGAATTAAACCGAAACCCAAACTCAAACGAAATCCGATTTTAATATCTGTTAACTTAACCATACATCCTCCCTGAACACTCATCGTATCAGAATGAATTATCTTGACCAATCATCTTCCATGATATTCTTCATTCCCCCAAAAATCCTTTAATTAAATTCTGCTTAAGCGGCTAATTTTTCCATCAAACCCATCTCCGAGCTTGACATTAATTTGTCGATATCAACCAAGATCAACATCCTCTGATCTATCGTTCCCAAACCGATCAAATAATCGGTATTGAATGCAGTACCCATTTCTGGCGCGGGCTTTACCTGCTCGGGAGAAAGCGTTGTCACATCGGACACACTATCGACCACCATTCCGACCACTCGTCCACGAATATTTAAAATAATCACCACTGTAAACTGGTCATATACGGGCGAGCCCAAATTAAATTTAATCCGCATATCAACCACAGGAATAATGATGCCGCGCAAATTAATCACGCCCTTGATAAATTCCGGGGCATTGGCGATGCGGGTTACCGCTTCATAGCCACGAATTTCCTGGACTTTCAAAATATCAATACCATATTCTTCTGTGCCAAGTGTAAATGCCAAAAATTCGTGCCCCGATATTTCCTTGTTTGTCCCGGAACTATTCGACAATGAAGACTCATTTGCATTTTTCGACATGTTTATACCCATTTAAAAAATCAAGTAAAAATCGATTCATCAACCAACTGGCGACTTGACCGCAACAATGCAGCGACATCCAAAATCAGCGAGACACCGCCATCGCCCAATATGGTTGCCCCGGATATACCCATCACTTTTCTATAATTTGACTCAAGGTTCTTAACCACTACCTGCTGCTGCCCAACCAAATCATCCACAAACAGACCCGCTTTTTTGCCATCCGACTCCAGGATAACGACAATACCAGCCGAAGGATCAGTAAAACGTGGTTCGATATCGAACATTTGATATAAAGGAATAAGCGGCAGGTATTCACCACGCACTTTGATTACCCGCCCTTTTCCGCTAATCTCTTTAATATCGGTAGCAACCGGTTGCAAAGACTCAACCACAAAACTCAAAGGTAAAATATAAACCTCTTCGCCGACTTTAATCGACATGCCATCCAGAATCGCCAATGTTAATGGCAGTGAAATAGAAATGGTTGTACCAAATCCCTTCGCCGATCGAATATCAACAGAACCACCCATCGCAGCGATATTGCGTTTCACCACATCCATTCCGACGCCTCGGCCAGATACGTCAGTGATCGTTTCTGCGGTAGAAAAACCGGGCGCGAAGATTAATTGCCAGACATCGCTATCGGCCATGTTATCTGATACGGGTAAGCCTTGTTGTTTGGCTTTGGTTAGAATTTTTTCGCGATTCAAACCACCACCATCGTCGCTCACTTCAATCACGATGTTTCCACCTTGATGGCCAGCGGACAAAAATAAGCGCCCTGCCTCGCTTTTCCCCGCCGCCGAACGAGCATTTGGCATTTCGATACCATGATCGATACTATTACGCACTAAATGTGTTAAAGGATCAACAATGCGCTCGATTAAGCCTTTATCTAATTCAGTTGCGGCACCATGAGTAATGAAATCGACTTTTTTGCCCAACTTGGCAGCAAGATCGCGCACCATGCGTGGGAAACGGGAAAATACGAAATCCATTGGCATCATACGTATTGACATGACCGCTTCTTGCAAATCCCGGGTATTGCGAGTCAATTGACTCACGCTATTGAGCAAGCGCTCATGCAGCATAGGATCAAGAGAACTCGAACGCTGCTCAATCATTGCCTGAGTGATCACCAACTCACCAATTAAATTTATTAATTGATCAACCTTCTCGATACTAACACGTATCGATGAAGATTCACTGGCGCTCTTATCACTTTCACGTTTTACAGCAACCTTTTTCTCAACTTGAACTTCATTTTGCGGTTCAGCCTCGGCATCACGTGTTGTATTGGTATTGCCACCTGTATCAGGTGCACTTGCCACAGTTTTTGTTGCAGCAGCACGAATTTGATCCAAAG
>JBKJLF010000173.1:0-6642 GCA_046597185.1 Burkholderiaceae bacterium | reverse complement strand
AAAAACAATGATAATTGAATATGACAACAAAATAGTGACCGCACTCCCTGATTCAGGCGTTCTGCTCCATGGCCATTTGTTTGCGGCCAAATTATGCTACCCTCTTCTTTTTTTACTGGATAAATAGTAAGAGTCAATTATATTGAACCAAGTCGTCCCCATCAGTTTGCTGTGCGCACTATCAGCAATGCCCAACATCACACAGGCGCAACCACAGCAGCAGTGGGTCAGCGGCTCGTTTGTGAATGTGCGGGCGGCGGCCAGCAAAACGGCCAATGTGGTGGACAAGATCATCATCAATACCCCCGTGACGGTACTGGCGCAAAGCAACGGCTTTTGTGAGATTAACTGGGGTGCGCAGTAGCATGGCTTTATTGCCTGCAATTTGTTGGTTGCAAAACCAGTGAGCCTGGCCGATGTGGGAATAGCGAAACTGGCCGATGACAAACCCAATCCGAATTATTCGCCCACCCGCGCCTTTTGGCTGGAACCTTCGTACAATCGCCTGCTCAAGGCCGGACTGTTTTTTGATGACACCATGCTCCAGGAAAAACAGCGCGATCTGGAATCAAAAGGCGCAGACCCTGTAACGGGCAAGATGCCGCAAATCAAACGCTTTCCGATACCCGAATTTGATGCCATGCGCGCCTTGCTGAACAAGGGTCTGATCGTCCCCAAAACCCTGGCCGCCCCGGCGCGCCCGTGGGACCTTAAAAATGCACCGCTGATCGCCCGCCAGGAAGCTGCGGTTTTTAATTGGGCTTACCAGCAAATCAAGCTACCGCCCGCCAAGCCATCATGGTTTAAAAACGCCAATGACATCGCCAGCCCCAAAGTCAGCGCCGACGCCATCAGCGCCCAGTTTGACATTGCCTGGTCTTTACAGGTCACCAAACCAAGGTATTGGAGTGAGAATGGGATAAATGGCGTGGGCATGATCGGCGCATGGGATATCGGCAATGTCAGCCAGCAATTGGCACAACCGATTTACACCGTTGCCGTGGATGGCACAGGACGCATTTTGACTGCCAAAAGCCGCATGCAAACTGCCGGAACATTGGGTGAAGACCCATCAGGCTGCACATTTGCCGAGCACATTGCTTGGCCCACAGACAGTGGCATACCCACTTGGCCCGCCAAAAATGAGTTACCACCGCTGATGCGCCTGATGCGCCCTTTGCCTTTCACTCAGGCCAAAATCAGCGTGAAAAAGCAAGCCATGGTACACCCCAAAAACTTGGTTCAAACAGTGAAGTTTGTGCGCGCCAGCATGACGGGAATCGATCTCGATGGCGATGGCGTTGACGACGTGGCGGTATGGAAAGCCATAACCCGCCAATTTAATGAGCCGGGAGCCTCAACCGACGACTACCCGTTCACCATGATTTTTGTGAATGTACAAGCAAGCTGGTTGCTGCTTGAACACGCTTTGGAGCGGGTGGAAGTGTGCGATTAAGGCGCAAAAAGGAGGCGATATCCAATGAGCAGATCGAAACGCAAAACCTCAATTCACGGCATCACCATGGCCGATTCGGAAAAAGCCGACAAGCTTGCGGCGCATCGAAAATATCGGCGCACGCTCAAGCAAAAACTGGAAGCAGAACCGGAAACGCCATTGCCGGTTGAGCGTGAATTGAGTAATGTCTGGTCTTTTGCCAAGGATGGCAAGCGCTACCTTGATACTCGCAAGTATGCTTGGTTGATGCGTAAATAGTTAAAGCCGAAATACGGTGGAATTCTATTGCTTATAAAGGAAAATGGCGTACAAACCATAGAAAACCATGACTATTTAACCGTTGACAATATCATTCCCTCGCTTGCCTTGCATGATATTCAGCCAAAGCTTCTGCCGCCAAAGCATCAAGTTTGCCTGTGGTGGCATCCGCTTCGATTTGCTCATCCCATGCGTTGGCATCAAATTTGGCAAACCAACGGCGAAATTGAATCAGTTCGGGGCGACAATTGTTCAACAGCACGTTCAATTGTTTCAACAGTATCCATGGCGTTCCCCCCTAAAGTTTTAGATCATTTCAAGCCAGTTCAAGCATTCAATCATTTTACTTTGACTGATATCGCGAAACTTGCCATTGAGCATCCCGGCAAGGCTGGCGCTTTGCATATCGAGTAATTCCGCTACGCGTGATTGGGGTAGATGGCGGCTTTTGATGATTTGGCCGATTTCATGCGCCAACTTGGCCTTGACCAGCATGTCGCTGGCATCGGCATAGGCCAAATCGGCCCAGGGGTTGTCACTACCTTGTTCGATGACGATGTCATCCATGTTGGCGACGGTATTCATACCATTCATATTTCAAAGGAAATAAGCATGCGCCATTTTACCCCAAATTGCTTGTTATGACGATTTCGTGCCCGCTGCGCTTTTACGAAAAATCTTTGATTCCTATCATTTAAAGAATTTTCATTTATATGATTTGACACACAATTAAAAATTCACTAGCATAGTCACTTTACTTTTTAAATTTTATTTAAAGCAACAATATATAGTAGGAGGGCTTTGCTTTGACAGGACAAGGATCACAAAAAATCACCTTGCAGGAAACGATTTCACGTTACCAACAGCTAAGGCGTACAGCGCATCAATTCGCTGAAGAAGAATTCAAGCATTTTGGCATTCAATTGCGGGATATCAATTATGCCGATGCGGTTGAAGGCGATGCATGGCGAAGTCAATGGCTTGACCGGCAAAAGGTGCCAAGTTGGTCTTGGACAGATATGTACAACGATTACCGCTCCAATGCTGGTGCAAAGCGATTTGATGCGGCTTTGATTGCAAATGGCGAGCTTTGTGGGTTATGCTATGGCGTGCCAACCAAAGAAAAGATTACATTGAGAATTCACGGCATCTCAAGAAAACCAACAAACAATCCAATTGCAGGCAATGTGCTTAGAATCATGATTTTTGCCGCAATTGCGTATGCCCGAATTTTGAAATGCAAAGAAATTTGGATAGTTCAACCAATGAATGCGTATTTGGTCAGCATGTACCAGAAAAGCGGGTTCACGCCATGCATTGATCGATCCGGGGTAGCAACACATTTAACCATGGTGGTAAATTATGACTAAAAACAGAACTGGCCCAATCTTCGATCCCGATGAGGCGCGAGCAATGTTGGAAAAGTACAGGGAACGAATGCGGGAACAAGTCAAAGGACTTGGAGAAGTTGAAGCACTGATGGAGCCAAATGAGTCCATTATTATTGGCCCAAGAACCGAACTTGAATACCGAAGAATGTTAAGAGATATTAAGGAGTCTTGCGATGACGACGACGATGAAACCTGAAGAGCGCAAAGAGTGTGAGGAAGCCATGGCAATGCTCAGGCAAAACCGGGACAAAATACGGCAGGAATCGCAAATTTTGGCCTATAAATTGAAAATGAACCTTAAAATGCCAAAGCCAACCAAATAAACCAGCTAACTCGATAACCGGATACTTTTTGTTGCACACTGACAAAATATCCCCCACGCAAGGTTAGCCATGTCATTCCACCACCCGGCCCTCCCGCCAAGCCCTTGCGCCTGCCTGGCATCAGCCTTTCCGACTTTTTTGCCGCCCCGCTCAATCATCTGGCGCAATTACAAAAACCCGACTAATCCCTTGGAATAATGCCTGCCACCAAACCTGGCCCAATCGCCCACCCCATCGCCGCCTGCCTCAAGCCAATCCCCGAATCACCCGCCACAATTCCCGATTCGATTCCACCACACACAGCGCGCCCTCAAACGCATAATTGGCGGTAAGCGGCCCCCGAATCCCGATGCAGGCTATCCCCGCCGCCAGCGCCGCCTGCAAGCCGCGCGGCGAATCTTCCACCACCAACACCTGTTCGGCAGGCAAACCCAGCCTTTCCAGCCCCAGCAAATACGGTTCCGGGTCGGGTTTACTATTGACGTAATCGCCATCGGTTAAAATAAATTCAAAATGATGCAGCAGCCCCGTATCCCGATGAATAAAGTGAAAATCTTCATGCCGCGCGCTGGTCACCACGGCCATGCGAAAATGCTGCGCCAACTCGGCCAGCACTATATCGATATCGGGCGTAATCAGTTCGCGCTGCTGGCGCAACAAAGCACTATAACGCCGATTGCGTTCCTCGCGCAGTTGCGCAACTTGGCTGGCATCGCACTGCGGCAACAGATGCCAGGCACCGTAATTCTCTCGCAAAAACCAATCGAAAAAATGTTGCGGCGTCAGCGTCACCCCGTGCTCGTGAAAAAAATCCCGATTGGCCTCATAAAAAAGATGCTCGGTATTGACTAAAACACCGTCATTGTCCCAAAGAATGGCCTTGATTGCGGGTTTATTCATGGCAAATAATGCTCCAAAGCAAAAGCCACAGTATAACCCAAATACACCCAATTCGCCCCCGACGCCATCCCCCAAAATGACTAGATGAATAGCCAAAATAAGCGTTGACACCACCACATTTAGTGCCTAACCTTACAACACACCCCACATTTTGTGTTAAGGAGCGATAATGGCGCAAAGAATTGTAGAGCCGCAAGTCATCAAACGCGACGGCAGTCGCAAACCGTTTCAAGCCAGCAAGATCACCTCCGCACTGGTGCGAGCGGGCCAAGCCAGCGCCGAATATAACGCGGCGCAAGCCACCCTGTTGTGTGAACAAGGCGTATTGCCGCGCCTGACGCAACAGGCCAGCCCACACAGCATTGAAGACATTCAGGACGTGGTGGAATCGGTGTTATACGACGCGGGTTTTCGCAAAACCCTGCGCGCCTATATCGTCTATCGCGAGCACCACCAGCAATTGCGCCAGGACCGCAAAACCCTGGTCGATGTCGAAAGCTCGATCAATGAATATCTGAACCAGCAAGACTGGCGCGTCAATGCCAATGCCAACCAGGGCTATTCGCTGGGTGGCTTGATTCTGAATGTCTCCGGCAAGGTGATTGCCAATTATTGGCTCAACCACGTCTACCCGGCTGAAGTGGGTGCGGCGCATCGGGCTGCGGATTTGCATATTCATGATCTGGATATGCTGGCTGGCTATTGCGCAGGCTGGTCGCTACGCACCCTGCTGACCGAAGGCTTGAACGGCGTGCCCGGCAAGGTGGAATCCGGCCCGCCCAAACACATGTCTTCCGCCATCGGCCAAATCGTCAATTTTTTGGGCACCTTGCAAAATGAATGGGCGGGTGCGCAGGCGTTTAGTTCGTTTGATACCTATATGGCCCCGTTTGTGCGCAAAGACCAACTCGATTACGCCAGCGTCAAACAATACCTGCAAGAATTGATTTACAACCTGAACGTGCCCTCGCGCTGGGGCACGCAAACCCCGTTCACCAATCTGACCTTTGACTGGGTTTGCCCGGAAGATTTGCGCGAACAGGTGCCCATGATTGGCGGGGTGGAAATGCCCTTCACCTACGCGGATCTACAAGGCGAAATGGATATGATTAACCGCGCCTATATCGAGATCATGATGATCGGTGATGCCAAGGGGCGCGCCTTCACTTTCCCGATTCCCACCTACAATATCACCGAAGATTTCGACTGGCATAGCGACAACGCCGAACGATTATTTGAGATGACGGCACGCTATGGCTTGCCCTACTTCCAGAATTTTATTAATTCGGAATTGAAGCCCAATATGATTCGTTCCATGTGCTGCCGTTTGCAACTGGATTTGCGTGAATTATTAAAGCGCGGCAATGGCTTGTTTGGTTCGGCCGAACAGACTGGTTCGCTGGGCGTGGTCACCATCAATTGCGCGCGCCTGGGCTATACCCATGCGGGTGACGAAGCGGGTTTGCTGCAACGGTTGGATTATTTGCTGGAACTGGGCAAGACCAGTCTGGAAATCAAGCGCAAAGTCATTCAGCGCCATATGGATAATGGCTTGTTCCCCTACACCCGGCGCTATTTGGGCACGCTACGCAACCATTTTTCCACGCTGGGCGTGAATGGCATTAATGAAATGATCCGCAACTTCACGCATGGCAAGCACGATATCACCACCGAATGGGGCCACGCTTTTGCGGTGCACCTGCTCGACCATGTACGTGCGCGCATGCTGGAATTTCAGGATGAAACCGGGCATATGTATAACCTGGAAGCCACGCCTGCCGAAGGCACTACTAGACAGTCAAGTTGGTTTGTTGATGCAAATCAATTGCTTACAATAGCTTGGGCTTACCCAATTCCAGCAAACGAATCAACTTGACTGTCTACTACTTACCGCTTCGCCAAGGAAGATAAAAAGCAGTATCCGGATATTTTGCAGGCGGGCACACAGGCCATGCCTTACTACACCAATTCGTCCCAATTGCCGGTTGGCTTGACCGATGATCCATTTGAAGCGCTGGAACTGCAAGATGAGTTACAACGTAAATACACCGGCGGCACGGTCTTGCATTTGTATATGAATGAAGCGCTCTCCAGTGCCGACGCCTGCCGCGATTTGGTGAAACGGGCGCTGAGCCGTTTTTCACTACCGTATATCACCATCACACCGACTTTTTCGATTTGCCCCAGCCATGGTTATTTGGCCGGCAGCCACCCATTTTGCCCAAAATGCGATGCCGAATTGATCGCCAAAAAGAAGCAATGCAAAGCACACTCTGAACCGGCAGCCGAACCAGCAACTGAACCAGCAACTGAA
>JBKJLF010000169.1:0-10571 GCA_046597185.1 Burkholderiaceae bacterium | reverse complement strand
ATTTGCGATTCTGCCGTGGTGCCGGGGGTGACCGTGTACCAGGTATTATTGGTGGTGCGATCAACACTGATCAGGCTAAAGCTGATGCCAGCACTGGCGAAAGCCGCATTCATGACCGAGATTTGATTGTTGATCATGGTGGTGGTCACGCTGCCCGTGGTGTCGGTGCTGCTTTGGATGACATGGAAATACACCGGAACGACACGTGAAGCCAAAGCAACGACGGGGTTTAAGGCCTTCAGTTTGGCGCTGAATTCGAGTTCGTCCGCATCAATTTTGTGCGCAATGTGCGGGGTCGAACAGCGTCCACCACTGCTGATGAAGGCATCGTGGCTGGTGTATTCCACACCACGGAAACTAAAGGGTTTATCTGCTTTGGCAGCCAGATCTTGCGCCATGGCAGGGGAAAAAGCACATACGGTAGCAATTGCAGCAGCGGCGATCATTTTGAAACGTAACATATTGGTGTCTCCATCAAATTTCTAGTTGTAGTTTATGGCATCGACTCAAGGTGCCAGGTCTTTGCTTTTTCGATTATTTCCTTGTGGAAATGTCATTTTGGATGAGCAAATAAATAGTATCAGCGGAGTGATGTGATAAATTTGTTCATCTGGGGGAGTAGTATCAACTAGCTAATTAATGGCTGTCAAGAAGAAAATTTGCTTCAAAAACAGTAACATTTGTAGTCCAACAGGAGCGCTACAAAAAAAGTTGTGTAAGCGATTTGACCTTTTTGGTGTCATGCAGTGTTTTGTACATGCCAAGTTAAAAACAATATTTTATTTGAAACTTTTCTGTGGTAAGAAGATTGATGGTTTGTGACAACGGATCAAGCTGGCTCTGGATTGCCGTCTGACGGAGGGGGGGGGCATGATGCCTTATTTGGTCAATGTCGGTTGTTCTAGGTGTAGATTGGCCGACAAATATTGAAAAACCGTTGAAATGCGGCGCAAATGGCGTGATTCGGGCAGCATTAACAGCCATAACTCGGTCGCAAAGCGTTCCGCGACGAATTCAATATGGCGAAATTGGGTTTGGCCTGAGGCCAAAAACAAAGGCAGTGCGCCGACCCCCAAGCCGCAGCGCACGGCGTCGGCGACGGCCACAATGGTGTTGACGCGCACGCTGGGGCGCGCATCCGGGTAGACTTGTTTGCGCCAGCGCACTGAAGGATGCTCGGGCAGGGCATCGTCCACTGCAATCCAGTGCCAGTTGGCCGGATCTTTCGGCAACACATAGTTGGCCCCGCAGTACAGTGCCGAATGGATGAGGCCGAAATTTTTGCCTACCAGGCTCTCCGGCACATGATGGGTGGCACGCAAGGCGAGGTCGGCATCGCGTTTGGCAAGGCTCATTAATTCATTGCCGGTATTGATCAGAAATGCCATCTTCGGATGCTGTCGCGCGAAAGGGCTCATTGTAGGCAGTAATAAGCCGCTGGCAAGGGCATCGGTGGTGGTAATGTGGATGGTGCCGGACACTTCTTCATCCGCGCCGCCAATCAGGGCGCGCGCGATATTAAGTTCCACCTCAATGCGCTCGGCATGGTGCGCCAGTCGCAAGGCCAATTCGGTTGCCTGTATGCCGGAACGACTGCGTTCAAACAGGTGTTGCCCCAAGCCTTTTTCGATTCTGCGCAAGGTGCGTGAAATGGTCGAGTCGTCCAAGCCCAAACGCAGACCTGCTTCAGCCAAGGTGCCAGTGCGGGTCAGGCATAAAATGAGATCGATTTCTGCCGCGCTGAGTTGGTACTGCGTTTTTGCATTCATACGATGCATCAATGCCTATTTAATGAAATTGCTGCACATGATAAGCTAACATCATTAAATATGCAACAAAAAGCTTATTGTGTAAATTCAACCAAAAGCCCAGCTCCCGCTTTGTCGTTGGTACATACTTTAGGTGCCACGCTATTGGGTTTTCATTATAGGAAATATCATGACCGCACCATCCTTGACCTTGATCAGCCATCATTTATGTCCCTACGTGCAACGGGTTGCCATTGTGTTGGCTGAGAAAGACATCCCGTTTGAACGGCACTATGTGGAATTGACAACCACGCCGGATTGGTTTTTGGGCTGCACGCAACTGAGTAAGACCCCGGTGTTGTTGGTTGAGCAGCAGCACATTTATGAATCCGGCGTGATTTGCGACTACCTGGATAGCACCGTCGTGCCGTGCTTGCACCCGCAAGATAGCTTGAAGCGCACGCAGCACCGGGCATGGGTTGAGTTTGGCACCGCGATTTTGAATTTGATCGGCAATTTTTACACCGCGCCGGATGAGAATCAATTACTTGCCAGTGCCAGCGAGCTGGCGGGCAAATTTGCCCAAATTGAATTGGTACTCAAGCAAGGGCCATATTTTGCAGGCGAACAGTTTTGTATGGTGGATGCCGCATTTGGGCCAATTTTCCGCTATTTCGATTTGTTCGATCAAATCGCCGATTTTGACGTATTCGACCTGACCCCCAAAGTGCGGGCCTGGCGCAGGCAGTTGGCGCAACGCAGTTCGGTACAAAATGCCGTGCAAGCCGATTATATGGGCCGACTGCGACAGTTTTTGCTGGCAAGGGATTCTGCCTTGTCACGCCGATTGGAAGCCGTGGCGTATCGTATGGCCGCTTGATTCAGCCGCATGATTTAAGTCTTCCGCCTCACCTTTTTCCCCGCTGGCTGGCGGGTTTTTTTTGTGTGGACGGGATACCCGTTAGCTGTACTGATTGCGCCATCATTCTGGCGCTTCATCCCGTCATATTCCCTCATCCAACCCCCCCCATTCCCCGGAGTATGTCACTCCATGTCACCCTATTTCATCTCATCCTTTCCTTCGGTATTGTCATTGACCAAGGGTTTTTAAATTATCATATAATTACGCATTATTTTTAAAGATTTCACAAAATAGATTGAATTGTGAAATAAATAGGTATTTATTTCTAATTTTTTGAATTTAATAATAAAAAAATCATGTTACAATTTCTTTCAATTAGTCAAGCCCACTCACGTTGAGTGTCATTTTGAGCTTGTGATCTCATCTTCATTTAAAAAATATTACTAAAGTGCTTTATTTTACTCATGGAAAAAAATTTACCAACATCATTCATTTACCACCACGAGCAAGTGTGGCTGCCGTTTTCTGCCGATGTTTTGGGCTGGGGTATGGATTTTCACCACTTAATGCTCAATGACCAATTGCGGATGCGGCAATATCAAGCGGCGATTCAAGATGCAGTGCGACCCGGCATGGTGGTGCTGGATTTGGGAACCGGCACAGGTATTTTGGCCAAGTGGGCCTTGCAAGCGGGCGCGGCGCGTGTGTATGGCATCGAAGTTAATCCGGCTACACTGGCCGTGGCAACAGAAAAGCTGCGTCAGGCGGGTTTTGCGGATCGCTTTCATCCCTTGCCGGGCTTGTCCTCGAAGCTTGCTTTGCCGGAGCCAGTTGATATGATTGTTTCTGAAATCATCGGCAATTTGGCCGATAACGAAGATTGCGTCACCATTTTGCAGGATGCCAAACAGCGATTTTTAAAGCCTGACGGCGCGATGTTGCCAGCCACCCTGACATCGCGCTTTGTACCTGTGATGGCTCCACATGCGCACCAGCAAGTGGCGCGGCGTGAATGCGCCAGCCTGAGCGCGCGCTACGACCTGGGCCAATTATTGGCGCAATTGGGTTTGAGTAGCCCGTTTGATTTGTATTATGACGTTATTTTGCCACGCAACAGCTACTTGGCCCAAGCGCAAAATGGCCAGTGTTTTGACTTTTTGCAGCCCACGCTTGGGGCAGATTATGAAACCAATTTGCGCTTCAAGGTGCTTCGGGATGGTCAGTTCTGCGGTTTCAAAGGTTGTTTTACAGCCCAATTAAGCGATCAGGTGAGTCTGGATATCAGCGGCGATGACATTGCAGGCAAAACCACTTCAGACAGTTGGAAGCATGCATTTTTACCGATTGCCACCCCGCTTGAGGTGCGGCGGGGCGATCAAATTCAATTGCATTACCGCCGCTTGCCCGGCACCGCAGCACGCCTGTCGTGCCGCTATGCTTGGCACGGTGCGGTGATCCGTCATGAGCGGATGATTGCCCAATTTGCGCAAAGTATGCAAGAGAGAATGCTCCCACAGCAAGCGGTTTAATTGACGCGTTTGACCTCATTTTTAATTTGACAGTTTTATCAAAGGAAACAACAATGAAACGAGCCAGCCCAGCCGAAACCAATATTCAACAGCAATTGCGCGATATTACCCAGCATGAAATTTTGGCGCTGCAAACGGAGTTCAACCTGGCCGATGCCCATACGCATCAACCGCAGTCGCCAAGTCAGCGCAATATTGTGGCGCGCCTGCCGCAACTGTGGTATGAAGCCGAGCAAACCACCCAGCGCGCCATGGAGCAACGATTCATCCGGCGTTTTTACGCCTTGCACCGCCAGCCCACTGCGCTCAAAACCGACAAAACCATGTTGTTCTATGCCGCCTCGGTGGCCATGCTGGCTGCTTCCATGTTTTGCATGCAAAAGCGTTTTACGGTGAGCCTGATTGATCCGTGTTTTGATAATTTGGTCGATATTTTGAAAAACCTGAACGTGCCCTTGCGCGCCTTGCATGAAGAAGTGTTGTACGATGGCGCGCAAATTTATAACAATCTGGCACGTGCCAATATCGGTGACGTGTTGTGCCTGGTAGACCCGAATAACCCGACCGGCTTTAGCTTGGCCAAACATGGCCGCGCCGGGTTTGAAGAAGTGATTCGCTATTGCAAGGACTTTGGCAAAGTGCTGTTCTTCGATTTTTGCTTCGCCGCCTTTGCGCTGCTGGACCCCGCTTTTGGCCGGATTGATATCTATGAATTGCTGGAGCAATCGGGCGTGGATTATATCGCCATCGAAGATACTGGCAAAACCTGGCCCTTGCAGGATGCCAAGTGCGCCCTGATGCGCGTTTCAGAAAATATCCATGCCGATATCTACCCGATCTACACCAGCATTTTGCTCAATGTGTCGCCGTTTGTGTTAAACATGCTGAGCGAATATCTAAGCGATGCGGCTCAAGAAAACATGGCCTCGGTCGCCAATTTGCTGCATGAAAATCGTGAATATTTGCGCCAGCAGGTGCAAGGCAGTATCTTTGAATATGTTGACCCGGTGGTTCAAACCAGCGTTGCCTGGTTGCGTATAATTGACCCCGATCTCACGGCCACTCAGGTGCAGCAGCAAGCCTATGAAAAAAATGTGTATGTGTTGCCGGGCACCTTCTTTTTTTGGAGCCGTCGCGATACGGGTGAGCGCTTTATCCGTCTTGCCATGGCGCGCCAGCCGGAACTGTTTCGTACTGCGGTAAATAAATTAATGGAGTGTGGGCATGGCTAATTTATTTGTTGATGCGGCGTTGTTCTTGGGCATGCATAGCGCAGATGATGCATTGCGCATTCGTAGCAAGAATTTTTTCGTCAATCATCTGGACTGCGACCTGAGCCGCAATGGCAGTCTTTGTATCAGCCTGGAGCAGGTCGGTTTGTGTGACGACGTAATTTGGCGACATGCGCGCGCCGAGCAGGACGCCTACTACCCGTTCATGGATTGCCTGCATACCCATATGCAAATGCAGCGCCTGCCCGTGAATGCGGCCGATGTGGAATGTGCCTTGCATGACAGCACGTTAAGCGGTTTTGACATGCCGGAGCGCCTGATGCTGGCCAAGGTGATTTTGGCGCGCGGCCAGTTGTACACCTTGCGCGGGCTGTTATTGGCGGCGGCCCCGGCATTGCCTATATTTTTACCGCCGGATAGCGTGGAACAAGCTTTTCCGGCCCCCCTGGAAGCACAGTATCAAACGTCGCTGTGTTTGCGTTTACATCATGAGGAGTTAAAGCTATGAATCAAAAATTGCGCGGCATTGCCGCCCCCCTGGTGACACCCCGGGACCCCTTTGGCGCGATTTGTGAAGACAGTGTGCGCCAGTTAATTTCCTTTCTGGCGGACAGTGTGGACGTGTTGATGCCCACCCTCAGTTCGGGTGAAGGGTGGAAGCTTAATGATCGCCAATGGCAAACCATGCTTGGCTACACCCTGCGCCATGCCAGGGGTATTCCGGTGTATCCCGGCATTATTGTGGGCGATGCCGCACAGTTTGTGCAGCGTGCCAACTTTGCCAGGGAGGTGGGCGCGGCTGGCGTCACCTTGCCAGTGCCATCGCACAAAACCCATGATCCGGCCGCCACGTTGGCGCGCTATCGGGCCTTGGCCAGCTTAAGCCCGTTGCCGCTGTTTGTGTATAACAGCGAGCCAACCGACAGCGAAGCGGCGCTACAAACCTTGATTCAGATTTGCAATTTGCCCAATGTAGTGGCCATCAAGGAATCGAGCCGTAACGCCGTCGTGGCGCAACGCTTGTTGCAAGCCGGGGTCAAAGCCGCCGTGTTTCAGGGTTGGGAAGATTTGTGCCTGCATTCATCCGGCGTCGATGGTTATGCGGTTGCGCTGGCCAACCTGGAGCCAGCCTTGTGCAAAACCATGTGGCAAGCGCCGCAAGCCACACGTCAGCGCCAGATTGATCGCTATTGCTGTCAATATCGCCTGTTTGAAGAAGACTGGTATGCGGGTTTGAAATCGGAATTATTACGTCGCAAAACCCTCTCCAGTGCAAGGATATTTTAATCATGAAAACCGACATCACGCAACTTGGCACAATGGTGGATGACCAACGCAGCCTGTTTTTGGCCAATCGTCAGCCGCTCGACCCGGCTGGCTACGCCGCGCTCTGGCATTTTGAGGAAAAATGGCTGCATCAGCAAATGGGGCAAATGAGCGCTGCTGAGCCGCAGGTGAATGACTTTGACTGCTTGCAAAGTGGTATTGCTGCATTGTGCGAGCGTAGCGCCGCAGAGGTGCCGCCCAGTGTGCATTTTCTGGCTGAACAAGCTAATCGCGCGCAGTTTGCCTGCATGGTTCGGGATTTTGCGCTGGATGGGCTGACCGAAGCGCAATCGTTTTTAGCCATCGTGCCACGCTTGCCGTATGAGGCGCAAATGCCTTTGATACGGATTTTGAACGATGAATTTGGCCGTGGTGATTTGCAGCGCATGCATAGTCATTTGTACCGCCGTTTGCTGGACGAATTGGGCGCGCCCGTGGCGTTGGAACCATATCTGGCAGATGGCTTGGACCCGGTATTTGAGTTTGTCAACCTGTTCCACTGGATGACCAAACGCGCCACCAGGGTGGAGTATTTTCTGGGTGCGCTGGCTTGGTTTGAAAGTGTGGTGCCCATCTATTTTGCGCCCTGGATGCGTGCTTGCGAACGGCTTGGCATTGTCAACCATGACTATTTCAGCGAACACATTCATATCGATCCGTATCACGCGCAAGCGGCCTTGCTGGCCTGTCGCGAAACCGCACGCTGTATGCCTTTTGATTATGCTCTGGCATGGCAGGGCGTGCGTTTGGCGGCGCAGATTACGGACCGGGCCTTTGAAGCGGTGGTGGCGCGGGCGCGCGAGTTGCCCGCGTTCCCCGAGCTTACTGCGCGCGGCGACGGCGCTTGATCAAGCCTGCCATCAGGGCCAGGCCTAGCAGCAACATTCCCAGGCTAAAAATAAATTGGCATTGCGGGTGGCACCCGTGCCCAAAAAGCTGACCTTGACGCTGTTGGAGGTAGCGAATAATTCCAAACCATTGGCACCCCCGGCTGAATTTTTGAAGGCGGCCAGCGTGGCATTGTCTATGGTATTGGCATAACGCGAAAACCATTCCTGATACGACCATTGCGGGGTGGTGGTGCTGCCTTGCAAGGCCGAAATGCTAACCGTTGCGGCTGTGGCAGCACTCAGGGTCAATAATGAAGCAGCGGCAAAGACCAAAGCCTTGATCAGGCCATTTTGTTTGTGTCTTGGTGCTGGGTTTGGAAGGTCGTTATTCATTTTGTATTTCCCTTTGGGCTTGTCTTCGTAAGTTGGAGGCGGTATTGCTACGGCGGCAATCGAAGTTGAAGTATAGCCACACGGGGTTGGGGCTGCTTGATATCTTGTGCTATTTGGGATTGATTTTTGATAGTATTTTTTGCGCGATTCTGGCGCATCAAAAAAACGGTTCGGTTTCTTAATCGGAAGCGCGTCAAGCTGCAGTCATCTGCGGAAAGCCACCCGGCCAGTGGAATTGCTGGGACTTCTTGCAATAGGGGTAACATTGGAAAATCGTTCTGATTAATTCGCTGTTATGAATGGCGGCAAAAAACCTGTCGGGGTGTCTGAAAAAACTTGACCACTGCACATTGATCTGGTAAAACATGGCAAGCTTTTATTTTTCTTTGATAAATGAAAGTGTGCAGAACAATGCTATTGGAATGCAGCAGAGTTTTGGTTTTGGCCAATAAGGTAGGCACTTAATATGACAAAACATTGGCTTTTATTGCCCATGGTATTTGCGTTGTGGGCAAACACTATGGCGGCAGGCTTCACGGTTGATAAATCGGCAGACCCTGAAATTCACGAAACCAGCTATACCGCCCATAGCGATACCTGCGCGATCGAATGGGTTGTGAAGCGTTTCCCGGCAAGTAGCGGAATGGGGATTTCGGAACGTTCCAGTTGCAAGCTTTCACTTGCGCAACAAAGCCCTTATCGCGCCGAATTGCTTCAAAAGATCATGGCAGATACCAATAATTTGCAAGGAATGCGCAATTTTTATTGGGGACGATTACTGCGTGGTGATCGAAATGATGAATATTCGGTGCGGTTAAGTCAGGCAATTGCGTCGTCAGCACATTGGAATACCCATTCTGGTACGCTTGTCAGATTTAAAGGCGGCCTCAACGAATTTGTCATGGTAATGCTCAATCAAAACCAAGTGTTCGCTGAGGTTATTGCCGTGTTTGCACAACAAGGGTTTCTCATTGAAGTGCATGGCATTGAAAAAGTACTGGTTGGCGCGATGCCACCACAGGGTGATAAAGCATCCGTCACCGGGAAAGTGCCATTTGATTGCGTAGTCAGCTTTACCGTTACGCCCAAAAAACCAGCAAAAGCACCCGCCAAATAAAAAATATCGCAAAGCGATGAAACTTTGCGCCATTTTTTAAAAACTGCTCGGGTGCTTGCCTCCAGAATTGTTTGCGTTGAGGCGGAAAGTTGGCGATTTTGTACTGGCTGTGTGGTATCCACAGCGAGATGGCGTTGCTTCAGATAGCCAATAGTTCTGGCGCAGCGCTGAAAATTGCTTGATGACTTGCTCTTTGCGTCGCCTCGCGCTTGATTTCTGCCCAGACGCTGGGGAAGGGGTGTGCTTGTAGATGGCGCAGTGCTTCTTGCAGTTGTACTTTTGGCGCATCAGCCAGTTTCATATCGCGATACTTTTCTGCCAATGTAAGCCAGGTTTTGTAGGCGTTTTTACGCGCACGTTTGAGGTAGTCGCGCTCGTTCAAGCCCAGCACACGCAAGGTGTATGCGGCGCGCGCATAGCCAGGCTCGTGCGGGGCGTTGATTTCGACAAACATGCCTGTCTGCGGGTCAAATTCCATGAATTCCAGTGGGTCATCCATGCGCGGATCAAGGAACACATGGGGGGCCAACTGGTGGAGGCAGCACTGGCGCATTGCGTTTTCGGGCCAGTTCCATGGCTTCGCCGTTGGCGTCAAACACGGCAAATTGATCGCCCTTGTGACTGCCATTACAGATGCCGCAGGCGAACAGGTAATTGGACCAAACAAAGGTTTTGTGGGGAAACAGGCTTTTGGGCCAAATATGTTCGCATTCGTCTGCGGCGGAGTCTTCGCAGTAATGGCAGCGGCGGATGCCGGGGCATTGCACTTCAAGCAGGTCGCGGATTTGTTTGAAAACCTGGCGATCTTTGTTTGTCCAAAGGTATTTTGCGGCGCTCACTTGTTCGCTGTAATCGGGCAAGGCATCAATCTCAGCTTGTTTGGCGACGAGATAACTTTGCAGTTCGCCAATTAAGCTGCTGGCAGCAATTTTAAGCATCCGTGCCTCCATCCTCCTGCGACAAGCCAAAAATTTCTTGCAAGATGAGGCGGCGCTGGTTTTCAGCACCCGCCAAACCTTGCCGTCGCGCCTTGACGTTGAGTTTGGCCAGTTCCAAATACATCTCTTGTGCAATATCCGAGCGTTCAATGCCTGCGCCAAATGCGCCGGAACCCAGCGCATCCAAAACATCGCCATACAACAAGCGGTTGAGTGCGGTGCCTGTGACTCGCCCGCCGTTGTCATCCGTACCCGGTTGCGGCAGGCGCGTTACCGTGCCATTGATGGCACCTTGGCAGACCAAAGGGCTGTGGGTGGACACCAGAAACTGAATGCCGGGAAAATGCGTGGTGAACCATGGGCCTATCGCACGCTGCCAGCGCGGGTGGAGGTGGACATCAATTTCATCGACGATGACCACGCCATCGGGCATGACTTTGGTATTGTATGCATCAAAAATCCGCTCACGGCCAAAGGTTTGCGCCAGTTGACGTATCAATTCCAGCGTCAGGCTCAAAATCGAGCGGAAGCCGTCGGAAAGTTCAGTAATGCCGATTTTGGTGCCATTGGGATCGATAAAGAACACGCCCTTGGGG
>JBKJLF010000157.1:0-17039 GCA_046597185.1 Burkholderiaceae bacterium | reverse complement strand
GTTTGGGCTGGCTGGTCGCCGTGTGCGAATTTCCAGGGCGGCGCTTTTTTTCCTGGGCCCTGATGCTGCCGCTGGCCCTGCCCGCCTATGTCAGCGCCTTTGCCGCCATCGGCATTTTTGATTTTACTGGCCCGCTGCAAACAGCCCTGCGCGCAGCAGGTTTTACCCATGGCCTGCCGCCGATTCGCTCACGCGGCGGGGTCATTGTGGTGTTAACCCTCGCGTTTTACCCCTATGTCTATTTACTGGCGCGCAATGCGTTTTTAAGCCAGGGACGGCGTGCGCTGGAAGTGGGGCAAACGCTGGGTTTGTCGCCTTGGGCCGGTTTTTTTAAAATCGCCCTGCCCACCGCACGCCCCTGGCTGTTTGGCGGGCTGCTGTTGGTGATTATGGAAACCCTGGCCGATTTTGGCACCGTCTCGGTGTTTAATTACGATACCTTTACCACCGCCATCTATAAAGCCTGGTTTGGCATGTTTTCCATGGCCGCCGCCGCGCAATTGGCCTCGATTCTGGTAATCATCGTCTTGCTGCTGGCACTGGCCGAACAAGTTTGGCAGCGCGACCGACACTATACCGCAACGGGCAAATCGGCATTGCAGCGCTACCCACTGACAGCTCAGCGCAAATGGGCCGCCTGCGCCTTTGCCAGCATGGTACTGCTGCTGGCGTTTGCCTTACCGGTTGCGCAATTGCTGGCATGGTGTGTGGAGGTGTTTGCCAATGATTTTGATAGCCGTTACCCCGGCTTTGTCTGGCATTCGATTTTACTCTCGGCCATGGCGGCCCTGTTGGTGGTGGTGTGCGCGCTGGTCCTGGCGCACACCCTGCGCATGACGCAGGACTGGCCCACCCGCCTGGGCACCCGCGTGGCCACGCTCGGCTACGCAATACCGGGCACGGTGTTGGCCGTGGGCGTATTCATTCCGGTGGTATGGCTGGACAATCAACTGCTGCCGCTGTTACAACACTACCTTGGCATCAGCGTGAGCAGTGTTTTCCGTGGCACGCTGGCAATCATGTTGCTGGCCTATCTGGCGCGCTTTTTGGCCGCTGGCTTTAACCCGATCGATAGCGCCATGCAACGCATTACGCGCAGCCAGCAAGAAGCAGCCCAAGGCATGGGCTATAGCGGCTGGCGCTTGTTTCGGGCTTTGCATTGGGGTATGTTACGCGGTGGCTTGCAAAGTGGCGCGCTGCTGGTGTTTGTGGATGTCATGAAAGAAATGCCCATCACCCTGATGACGCGCCCGTTTGGCTGGGATACCCTGGCCGTGCGGGTTTTTGAAATGACCTCCGAAGGCCAATGGGACCGCGCCGCCTTACCCGCCATGGCACTGCTGCTGGTGGGTTTATTACCGGTCATATTATTGAGCCGCCATGCGGAACACTAGCCAAATGAATCAAGCCATGCTCTCACCCATTCTCTGTTTGCAACATGTTAGCCACCACTATACCTGGCAATCTGGCCGGCAATCTGGCCGGCCTGATTGCCGGCAAGACATTCTAACCGATCTCAGTTTCACGCTGGAAAAAGGCCGCATCGCCTGCTTGCTTGGCCCCTCCGGTTGCGGCAAAACCACGGCGCTCCGCTGCATCGCCGGGTTTGAGCCGATCAGCGCGGGCAGCATTGAATTGGCGGGGCGGGTGGTGAGTAGCCCCGGCCATTTGGTGGCGGCACAAGCGCGCAAAATTGGCATGGTGTTTCAGGATTATGCGCTGTTTCCGCATCTCGATATTCGCGCCAATATTGGTTTTGGCTTACACCAATGGCATAAAACGCAGCGCCAGCAACGCATCAGTGAAATGCTGGAAATAACCGGCTTAAGCGAGTTGGGCCGCGCTTACCCACATCAACTATCCGGCGGCCAGCAACAAAGAGTGGCATTGGCGCGCGCACTGGCCCCCAAACCGGAACTGTTATTACTGGACGAACCGTTTTCCAATCTCGATATCGATTTGCGCGAACGGCTGGGGCTGGAAGTGCGCGCCATTTTAAAGCAACAAGCAACGACCGCGATTTTGGTCACGCATGATCAAAACGAAGCCTTTGCCATTGCCGATGAGATCGGTTTGCTACATCAAGGCCAAATCCAGCAATGGGATAGCCCCTATCAAATCTACCATGAGCCTGCCAACCGCTTTGTGGCCGATTTTATCGGTGAAGGCGTCTTCGTACCGGGGCGGGTTACGGGCAAGGCGCAGATTGCGTTATTTTTAGGCACCGTGGATGCAGAATTACCGCCCGGTTGCAGGATGGGTGACAACCTGGATGTCTTGATCCGCCCGGATGATATTATCCACGACGACCACAGCCCAACGCTGGCCACGGTCTGCGCCAAGGCCTTTCGCGGTGCCGAGTTTTTATATTCGCTGCAATTGGAAAATGGCAATAAAGTGATGTCGCTGGTGCCCAGCCACCATAATCATGCCCTGGGCGAAAAGATAGGGATACGGCTGGAGATTGATCATGTGATTGCGTTTCGCTAAATTACACCCATCACGCCGTGATCGGTGTATAGTGCTGGCAACCCTGTCCGGGCGACCCTGTCCGGGCGACCCTTCCCACCCACTTTTTTCAGCAATACCAATGAATTTTCTCTCTTTTGTGCGCCGCACCCTGCCCTTGGCACTCATCACCGCCACTTTTTTGTTGCCGCCCCCACTACAAGCCAAACCAAAAAAGAAAAAGCCCCAAAAGCCCGTCGCCGCCAGCGTCGATACCCAGGGCGAATTTGCCAATTTCACCCAGTGGCAAGCAGTGGGCGAGTTTATCGATGCCATGGTGGCCAAGCACGGCTTTGACAAAGCGCAACTACAAGCCACCTTGCGCCAGGCACATTTTATGGATAGCGCCATCAAACTGATCAAACCGGCTCCGGCAGGATTCGTCAAAAACTGGCATGCCTACCGCGCCCGCTCGATTGAACCCGTGCGCATCCGCAGCGGCGTGCAATTTTGGAACCAATACGCCGAAGCGCTGGCACGCGCCGAAAGCCAATACGGCGTGCCAGCCGAAATTATTGTCGGCATTTTAGGCATTGAAACCGTGTACGGCAAAAATACCGGCCAATTCCGCGTCATGGATGTGATTACCACCCTGGCCTTTGCCTACCCCAACACACCCAAAAAAGCCGAACGCAGCGCGTTTTTCCAGGACCAACTGGAACACACCCTGCTACTGGCGCGCGAATCGAATCTCGACCCGTTTTCACTGCTTGGCTCGTATGCTGGTGCCATCGGCTTGCCACAGTTTATGCCCGGCAGTATTCGCCAATACGCAGTCGATTTTGATGGCGATGGCAAGATCGATTTACGCAGTTCTCCGATTGACGCCATCGGCAGCATCGCCCATTATTTACAAAAACATGGCTGGCGACCCAATGAACCGATGGTGTTTCCGGTCTCGGTTTGGGATACTTCAGGCAATGCCCTGTGGCAAAGTTTCGTCAATCAAGGCTTAAGTGCGCAAAATAAATTATCCGATTTACAAGCCGCAGGCATTACCACCCCGATTGAACCGCCCGCCGATCTGTTATATGGCTTGATCGATTTGCCGAATGGACAGGAACCCGCCGAGTATTGGCTGGGCACAAATAACTTTTTTGTCATCACTCAATACAATCGTAGCTACTTTTATGCCATGTCTGTAATCGAATTAGGACGAATTGTGAAAAAACAGCGTGGCCAGTAAGCAACATTCATTGCCCTAATAAAAGGGCAAAATACAACACCAAACTCGCCAAAACACTTCTTTTTCGACAAAAAAAACAACACGGAAGCCAATTTTTCGCATTTCCAACGGTATTTACAACTTTTTTTTATTGCTGGCGAGTATTAGATTCGAATTCATTGTATTATTGCGTAGATTTTTTGAAACTGTTGAGGCATTGTCCTTTGCCGGAACATGTAATTAACGGCGCTAACGTCTGAACACGTTAAAACCGTGCTGTACGAACCCGTGGCCCCCCAAGGTTACGCCAACTTACTCTATGGAAATTCTGAGACCATGAATACTCAAGCAAACAACGACCTGATGAACGATGGCGATCAAGACGATCTGCTCAACTACAACCCTAACCGCCTGCTCGATACGCTGATTGAAAATCTGCGTTTGAAAAACGATGCCGCCTTGTCGCGCGCATTGGAAGTGGCACCGCCTGTGATTTCGAAAATTCGTCATCACCGCTTACCAGTGGGCGCATCGCTGTTGATTCGCATGCACGAAGTAAGTGACTTAAGCATTCGCGATCTACGTTATTTGATGGGCGACCGCCGCACCAAATTCCGTATCAGCGACAAGCAATTCAAGCCAAAAGAAGGTATGGAAT
This sequence comes from Burkholderiaceae bacterium, assembly GCA_046597185.1. Taxonomy (GTDB): domain Bacteria; phylum Pseudomonadota; class Gammaproteobacteria; order Burkholderiales; family Burkholderiaceae_D; genus CAMBDR01. Next base: position 12,708 of record JBKJLF010000157.1, on the reverse strand, counting down.
AATATTTTCCCACAAGGAAAATAAAATTAAATAATGCCCAATAGCATCGCATTGCGAGATTGGTGGGCATTGATTTTGTGGGTTGGATTTTCAGGCAGGAAATACGCCAAGCGAAAGATAGCGGTCACCGCGATCACAAGCAATAAAGGTAATCACGGCATTTTCAACGGTTTGGGAAATCCGCAAGGCAATTTCACAAGCACCACCAGATGAAATACCGGCGAAAATTCCTTCTTCTGCCGCCAAACGGCGCGTCATACGCTCAGCCGCCGCCTGACTGACCGACTCAATCTGATCAACCCGGCTACGATCAAAAATCTTGGGCAAATAAGCTTCCGCCCACTTGCGTATGCCAGGAATCGACGAGCCTTCTTCTGGCTGGGCACCGATGATGCGAATGGCGCTATTTTGTTCTTTGAGGTAGCGCGATACCCCCATAATCGTGCCCGTGGTGCCCATTGCGCTGACAAAGTGGGTAATTTCCCCATCGGTCGCCTGCCAAATTTCCGGGCCGGTATTCTCATAATGGGCGCGCGGGTTGTCGGGGTTGGCAAATTGATCCAGAATATGGCCTTTACCCGCTTTTTTCATTTGCTCGGCCAAATCACGGGCATATTCCATACCGCCGGCTTTGGGGGTCAAGACAATTTCGGCACCATACGCGCTCATGCTTTGACGCCGTTCGATACTTAAATTTTCCGGCATCACCAACACCATTTTATAACCCCGCACCGCTGCTGCCATGGCCAGGGCGATGCCGGTATTGCCGCTGGTGGCTTCAATCAAGGTGTCGCCGGGTTGAATTTCACCGCGCTCTTGGGCACGGCGTATCATGGAAATGGCGGGCCGATCTTTCACCGAGCCGGCCGGATTATCCCCTTCCATTTTGCACAAAATAATATTATTACGCGCTTGGGCCTCAGGGCCAGGCAGGCGCACCAATTGTACCAATGCGGTGTTACCTATCGTGTGTTCAATGGTGGAATAAGCCATGGGAGTTTAAGAGTTGAGGGTCAAAATTCGGGAAAAATGGGTTGCACTGAACGGGCATTGTACCGCGATTTTTTCCCGTCAGCCAACTCAAAAGCCGCTTTGCTGCAACTGTTTGGTAATATCGATATGCACAGAACGGAAAAACCCCGCACCGGGCGGGGCTGATGCTGGTATAGCAGGAATATTACTTTGACTTGGCCGAGGCTGCTGCAGCGGCACTGGCTGGTTTACCGGCAGCGGGTGCTGGAGCCGATGCTGCGGCAGCCGATGCTGCGGCAGCCGATACACCACCTTTGGCTTGACCATTCACCCGCAAACCCGCGTTGGACAAATTGGTCGAACTTTTATCCGCAATCCCCTTCACGCGCTTTTGCAGATCAGCCCAATCTTTGAAGTTACCATGGGCTTTACGCTCTTCCAAAATCTTTTTCGACATCGAAGCACCGATGCCCTTCACACCATCCAATGCGGCTTGGTCAGCGCTATTGACTTCAACTTCAGCCAAGGCAAACGCCATGGTGGCACACAACATCAACAATACTGCAAATAATTTTTTCAACATGGCAAACTCCGGGTTGGTTGCGAAACGCCAAATGCGCTCCTATCCGGAACGGCTGGCCGCCATTGCGGTTGACCGGACCAAGCAAGATATAAATAATGCTATAAAAATAACTCATCCCAAGTAACGGTGGCCGTGCCTAATTTACCCACAACAATCCCACCGGCCTTGTTGGCCATCGACATCGCCTGCGGCAAATCCAGGCCTGCGCCCAGCATCACGGCCAGGGTGGCGATCACGGTATCGCCGGCGCCCGAGACATCAAACACTTCGCGCGCCAGGGCCGGGGTATGGGTTTGACCTTCTGCGGTGTAGAGACTCATGCCTTCTTCCGAACGGGTTAGCAACAAGGCTTGCAATTGTAATTGTTGGCGCAAGTTTTGCGCTTTTTCTGTCAGTTGCGCTTCGCTGCTCCAACTGCCGACAATGCGGCGTAGTTCCGATTTATTCGGTGTCAGTACCGAAGCCCCGGCATAGCGCGCAAAATCATCGCCCTTGGGGTCAACCAGCACCAATTTACCCAATTTGCGCGCGGCCTGAATCATGTCCGCCACATTCACCAGGCTGCCTTTGGCATAGTCCGAGAGCACAATCACATCGAAGTCAGCCAGTAGCGCATTGTATTTCAGCAATTTATCGATCAAAATCACATCGCTCGGCGCTTCTTCAAAATCCACCCGCAATAATTGTTGCTGGCGACCAATCACGCGTAGTTTAACGATGGTGGCAATGGCCGGGTCACGCTGCAAATAGCTGTGAATCGAGGCAAACGACAAGCTGCGCTCGATACTATCGGCCGCTTCATCCTGCCCCACCACGCCCAGCAAACCGCTGGTAGCCCCCAAAGCGGCCACATTGCGCGCCACGTTGGCGGCACCGCCCAGGCGCTCCTCGGTACGCTCAACGCGCACTACGGGCACGGGGGCCTCGGGCGAAATGCGGTTGACTTCGCCAAACCAATAACGATCCAACATCACATCGCCTGCCACCAACAACTTGACCCTGGCAACCTGATCAAACAATTCGGAATACACTTCTGGCTTCAAACCAACCTCCTTACCATTTTCATTTTCATTGACATTGACAATACTATCGCCATTATGGCGTCGCCAATTGGGCGCGGCCAATCCCAAAATACTCAAAACCCGCTTCGGCCATGGCTTCCGGGTCAAACAAATTGCGCCCGTCAAAAACAATCGCTTCGCGCAAACTTGCCTTCATACGTTCCAGATCCGGGCTGCGGAAAGCTGCCCATTCGGTCACAATCACCAGCGCAATCGCATCATGCAAAGCGGCTTCGGCGCTAATGGCAAATTGCAGGTTTGCACCGACGCCGTCGGGCAGATCGGCCAAATCATGCTGAAACACCCGTTTGGCTTCATCCATCGCCACCGGATCATAGGCGCTCACGCTGGCTCCTGCTTCGAGCAGGCTGCGAATCAATACCCGCGCCGGGGCTTCGCGCATATCATCGGTATTCGGTTTGAATGCCAAACCCCACAGCGCAAAATGCTTGCCGCGCAAATCCGGGCCAAAGCGCTGGATGATTTTTTTCCCCAGCAATTGCTTTTGCTCGGCATTGACCTGCTCCACCGCCTGCAAAATCGGCAAGGGCACCGCATATTCGGCGGCGGTGCGCACCAAAGCTTGTACGTCTTTGGGGAAACAGGAACCGCCATAGCCGCAACCGGCCATCAAAAAGCCATGGCCAATGCGCGGATCAGAGCCAATGCCATGGCGCACCGCTTCGATATCGGCCCCCACCAGTTCGGCCAAATTGGCCAATTCATTCATGAACGAAATACGCGTGGCCAGCATGGCATTGGCGGCATATTTGGTCAATTCGGCCGAGCGCACATCGGTCCACACCACGCCTTCTTGCTCGCGATTAAATGGCAGGTACAAGGCTTTCATGATGGCGCGCGCATGCTGCCCTTCCGCGCTTTTATCGATGCCAATGACGATGCGATCAGGCCGCATAAAGTCATCCACAGCGGCCCCTTCTTTCAAAAATTCGGGGTTGGACACCACCGAAAACTTGGTGCGCACATCGCGCGCATCCAGTTCAGCCTGAATCGCTTCCTGCACCCGCGCGCCGGTGCCCACTGGCACGGTGGATTTATTCACCACCACTTTAAAGCTTTGCATATGGCGGCCAATGTTTTTAACCGCCGCCAACACGTATTGCAAATCGGCCGAGCCATCTTCGTCCGGCGGCGTGCCCACGGCAATAAACTGCACCTCACCATGGGCCACACTTTGCGCAATATCGGTGGAAAAACGCAAGCGCCCAGCGGCTATATTGCGCGCCACCACCAAATCCAGGCCCGGTTCGTGGATCGGCATGCCGCCGTTATTGAGTAAATCAATTTTACCTTGATCCAAATCGAGACAAAACACATCATTGCCCACATCGGCCAAACAGGCCCCGGTCACCAAACCAACGTAGCCGGTGCCAATTATCGTTATTTTCATGCGCTCTCCATTATTTATGTCATCGCTTATGTCATCGCTTATGTCATTATTTATGTCATTATTTATGCCATCACATTCAATTCTTCCGTGCGTCGCGGCGGGTAGGTTTCCCATTTATTACAACCCGGGCAGTGCCAATAAAACTGGCGTGCCTTGAAGCCACAATGACTGCATTCATAACGCGCCAGCTTTTGGGTATAGCCGTGTACCAGATTTTTAACCAGCGACAATTCTTGCCACAGATGTGGCGAAGCATCCATCAGGCGCACTTCGAGTAATTTATCCAGCCCCAATAAGGTGGGGGTGCGGCGCAATTCGGTGGTCACCAAAAGGTGAGCCGCTTCCACCCCGTCCAGTTCCACCACCGCCTGAAACACCACTTCCAACAAATCAATCGAGGAGGCTTCGGACATATACGACTTCAGCAAATTCACACCTTCTTGCGCGCGCCCGACACTTTTATAGCCATCCATCAGACGTTGCGCCACCAGGGCCACATGCGGCACGCTTTGCTGTTCCACCCGCCGCCAACTGAGCAAGGCTTCTTCCTGTTCGCCCTTGACCAACTGCGCATCGCCCATCAAAATGCTGGCGCGCACGCTTTTGCGATCCGCTTGCAGTGCCTGCTCCAACAAAGCCAAAGCCACATCGGGGTGGGTATGTACCAATTCGTCTTGCGCTAGTTCGCAATAAAACTGGGCGATTTCTTTTTGCCGCGATCCGGCCCCCGACTGTTGCAGCGCATAGGCGGCATCGATGGCGCGCCGCCATTCTTTTTCACGCTGATAAATTTCCAACAGGGCGCGACGCGCCTGACCGGCATAATGAGTATCGACCAGAGTATTGAAGGTTTCTTCGGCGCGATCCAGCAAACCGGCGGTTAAATAATCCTGCCCCAGTTCATAGCGTGCCTGTTCGTGTTGTTCTTGCGGCAGATCGGGGCGCACCAGCAAATTTTGATGCACCCGAATCGCGCGTTCGGTCTCGCCGCGACGGCGAAACAAATTACCCAAGGCAAAATGCAAATCCGCCGTTTCGGGATCGAATTTCACGATTTCAATAAAGGCGTCAATCGCCTTATCGTGCTGCTCATTGAGCAAAAAATTCAAACCCTTAAAGTAGCCGCGTGGCAAACTACGCGATTCGGACAGCAATTGCCGAATATCCACCCGTGCCGCCAACCAGCCCAAGGCGAAAAAGATTGGTACGCCCAGCAACCACCAAATTTCAAATTCCATATCTACCCTGAATTTACGCTCACGCTGGTCTATATCACAGGCCCGGTATATCCGGCTGGGTCGCCGCCGGGGCCACAACCGGCGCAGCATGCCGTGATCGATTCAACTCATGCCGATAACGAAATACTGTTGGCGTCATCGCCAAAATGCCCAGCACCGCGCCGCCGAGAAAAAAGCCCAATAAGATTAACACCAGCGGGCCATGGATTTCATATTGCAAAAATACATGCAAAGAAACGGGCTGCGTATTTTTCAGTGCAAAACTGAAAAAGAATAAAAAAAGTAAGGCAAACAGCAAGAAGAGCATGACTTTGGGAACGAATTTCATCACGTCGCACCTTTTTAGCAAAATCAATCAAACCATGATGGTACATGAAAAAAAACGGCATCCGTAGATGCCGTTCTTAAAACTTGTCAATCCGGGCCAAGAATCCGACTACTTTGTGACAATCAACTCATTGTCACGTATTACTCGTATCACCCATATTACACATATTACTCATAGGAGTGAGCCCACTCAATCTTCAATAATCGGTTGCCCGACCATGGCATCGACTTTTTCGCGCAACTCTTTGCCAGGTTTAAAGTGCGGCACCCGTTTTTCCGGTACCATCACTTTATCGCCCGACTTGGGGTTACGCCCGATGCGCGGCGGACGGCTATTCAAGGCAAAACTGCCAAAACCACGAATCTCGATGCGCTGCCCGGTGGCCAAAGCCTGGGTCATGGCATCGAGTATGGTTTTCACCGCCAGATCTGCATCTTTCGCCACCAACTGAGAATAACGCTCAGCCAGCCGGGTGATCAACTCCGATTTAGTCATTGAGATTCCGCCGCTCGGTTTTTACTGGGTTGTTACTTGCTTATTACTTGCTTATTACTTGCTTATTACTTGCTTGTTACTTGGTTCTGGCTTAGTTCTTATTATCGAACTTGGCTTTCAACAATGCGCCCAGGCTGGTGGTGCCGGATGCGGCGTTAGCGTCCGAGCTGGCAGCCATTTTTTGCATGGCTTGCTCGGTTTCAACGCTGTCTTTGGCCTTAATCGACAATTGAATGCTACGTGCTTTGCGGTCGATATTGAGAATCATCGCTTCAACCGTATCGCCCACTTTCAGGTGAGTGCCAGCATCTTCCACGCGGTCACGCGAGATTTCCGAAGCACGCAAATAGCCTTCAACTTCATCCGACAACTGGATTACAGCGCCCTTTGGCTCCACCGATTTCACTGTACCAGTCACCAAAGCGCCCTTGTCATTCATGGCGGAGTAGTTATTGAATGGATCACCTTCGAGTTGTTTCACGCCTAATGACACGCGTTCACGTTCCACGTCGATGGCCAACACCACGGCTTCCAGTTCATCGCCCTTTTTGAAGCGACGCACGGCTTCTTCGCCCGATTCAGTCCAGGACAAATCAGACAAATGCACCAAACCGTCGATATTGCCAGCCAAGCCAATGAACACGCCAAAGTCAGTGATCGATTTGATTGCGCCACGGACTTTATCGCCCTTCTTGTGGGTTACGCCAAACTCATCCCAAGGATTGGTTTTGCATTGCTTCATGCCCAGGCTGATACGGCGACGTTCTTCGTCGATTTCCAAAACCATGACTTCCACTTCATCGCCCAATTGCACGACTTTATTCGGTGCCACGTTTTTGTTGGTCCAATCCATTTCAGAAACGTGAACCAAACCTTCAATACCTTGTTCGACTTCAACAAACGCGCCGTAGTCGGTGAGGTTGGTGACTTTGCCGAACAAACGGGTGTTTTGTGGGTAACGACGTGACAGGCCAGTCCAAGGATCATCGCCCAATTGCTTCACGCCCAGAGAAACGCGATTCTTTTCTTGATCGTATTTCAACACTTTAGCAGTAATTTCTTGGCCAACGGTCAAGACTTCGGATGGGTGACGCACACGACGCCATGCCAGATCGGTAATATGCAACAAGCCATCGATACCGCCCAGATCCACGAACGCGCCGTAGTCGGTGATATTTTTGACTACGCCAGTCACGACGGTGCCTTCTTTCAGGGTTTCCATCAGTTTTTGGCGCTCTTCGCCCATCGACGCTTCGATCACGGCACGACGTGACAACACCACGTTGTTGCGCTTGCGATCGAGCTTGATGACCTTGAATTCCATGGTTTTGCCTTCGAAAGGCGTGGTGTCTTTAACCGGACGGGTATCGACCAGCGAGCCGGGCAAGAATGCGCGGATGCCGTTGGTGAGGACGGTGAGACCGCCTTTGACCTTGCCATTGACGGTACCGACCACGATTTCGCCTGATTCCATGGCTTTTTCGAGGGCGAGCCACGAAGCCAAACGCTTGGCTTTGTCACGTGACAGGATAGTATCGCCGAAACCATTTTCCAGCGATTCGATTGCAACGGAAACGAAATCGCCAACATTGACTTCGAGTTCGCCGTGATCGTTCTTAAATTCTTCGATTGGTATAAACGCTTCTGATTTCAAGCCAGCATTCACGATCACGAAATTGTGATCCAGACGCACGACTTCAGCGGAGATGACTTCGCCGGAACGCATGTCTTGCTTTGAAAGGGACTCTTCGAAGAGTGCTGCGAAACTTTCCATGCCGGAAAATTCAGAAGGAGTTGGAGCAGTAGCCATGAGATTTTTTTACACTGTTAGCCGACAATGCGCACCATGCGCGATTGAACCGGGTTGGGTTAAACCACGCCCACGCCAGCTTTGCGCCGGAATGAGCACCAATTAAATACAATATTTTACAACATTTTACAACTTCTATTACTTGTTTGATTGCGTTAAAGCACGCAACCCGATCATTTTATTGCTGAACTACACTTTTTGCTTGATTGCTGCATACCATTGCAAGACTTTGGCAATGGCTTGATCGGCATCGATTTCGGAGGTATCCAAAATAAATGCCCCTTCGGCGGGTTTCAGTGGAGCCACCGCGCGCTGGGTATCGCGTTCGTCACGCGCAGTCAAATCTGCGAAAAGGTCGTCTATATTAGCAGCAATTCCCTTTTCAATCAATTGCTTATATCGTCTTTCTGCACGCGCTTTGGCGCTGGCGGTCAAATACACCTTTAACTGGGCATGGGGAAAGATGACGGTGCCCATGTCCCGCCCATCGGCCACCAAGCCCGGCGCATGGCGAAAACTTAATTGCAAAGCGTAGAGAGCTTGCCGAACAGACACCAGAACGGCAATTTTGGAAGCCAAATTACCCACTTGCTCACCCCGAATGGCATGGGTGACATTTTCCTGAGCCAAAAATACTTCGCCGCCGGAAAAGTGGCAAGGCAAATTCGAGGCCAATTTGGCGAGAGCATGTTCGTCGCTGGCATCGGTGTTTTTTCGCAACGCTTGCAAGGCGGTGAGGCGATACAGCGCGCCGGAATCGAGGTAATGAAAGCCCAATTTGTCGGCCACGCGATGCGCGACCGTCCCTTTGCCAGAGGCGGTGGGGCCGTCAATGGTAATGACGGGGATATGTGATGGTGTCATGAATCATCCAATAGTTGCGGCCAAGGCAAGAAACGCGATCAGCCCTTGAAAAAGCTGCGCAATATTACACTGGTTCCAGACCTGTGTACGATCTTTTTTTATTCTTTTGCCGAAGCAGGGCAACAAAATCGGCAATGGGGTTATACGATCACACGCCTTTATTTCCCGCAAATCATGACAGGCGAGGACTGTATCGGGCATAATAAGCGCAATAGCAAATGTATACCCAGTAAAAAAACTTTCTCATTCACCACATTCCGATGATTCCATTTACACGCAGAGCGTTACTAAATGCTTGGCGAAACGCACAAAAAGCTTCCATGGTGCTCCCCAGAACCAATCCACATCGATTATTACTACTCTTTTATGTTCACACCAACCCGCACAGCGCCCTTGACTTGGCTCGATGTTGAACGCCGTTTTAAGCATGCGACGGGTAATTTCACCCATTTCAGGGTTGGGATCTCCAACATTCAATGCTTCACTGATGGCGTGGAAATCGAGCACGATGACGCCAAGCAGGAGGACATCCAGAAATGGCTGCGTGAGATTTTTGGCCGTGCTTTGGCCGACGATGCCAGCAGCATCAATTTGGACATTGGCAAACAAGCGTATCCGATAAGTTATATTCCCACGTCCGCTCAAGCAGCCCAACCTTCGCGCAACTACCCATTGTGGCGCGACCGTGCCTATGCTGGTGCTGCCGATCCCACCGAAGAGCTTCCTGTCGCATGGGAGGATGGCCCAGGCATTGTGGCATTCCATTCATTTAAAGGTGGCGTTGGGCGAACCACTTCATTGATGACCTATGCTGCTGCGCAACTGAATGCTGCCGATGAAACGCCCATTCGCATTCTCTTGATTGACGCTGACCTCGAAGCGCCCGGCATCAGTTTCTGGCTGGCTGAAGAAAATCGCCCCACAGTCTCCTTCATCAATTTACTGGAAGCGCTTCATTACCCGCCGCTGGATGTGGATACGTCTCTAAACTACTTTGCAGCAGAACTTCGCAAAACCTCGCTCAATGTCGGCAGCGCAAAAAGGGAAATTTTCATCCTTCCCGCAGCACTCCAGATGACTGAAATTATGGATATGCCCGTTAAACCTGAGCATATGGTTCGCAACCCCGGCAACCCGTGGATACTAACTGATCACCTGCGAGGACTTGGCAAAAAATTGGCTGTGGACATGATTTTTGTCGATTTACGGGCAGGTCTGAGCGAGCTGTCCAGCCCTTTATTGTTTGACCCGCGCATAGAACATTTCTTTGTAACGACGGTTGCACCGCAGTCGGTCACGGGCATGGCGGAAATATTGGCGCAACTATATCGTTTTCAAAACACGCTGCCGGATACCCAAAAGAGCGTTGCCAAGCCATCGGTCATCATCAGTTTGCTGACCAAGCAGTTAAAGCAATTGCGTGTGTTTGCGCAAGCCTCGGAAAAACTCAATAATGCCTGGCCAAGTGCGAGTGATGACGTTCTTTCATCAGGCTTTGAATTGCTGGAAGCAGAGTTTAGCGAGTCATTGATGAGCATTGGTTCGGTTAAGGAAGCACTCACCCTGCTACCTGGGTCAGCCTTGTATAAAACTGCCCAATTATGGGCCAAAGCCCGTATTGCAACACTTGTGACGCCGCAAGCAGGCACTACCCCCAGTATTAACAATACGCAAAGTGAAGCCGAGAACCTGTATGCCACATGCGAGCGGTTTCAGTTTGCTGAAAATGCCACTGACGACAGTCTGCTCGTCACCGACCCGTTGCGCAATCTGGCTAAGCATTACCTTGATGAATTACCCAATGTGGTTTCGGTCGGCGCAAAAGGTACGGGCAAAACATTTACCTACATCCAAATATGTCGCACAAGAAACTGGCATAACTTCCTGGCAAAATTGGGCCAAGTCAGCAATCAAGCGCTCGAATTGCCTAACCTGTTGGATGAATTAAGAAACAGGCGAATTGGCTTGGTTTGTTTTGTACGTGTTGACTACGTGCAAGCCGTGATCCGGCAAAATCTGGCGCAATATCTGTCTCGTTTTCAGCCGTTTAAATTGGAATGGACGGCGGAATCTTTCTTGCGCTTGGCCTATTGGATATGCGGCAAGGCAGGCGTCATTAACGCCAAACCGGAACAGGCCGAATCCTTGACAACTGACCAACTCATTGCCGAATTGGAGCGCCTTTGGGGGAAAAAATTGGGCAGCGATCGCTCGAATGAAGCCAATTCTGCCCGCTGGGTGTTTGCAGCCCTGTGCGACCTGAACGGTCGCCTGCAAGCGCGGGATTTGGTACGTTTTTTAAAGTTTGCCGCCCAACAAATGATGAAAACCAACGCCCCTTCATCGCCTGATCGACTTTTGTTCCCGGATGCGATCCGCAAAGCGCTTCCCAATTGTAGCCAGGAGAAAATCACCGAAGCAGTCAGTGAAATCAAGGTACTAAAACAATGGCAAGATTTACTCGAAAGCATTAAGCCAGAGGACCGCAAGGTGCCCTTCAGCGCTACTGCAGTTAAATTAACGCCTGATCTATTGACTGCGTTAAAAGAACTGGGCGTCATTTACGAAGATATTGACCGACAACAAGAAGAAAATCGATTCTATCTTCCTGAGATTTATCGATCAGGATTGAGGTTTCAGTCCGTCGCAGTGGGGCGACCAAGAGTACAGGCACTGTTAAAACGCAATCTGGGCACGATGCCGTTTTGAGCATGCCATTTTTGGCCAGACCAGTGAAAAACGGCGCAAGTTTTCATGGCCACAGCCAAGCCATCGGCTGCAAGCCTGAAATACCTCTCACGCCAAAACTGGCAATTCCAAATATCGCTTGACATGTGCATGTGTGCGCACATATACTTCAGTCCATGAAAACCCCGACCACACGCCAACAAGCTGCTGATGCCTGTCTCGACATTCTCGATGCAGAATTTTTTAACGCACTGTGCGAGCCTGCGCGGTTGCAAATTTTTCGGCAACTGGTGTTGAGTGGCCGTGCCGACATCGGCACCATCGCCGAGGCGATGCCGCAAGACCGCTCGGTGATTGCGCGCCATTTGCAGGTGATGGCGCGGGCGGGCGTGTTGCTGGCGCAAAGCGAAGGGCGACATACGTTTTATGAAATCAATGGCCCCGTCATCATGGCCCGAGTGGAACAAATGACGGGCTTATTACGTAGCCTGGCACCCTTGTGCTGCCCGGCCAAGCAAGACTAAATTTTTTTAACTTAATATGTGCATATCGACGCACATAAACATACAAGGAAGACGACGATGAAACCGGAACAATGGCTTGGTGCGGCGATCCCGCTGCTGTATTTTTTGATGCCAGGCATTGAATCGCGTTATGCTGCGCGGTTTTTTGTGCAGATTCGGCGCTGGCGGCGCACGGGCTTGCTGTTTTTTGTGATGGCCATGGTGCTTGGTTCCATTGTGCCGCTGCTGTTACCGTTATTGTTTTCATTATTACTGCCGCTGGCTGCGCCTTTTGCCCGGCCTGTGTTTGATTTAAGTGGTTTGGGTTTGCTGGGCGTCGTGCCCGGTTTACTGACGGTGAGCTTTTTTGCTTACTGGATACATCGCGCCGAGCATCGGTTTGACTGGTTGTGGCGCATCACGCATCAGTTGCACCACAGCCCGCAGCGGGTGGATATGGCGGGAGCTTATTTCTCGCATCCGTTTGAAGTCATACTCAAGGTGGCGGTGGCCAATTTGGTTAGCGTCGGCTTGCTGGGCTTGACGCCTATGGCCAGCGCTGCGGTCGGCGTGATTGGTGCGCTGCTGAGTATGTGGCAACACTGGAATATCGCGACGCCGCATTGGATCGGCTACCTGATTCCGCGCCCGGAAGCGCATTTGCTGCACCACGCCAGCGGCATTGAGGTGCGCAATTTCAGCGATTTGCCGATTTGGGATATGCTCTTTGGCACCTGGGACAACCCGCGCCAAAG
>JBKJLF010000121.1:0-19442 GCA_046597185.1 Burkholderiaceae bacterium | reverse complement strand
AAAAGCGATGTCGGTTTGTCTTTTTTGGCGGCGTATCATCAGTAAAAACTGGCCCGCCATGCCGGGTAAGGTGATTACCGCGTCAAGTAAGACAAACCGACATCGCTTTTATCGTGGCACAAGGGCGTGATACGGAAGGCACTGCCAATGCGTTGCAGGCTTACCAGCACTATCAGTCAGAGCAACACCACCCGCGCCTGATCTGCCTGGCCCAAAGCACCGTCGCCGCCAACCATTACCAATTGAACTTACAAATGTATGGCGCAGCGGTTTCTGCTTTTTATGCCCAAGCGATGGCCACGGTATTGCCCTATTAGATTCCCCACAAATTGAACTCGCCAAATTACCTGACAAGAATAAACGATGAATAGTTCTCTACTCCCAAGCAAAACCAGCGTGCGCAATGCAGGAGATTTGCTCGCCAACCACTGGCACGCAATCGATGCCTTGGCGGCCTTGCGAATCAACACGATACGCGCCTTTGAAACCGCCTGGCCCACCGAAGAAGATAGTGCCAGCATCAGCATCGAACAAAGGCAAGCCGAATTGGAGCACTTGGTAACCTTAATCGTTGAAGGCAGCAAGGCAATTCAGGAATTAGTAGGCCAGAATATGGCATTGATCCATTCATTGCACATGGTGGGTATTGCAGTCCCAGACCCGGCAGCGGAGTCGCAAACATCAACCAGCGCACACATGCAACGGCATAAAGGAAAGTACATAAATAAGGTTATCTTCAACAAATTACGCGCATTTTTTAATTTGGATCAATGGCCCATCGGTTGGTACAACCTGGCCACGCCCCAAGCTATCCGCGCAAAACACAGGCAGGCTGTTCAAATATTGGGTGATAGCCCGGTTAATGAAGGTGCCCCCATGTCCGCGCAAATGACTCCACCCTTGGCACATACCTGCATACCACTTCCCGCAAGCGTTATCCCATGGTGCAAACTGTCCAGCCATCTGGCAAAGATGTCCGTTCAGGCCTGGGGTTTTGTGTACATGGATGCGGCCACCAATCAAGCCATTGGCTTGCAAGCCGTGCTGGCGAGAGACATGCCCAAATTATTCGCTGCGGCCAGCAATACCTTGCTGCAAGATGGCTGGCGCACGCTGGAATGGGTCGATATCATGCCCCATGCGGTTGAACCGGAAGAGTACGAAAACGCCGTGCTGGCCGCGATGCAACGCCGTCGCCACTATTTACACAACCAGATGATATTTTTAGACGTGCAAATCGCCGCACAACAAATCAAAGCCAATCAACCGAACGGGGGGGCCAAAGCGATGCAGGGTTTGTGCCTGGTGGCGGCCAACTTGCGCCAGCAGTTGCAAGTGGTCGAAAACCAGATTGCCCAAAACATGCCCACGCTGTTGGGCCAACCACCCACTGTTTAGGCTGACGCGAGTGTTGCCTTAAGCTCACTCCAATGACAAGTACCACGCTCGTGTCAGCCATTTTTTATTATCCAGTTGTATCCTTTTAACGCACTTTTAACGAGTCAAACGATGAACCAAACTTCACGACAAGCGGGCGCTGGCAATGCTTCCGTCCACCCAATAAAAAGCCCGGCAGCTTCCCTGAATGCCTGTAACGCAACGCAATCTGATGACGAATACATTAACTTGGAGCAAGTGCGAGCAACTGGCAAAGCCCTAAAAAAGGAGTTTGCCAGCATATCAAGCGAATTGGACAGGTTGATGGCCACATTAGTGCCGAATGAACATTTCACGGAAGTCGAATGGCCCGTTCCTGCGCAAAAGAGGCAAGCTAACGCACGGCGGTAGTTATCACACATCAATCGCACATCTCATCGCACATCAATCACGCACCAAGAAGGCATGGTCACAAAAATTAACGGAGCAAAAAAGGATGCATCATGAAAGACGACATCAAACTACATCAACGGCGGCTTGCCAGTGACGGCAAGCTCCCAATAGCGCCAGAAGCGGTACGCGGCGTCGTCATCGTTATTACTGGCAATGGCAAAGGCAAATCCAGCGCTGCCTTTGGCATAGCACAGCGCGCCATGGCCCACCAAATTAAAGTGGGTGTGGTGCAGTTTTGCGGCGGCTCGGTGAACAGTGCCGAATACCGTAGTTTGGCCGCCAACCCTTTGTGCGACTTTAAAATTTACGGCACCGATGTCGCTTGGAAATCCAAAGAGCGCGAACTTGATCAGGCTTATGCCAACCATGTTTGGGATCAAGCCCGAGGCATGATGAATGATCCAGCGTTTGGCATGGTCATTTTGGATGATATTAACTTACTATTAAAACATCACTACCTCGATACGGACAAAGTGATGAACGCTTTGTACAAGCGCCGTAAGGATTTGCATGTCGTCATGACCGGGCGTTATGCGCCGATTGAATTGATCGACTTTGCCGATTTGGCCACTGAAATGCGTGATGCCAAATTCGAAAAGCCCAAGAAGCCATTGCCACCCCAGGCCGGGATTGAGTTTTAAGGGCATGCGCGCCCGAAGGAAAATATGGATACTTTAAACGACATTGCGACTATTCACATCGGCTACTCCGTCCGGAGCAGCGCGAAGGATACCACCAGCGCCATAAGGGTTATTCAAATGAAGGATGCCTGGCCCGATAAAATTGGCCAAACGCTGGATTTTGACCGCATCAACATCAACAAGCTACCCGATCATTTTCCAGTGTGGGTCGGGGATTTGATTTTTCGGCCACGCGGCCACCAAACTACAGCGGTGTTGATCAAACAGATCATGCCCCTCACCATTTGCAGCGCGCCATTGATGTTGATTCGCGTGCGCTCGAAGGAAAAAGTGTTGCCAGCCTATCTGAATTGGTTTATCAATTCACCCCGCACACAAGCGGTGTTGGATGGGTATGCCACTGGCGACAAAGACCGGAAGATTTCTCTGACCGCCATAGCAGGTTTGGAAGTATTGGTGCCAACGCTGGTTGCACAACACCACATTATGGCCGAAGATGCGAAGATGCAGCAATTCATTCGTGAACAAGTAGCCATGCTAAATCAATCGCAAGCCAAATTGGATGGCTACTTGTGGCAGCATGCCGAGAAACACTTGGCCCAACCAAAACGCTAACGGCTTTGATCCAAGCCCGCCGCCACCCGCCCACGCATTTCACGCGGGGCGTTTTTCAATAGTCGATCATCGGTCGGGGTCAAGATTTGGCGCGCCTTGCCCATAATCTGGCTGGTGGAAATCATCACAGGCATATCAGGATTCTTTTGATTCCAATCCTCCATTTTGGCTTTGGCCCGGTTCATCATGTCCTGATCGCCCTTGGCCGCACCTTGCGCCCATAGTTCAACAATGTTTGATTCCACCACCTTTTGCAAAGCGATGTCTTGCTGAATCGGCAGGTTGGCGCGGTTTTTGGCGGCCAGTACGGTGGGGTTGAAGCCTATGCCCTTGCTGATGGCATCCGTTATGCTCACATCGGCTTTGAGTTTGCCTTTCATGTCCAACGCCTTACCCGTGCTTGCCATATCCAACCCGGCAGCGGCATTTTTTATTGATGAAGGCATCAATGCGCCTGCGGCCTTGCCCGTGTCGCCCATGCTGGCGGCGTCATAGGCATCCAGCACTTGCTGGCCCAAGCCGCCAATGGCTGGCCCGCCCAGCTCCAAAAACTCGCGGGTGCGGTTGCCTTCGTTGGAGAGCTTCCCCATACCCGTGGCGGGAAACATATTGCCCAGGCCCAGCCGCCCGCCAAAGTCAAATGGTAGTTTGCTGGATACGCCATACAGCGCCAAATCCCCAAAGCCCTTGCCCAAGGTTTTATAGGCCCATTCGCGTTTGGTGCGCTTCATATTGGTGCCATAACCCAACCATTGGCCTGCGGTGTCGATTAAATCGTCAATGTCATCGGCATACGGCAAACCCGCTGCGCCAGCGGCCAGAATCAGGATAGCCAGATACATGGCCGCACCGCGTTTGCCTTCGGCCCCGCCCATGGTGGCCATGCGCTTCAATAGTTCCACATTCATTACTCGGAACTGGGTGAAGGTGAACAGGATGCGGCCCGGCGTGGAACGTGCCCAGTTGGGGCGGTTGACTTTGTTATAAATGCCCTGAGTGGCGTCCACGGCCTTCACCGCAAAGCCATACGGATCAGGCAAATTGGCATCGGTGGCCATATTCCAAGCGGCGATAAAGGTCAAGCGGCGGTTGAAGCCTTCCACCATGGCGAACGGCATGCCCCACAGCGTAGAAAACGCCATCAGTCTGGCACGGGCATCTTCGGATGCGAGTTTCACTTTGCTGCCCAGTACTGGCAGCCTGCCCAATTGGTTGGTGAGCGTCGCGGCCACGCCTTGAATGCCGACCGAATAAAGGTGAAAAATTTCTTGCGCATCGACTTTGCCTTCTTGACCTGCGCGTTTTAAATCAATGCGCAGTTGGGTGTGGGTGATTTGTTGCTTGCCCATGGCTTGCGGCACCGCTTTGGTGAGTGCGGTAGCGGCTTTGGCTGCGCCCCATTGCGATAAGTACGGCAACGTCATCATCACGGGTTGGGTGGCGTTGACTGCGGCAGAGGCGATATTGCCACCCAAAAACCATACAAAGGCGAGTGATGAAGCAATGGCCCCGCCTTCTTGCGGATTGTCCATAAATTCTTTCAGGCGCTGCGCTTCTTTTTGCACGTCACCCTTGGCGCGGGGAATGCGCTTGATGGAGGTCATCAAGTCGCGGTTGTAGTAGCGTTGGGCAGCGAAGCGGCCATTGCTGGTGATGGCATTGGACAAAATGCGCGGCATGTCCTGGCTAAAGCCGGAGATATTTTTACGCTCCAGACGACGTTTCAGCGCGGATCGCTCCGACAATACCGCCTGATAGAAATGGTTGGTGGCGTTGGCATCGCCCACCACTTCGCCAAAAAGGGCGATAGTTTCAGCGGACACGCCCTGGTACAGGCGGTGCCGTTCGTCGTTAATCGGGCCGGATTGCACTCTCACTTCGTCATTGCCGCGATAGTTGGCTTGCTGCCGGAAATAATCCGCTTCGGCTTCGCCATTGGTTTCAAAGCGGCCAAAGTATAAAACAATCGGCTTTTTGGTGATTTTGTCCAGGGCAATGCGCCCGGTTGCCGGGTCTACCTGTTCCACCGAGACAAAGTTTTTGCCAAAGCGCATCAGCGGTGCGTAACCCGCTTGTTTGAGATTGGCGGTATGGGCGAAGATTTCTTCCAGCTTGCGGCGCGCTTCGATGGCATCGGCCAAGTGGGCTTGGGCTTTTTCGATGTCTTCCCGCTGGGCCTCATCTTCCATCAGCTTTTCCAGACGCATTTTATCCAGATCAATTTGCAAATCGATGGCTTCTTTCATGATGTCAAACGAATTGGCCGGGTCATCGATGACTTTTTCACGCAGGCCACGCGGGACCAGCATTTGCAGGGCGGCGAAGGCTTCGGCGGCGGCCACTTCGTCCAGGCTGGCATCGATGGCGGCGCGGGCCTGGCGGTAAAGCGCAATGCCGTGCTGATCCATGCCGAATTTGGATTGAAGTTCATCGTCTGTCCAGACTTTGCCATCCAGTACCGATTCACCGTATAAAGTGCCTGACAGAATGGCGTCACCCGCCAAGCCCATTTGCTGGCTTTTGTTTTTGCCTTTTATTAGTGTGCTGACTGCGCTTTTGAAATCGTCCAGCCTGGGCAGGAAGGCCGGGGCCAGTTCTGCCGGGCGAATCGCGGTTAAAGAAACGGCGTTTTCTCGGGCCAGTGCCAAATTAAAGGCTTTTCTGAAATGCGGGTGCTTTTCGGCTTTGTGAAATTGGGTGCCGACGCTTTTGTCCCACCAGTCCATATTGCTGTAGATGGGTTTGCCGAATTCTTCGATCAAGTCTTTTTGTGATTGTTCCGTTACCCGGCGTGGGTTACTCAGATCGTGCAAAGTTCTGTTTTCCCCGGCATGAAGCTCGCCCAGCATATTGTTTGCCATGCGTTCGCCATCGCCATTCATCACTGCGTGCATCCCGGTCAGCACGGGAGCGTCACTGCGCAGACCAAGCCATCCCTTGACATTATGCAGCAGCTCGCCAAGCCATTGCTTGGCCGTCGCCACCCAGGCACCTTGCGCGGCATGCCTGCCGGATAAAATGCGGGTGGCATTCACGGCCCAAAATTCGGAAGCGTTGGAGAGTTGATAGTGTCGATCATAGACCAACACGCCCGTTTTAAATGCATCCACTACCCGGCCAAATGCTTTTTTATCGCCAGTCGATGCGGTCAGCATGTCATCCAGCGCGGCGCGCAAAGCGGGGTCGCCATGCTTCCATGCGTCAGCCCATGCGCGTCGCCACTCTCTGACGATGCCGCGCTGCACGGCTTGGGGCATCATGCGCTCGGTGTGGTGCATGATTTCGTGGACTACGGTGCCGACATTACCCGTGTTTTTGAATAAGGTCATCATCGCCAAGCCGGAATTATAATTGCCGACGATTGCAGCATTTCCCTTTGGTGTCTTCAGACTGATTCCCAAATGATTGGCAATCACCGGATTTTTTCGTATGGCCCATAACGCAAAATTAACCGTTGCTTCGTCAAGATCGCCTTGGCGTTTTGCGCGAATCAGCCGCTCCTCTAACCAATCTGGGCCAGTTTCGCGCTCGCATGGTGTGCGTGCATCGTTGCGCTTTTGGATTAAATTGACCACTTCGCTGATTCCCAACAAATACTCGGATTCAGTCAGTTTTTTTGCATCCAGCTTGCGCCGCAGTGCCTTGAGTTTGCCAAGCGTATAGGCGCGCTTGGGTTCGTCACCTTGGGCTAACGGCCCGGCTTCGACTGTGGCGATCAATTTTTTTCTATACTTTGCCGTCAGTACATCGTGGTAAATTACGCCATCAGGTTCCGCTGCCACTTCGGTTTTACCTGCGCGCAAGGCGGCCACCACGGCTTTATGTTCGTCTTTTTTGTCTTCCCACTCTTGGGCTTTGGGGAAGTCGCGTTGCAATTCCACCTTGGCCAGTTCGGCATCGGCTTCAAAGGTTTTGACGGCTTGATTGGCCGTGCTCACCATCCGGCTCATGCTATCGACGGCATTATCCAACCTTATCATGAAGCCGCTAATCGAGAATTTATCGTCGGCGTCATAGCTGGTGCGCCCGACTACTTCACCTTCAAATGCCATCGTCAAGCCGAGCGAATGGCCACCGATATCCAGTGCTTTGATAAAAAAGCCGCGATAATGGCCCACGACTGCACCTTGCCCTGCGTTTTCTGCGCCTGCCGTCATGAAGGCGGTAAAGACTTTGGCGGCGTCGAGCTTTTTGATGTCACGCACCTTTCTGCCATTCAAGTGCAGTTCTGCGCCTTCTTTGGCTTCGATTTGGCGGGCAAGGCGGGTGGCAGTGCGTTGGCGGTCGTAGACCCAACCATTTTGGTTTGTTACATCGGTGATTTTTATTTGCAGGTCGTAACGGCTTTTGTCCCATGATTTTTTCTGTGCATCGAGCTTGCGCAAGTCGGTACGCAAGCCAATTTCTTTCAGGATGAGCGGGTTGCCGGATGCCCCGGCTTTCATTTCGGCGGCATTGGCCGATTCGCTGGATACGTCGTCAATTTCGCGCAAGCTGGCGTCAAGCTTGAATTGTTCGATGGCGCGGGCCTTGGTTTCGATGATTTCCCACATGCGGGAATCATAAGTTTGCTTGGTGGCGTAGCGGTAGATGGACACTTCAAAACCGTCCGGGTCGGCGGCATAGAATTCATTGCCTTGGCGAATGATGCGGCCTTCGCGCTGTTCCAGGTCGGCGGGCCGCCATGGGGCGTCCATGTGGTGCAGCGCCACCAGTTTGGCTTGTACATTGGTGCCTGCGCCCATTTTTTGGGTGGAACCGATGAGTACGCGCATGGTTCCGGCGTTCATGGCATTGAATAAGGCGGCTTTTTTGTCGTCGGTGTCGTAGTCGTGAATGAAGGCGATTTGGTCTTCCGGCATGCCTTTGGCGATTAACTTGCTGCGGATGTCGTCATACACCGAGAAGGAACCGCCACTGTCGGCCAGCAATTCATCGAGTGAGATTTCTTGACTGGATTCAGGATTTTCCGCGCTGTCGGCATTATCTGCGCTATCGCCTTTTTCTGCTTTTGCGTCTTCCTTGGCTTGCTGGGCTTCGTCCCAACGTGCTCTATATTCGTCAAGCTGTTCGGTGGGGATGGCTTTGTTTGCGATTCTTTGGTTGAACCTGTCTTGCCCGATGCTGGCAATGCCTGAATTGGCGGTATCGATGGCGGCTTGCCGGGTGGTGCCGCTGGCGATGGATAGCCCGGAAGTGCGTTCATAAATGGCCACCCTTTTACCCTGGGTGAAGGAGAAAAACACCGCATCCGGTGCGGCGACCAGGTTGAGCGCCACGCCCGCCACGTGTTCAATCGTCTCACCATCACGGATAAAGAAGGTCGGCACTTTGGCGGCGGCTTCGGTGGTGGCACGGCCCTTGTGTTTGCTGGGAACGGACAAATCACAAAACACCAGTTGCGTGCCCGCCCGGTGGTCGTTGGCTTGCCATGTGCTAAAAATCCGGTCTACCGCTGCATTGACCTTGCTCCCGGCAAAATCCGGCGCGCTGGGTTCGATCAGGCGAAAATCCAACCCAGCCTTGCGTGCCGCCCCGGTAATGGCGAGCGGGATTTCTTTGGGATTGTTTTTACTGGCTTCCTTCCAATTGTCCAACCTATAGACGATCGTGCCGGGTAAAAATTGCACCAGTGGCTGGCCTGTGACTTCATCATGTTTTTGCTTGCCCTTCTCGTCCAGCACGCTCTGGGGCACGCCGATGAAGTCGGCCTGTTGTTGGCTGCGTTCGGAAACGATGTTTTGCGCCTTGCCTGTGGCGATTTTGGGCAGGGGGAAACGCTGGCCTTGCTTTTTGGCGTCGGATATCAAATCGGCGCGGGTGACGGTATCGGCTACTTCGTTCCAGATACCCTTGAGTTCCGGCAGGTTGGCAAACTTGCGGAAGCGGGTTTTTTGCACGAATTTGCCTGCGGCGTTCATTTCCCAATCCGCAGTGGCTTGGCCGAAGGTGTTGGCCCAGGCGTCAAACTGGTGAATGCCGCGCTCGCGCAAGGTGTCGTTTTGCAGGAAGCGCTGCATGTGGAACACTTCGGCAATGGAGTTGGCCAGCGGGGTGCCGGTTGCGAAGAAAACATTGCGGCCAGCGGTGCGCCCCAGCACGTAACGGGTTTTAACGAACATGTCAAAAGCGCGGCTTGATCCGGTGGGCGAACCCAGGCCCGCCACGTTTTGCAGGGCGGTGGAAAAGAACAGGTTTTTGAATTCGTGCGCTTCGTCCACGAACAGCGCATCGACACCCAAATCGGCAAAGCTTAATAAATCGTCCTGCGGGCGGTCGGCCAGCTTTTTCATGCGCTCTTCTACCCGCACTTTGGTACGTTCCAGGTCTTTTACGGTGAACTTTGCGCCTTTGTCTTGCTTGGCTTCTTTGATGGCATCGATAATTTCGCGCATCTGTTCTTCCAGGATGGCATTTTCCGTTTCGATGGGTACGGGAATGCGCCCGAAGGACGAATGCGCAACGATGACCATATCCCAATCGCCCGTGGCGATTTTGGAAAACATCAGCTTGCGCCGATCTTTAACAAAATCCTTGCGGCTGGCGGCCAGCACGTTGGCACCGGGGTAAAGGTTGAGAATATCATTGGCCCATTGGCCTACCAAATGATTGGGTACGGTGATAATCGGCTTTTTAGCCAGGCCCAGGCGGCGCATTTCCATGGCGGTGGCGATGAGTGCAAAAGTTTTGCCTGCACCAACCACGTGGTCTGCCAGGCCGATACCATCCACCAGCGCACGGTACACCCAGTTGAGTTGGTGCGGGCGCAATACCAGCGTCGGGTTTTGGCCGGGTAGCGTTAAATGCGAACCGTCGTACTTGCGTGCGACGTTGGTGTTGAATTTGTCGTTGTACTCGCGTGCCAGGCGGGCGCGTCGGTCGTTGTCGTCCCATATCCACTGCTGGAAGGCGTCGGCCAGATCGTCGGCCTTGCCCTGGGCGGCGGCGGTGGCGTCCACATTCAGTACGGCCACGCTACCGCCTTTGCCATCGCTCCGGTAGTCGTAGACGGCAACCTGTTTATTGGTCATCAGCGCATCCACAATGCTGTGTGCGCCCATGCGGTCGGTGCCGTACTTGCTGTGGGTTTCGGTTTGCGTGCCTTTATTGACGGCAACGCTCCAGCGCCCGATGGAGGGGAGAAACGTACCCGTCATACTGCCGCCAAACATTTGCTTGACGAAATCGTGATAATCCGATGCCGCTACCCAGGGCGAACCGATTTTGACGAAGATGTCACTCGGTTTAATGTCGGTCGGCTGCACTTTCAGCAAGGCGCTGACGTTTCGTTCAAAGCGTGCGTCGGTCATGGCGGCGGCCCGCGCTGCTTGCAAGGCGGCTTTGACGTTGCCGGACAGGTATAAATCATGCGGTTGCCAACTGGTGAGCGGGTCTTCAAACACCAAATCACCCAGTTCCTGCGCGCTTTGTTCCATCGATTTGCCGTAGACTTTTTCCATGAAAGCCGGGTCGATGTGGCCGCGCTCGTTGAGGGAAGCAATCATCGCTTCTTTGGCGCTGGCCACCCGCGTTACCGAAGTGACCGGGTTTTGCACGCGTTTGGTAAAAATCGTGGCTTTAATGGCACGTGCTTCGCGTGGCTTTTGGCCGGATGCCTTGGCGACTGCTTGGCTGACGCCTTTATCGTACTTGGCTTCCAGCGACAGCAGCAAGGCGGCATCGGAATCATCGCGAAACAGGCGTTTGTTGCTTTGCCTGTTCAAGAGTCCGTTGGCGGCCTTGAAGCGGTCGTAGGCTTGGCTCAGGGCGGCGCGGTTGCTATCGACAACGCTTTCGCTGGCGCTGGCGTCTTGTTCCAGCGCTAATTGCCTGCGCACCAGGTCGCGCAAGCCTATCATGCCCGCCATGCGCTCCAACTCGCGCCCAGCGAGGGTGACGGGTACGGCTTGGCGTTCGCCGTTTACATCGTGCATGCGTTGGTAGAGCTTGCCGTCTTGCAGGTAGTGGGCGTACAGGCGGGCTGTATCCAGGCCTGCCGTGTTGCCGTTTTGCGCGCTACCCTGTTCGATGATTTCGTGATTGATTTTTTGCTGCGCTTCAATGAAGTGGCTGCTGCCTGTCTTCACAATATCGGCTGGCAAGCTTTGGATGGCAGCGGCCAGCAGGGCCGACAGGTCGTCACCAGTGCGTGCGGCAAGGGTCGCTTCGTTGGCGCGGTACATGCTGCCTGCCAGCGTCATTTCACCCAGCATCATTTCAGGGTGGGCAACAAAATACTGGTTGATGGCAATGGGCTGGCTGGTTTCTCTGTCTGTCAATTCGCCCAGGCTTGTCCATTCATTGGCGTTGGGCTTGATGCCGTTGCCCAGTTTTTGCAGGAATACAATGTCGGTGGTAACTTCGGTATTCGCGTTTTCGGTGAAGGCGGTGTTGGGCAGGCGGATGGCCCCGATCAGGCGGGTTTGTGCGGCCAGCCAGTTGCGCGCCGCCTTGCCTTGGGCGTCGTTGGCATCCAATAAACCTTTGGAAACTACCATGGCCAGAATGCCGCCGGGGCGCAAGGCTTCGACTGATTTGGCGAAGAAGTAGCCGTGTATCTTGAATTTCGACAGTTCCGGGTATGTTTTGTCATAGAGTTGTTCTGCCCCGAACGGCGGGTTGCCAATGGCCAAATCAAACGAACCGGGGGTAATGGCAAAGTCTTGAAACCCGAGAGGTGCCTTGATGTGGGCTTGCGGGTACAGGTGTTTGGCAATGCTGCCTGTGGTGTGGTCAAATTCCACGCCAAACAGTTTGGATTTGCTGCGCCCGGCCTGCGGCATCAGGCCAAAGAAGTTACCTGTGCCAAGTGATGGTTCCAGCACCGCGCCATGGGTAAAGCCCATGCGCTGCACCGCTGCCCAAATGGCTTTGACCACGGGGGCGGCGGTGTAGTGGGCGTTGCGGGTGGATGAGGCGGCGGTGCTGTATTGGGCTGGCGTGAGCAGGGATTGCAGTTCGGCGAATTCTTTGGCCCACTTGGTGTCTTTGGGGTTGAATGCCTGCGGCAAGCCGCCCCAACCTATGTAGCGCGCCAGTACCGATTGCTCGGCATGGGTGGCTCTGCGCTTGGCGGTTTCCAGTTCTTGTAATACGTGGATGGCGGCGATGTTGTTCTTGTAGCGGGTTTTGGCACCTTGTCCGGAGAAGTTGAGTTCATCGGTTAGGGTGAAGTGATGCGGTTTGGCGGCTACAGCTTCAGGGGCAGTTCCACCATCTGGAATTTTTCGCTCAGGGTAATGTGGGTCTGGTTCGGGTCGTTGCGCAGTTCGTTCGCTTGCTCCAGTTGCTGGCGCAGGGCTATCAATTTCGGTAGCATCTGGTTTTGCTGGACGAGTAGCTTGAACTTCTTGGGCCAGCCTTCCAGCCAGATCGACATCAGTTCGTTCGTTACCAGCAGCGGCAGGCGGCTCGCTTGCAGGGTTTGCCACTGGGTCGGGCCGAGGGTGTGGATTACGTCGCTGTGGGTTGTCATTGGGTGCTCCGGTTGTGGGTTGTGCTTCAGTATGCGCCAGTTCGGCGGGTTGGGCAGGTTTGGCGCTGGATTCAGGCGCTTTGTTTTTGGCGGCGCGCTTTTCCAGTCTGGAAACGGTGTTTTCAAAGCCTTGTACCACGTGGTCTACCCATTGCCGGGTAAGGTTGCTGTCGTTTGGTCTCATGCCAACGGTAAAGCCCATCATCGTACCCTCCAGTTTGCCTTCCATGATGGCCAGCGCACGCTCGCCCAAGGCGCTGAGTCGTTCGCGGAGTTCCGCATACAGAATGGGTTTGCTGTCCGCTATGGCCGCCGATGCTGCATCACGAACGAACCATGCATGCGAATTGAATCCGTTCAAAACGCTACGTGCTATCCATATCGAATCGGAATGGCTACCCAACTTGCGCAATTCAACGGCATCCGCACGCGTGGCTATCACTTTGGCTTCGTCCTTATGGTAAAAATCATTGCCCACTTGGCCTGTAAATGCCACATGGTCACCTATTTGCAGTGAATCAGCCTTACCCAATGGGGGCCGGGGGATGGCGGCGGGCGGCGGTGCTGTCGGTATTGCCTGTGTTGTTGCGAGTGGCGCATAGGGTGCTGCGCCCCGGTTGGCGGCTTCGTCGGCACGGCGGGCGATTTCGCGCACGATCTTGGGGGCGCGCTTGTGGTCTGCCGGGTAGAATGCTTTGGCTTGCACCAGTTCGGCATCGCTCATGTCGGGGATTAATTTATTGCGGAACAACTGGGCTTGCTTTTCTGTGCGGGGTAGCGTTGGCGGCGGCGGTGTTGCTGCTTTGGCTGCTGGCTCAACCGCTGATTCGGTTGCTGGTTCGGTTGCTTTGGCTGCGGCCTCACGCCTTGCCTTGGCTTCTTTTTCGGTTTTGGGTGGGGCTATTTGCGGGGGCGCGGCTGGCGGCGGCGGTGTTGCTGCGGTTTTCGCTTCCTGCGCTGCTTGGTCTGCCTGCACCTGCTTTTCATGCAAAGCTTTGGCCGTATCCAGATGAACGGCGTTGATTTGCTCGCGGGTGGCTTCCAATTGCTGTTCGGCTGCTTGCGCCGCTATTTCGTCGCCCGATACTGCGGCGGCGCGGTATGCTTGAATAGCTTGATCGCGCTGTTCGATCAGGTCGGCGTGCGTGGCGGGCTTGGGGTTGGCGATTGACTGCGGGTCTTGCACGTCTTCTGCTGGCGCTGCTGGTGCGGCCAGGGCCAAGGGGGGCTTTTTCGGCTTGCCAGGTTGATTGAAACCATACAAGTGCGCCAGCGTGGCGACATCGCCCCGATGCTGCTGCAACATCGCCAGTTCTGCCGCTTCGCCTGCCGTCATGCCTGAACCGGGCTGGTCGGTGCTGGTGATTTGGCCATCTTCATCCACGCTTTCCCGCGTTTCGCCTTCGTGCGCGTTGCGCAGTTGCCGATAGCGGGTGTCGGCATAGTCAAGAATATTGCGGTCGGAAACGGTGCGCTGCGGTTTAGGTGCGGGTTCGGGTGGCGTTGGGTGCGCTACGTCTGGCGCTGGTTCGGGTACAGATGCGGGTTGCGCCGTTTCTGGCGCGGCTTGTTCGTAGGGCTTGGGTTCCATCCGCTCGCCCAGGCGCGGCGCGTGCGGGTCTGGCTCGCCTTCCGGCCGTCCGGTTGCGCCGTCTATCGTGGTGCCGTCGAACACGGGTTCTTGCCTTGGCGGCGTAGCCAAATTCTTTTGGCCTGTGCGGGTGACAGTGACTTTTCCTTCTTGCTGATGGCCCATGACCCCGGCCAGCACGCCGCCCGTGATGCCGCCTGAAATGATGTTAGCAGAATCGAAAGGGTTTTGATGCAGCCTTGGGTAATCTTCCAGCACCTTGTTTTGTAATGCCGTTGAACCCGCTGCCAAACCAATGCCGCCCAGCTCGCCCGTGGCGATGCGGGTTTCAATGTTTCCGGCTTTCCATAGCGGAATCGCCCCCATGGCGGTAGTGGTGGCGTATTCGGCAAAGGCGGCTTGGGCTGCCGTGCCGGGGGCTACGCCTTCATGCAGCAATTTTTGATAGCGCTCAAACCCTGCGGGGATGGCGGCGGGCGACATGGTGACGATAGCATTGCCCAGTGTATCGGCTGATCCTTTTACCAACGTCATTACCGCTTCGCGCCGCATGCCCTGGGCAAACGCATATTTTGCAATATCCGTCATGTATTTGGTGCCGGGGTTGACGCCCCCGCCCGTGGCGATGATGGCGGGCATGGTGGCGGCCAAGTCGCCCAAGCCATTCGACACGGTATTGCCCATGGTTTGCGGCAGTTGGCCGTTGTTTTTCTCATAGAAAGCCATGGCGTCGTCAAACGGTTTGACGACGTTATCAAACATCATGCCGCTGGCGGCATTGTCGCCAGCCAGTTTGTCACGGGCGATGGTGGGCGATGCCAGCAGCAGCGATGCGTATTTGCCCAGGGTGGAAAAGCCTTTGCCCACGCCAAGCGTTGCGGCGCTCAGGTTGTTGATGGGGTCAAGCTGCTGCTTGAGCGTGAATTTGGGTTCGGTGGCCACCATTTGCGGTGTCGGTGGCGCATCGATATAGGCGCGCAGTGCGGCCAGTTCGGCATCCTTGGCGCGGCGCGCTTTGGATGCGTTGGCAAAGCCGACTACCGATGCGTCGTAGCGGTCACCTGCATACGGGTCAGTTTGGGGCAAGCCGCTTAAAACACCTTCAGTGTTCGTTTTTTCCGGCAAGAATACATCGGCCAAGACGGTAGCGGCCTTGCCAGCAGTGGTTTTTAACGACTGGAACAAGGAAGGCTGGGCGGCCAGCTCGGCCTTGTTGGCTTCACCCTCAAACCAGGTGCGGTAGTAGCCGCGTTGTGCTGGCGCGATGCCGGGTTCGATAAACTGCTGAAAATACGCTTGGCGCGCGCCCGCCTTGTCGCTGGCGGACATGGCTTGGTATTCCGGCTTCGCCAGCACGCTGGCCCACTTGGGAGCGTTCGCGAGCGGATCGGGTGGCGCACTGGTGGGCTTGGCTGCGCTGGCGTCGTCCGGTGCGGGTGCGGCTGTGGTCGCGGGTGCTACGTTCATGCGCGCCAACACGTCGCTGGCATAGCTGGATACCGATTTACCGTTGCCGTCCGTTTTATCTTTGCGCCAGGCCGTGCCGCTGCCGTGGTTGATGTTGCCGGAACCGGAAAAGTAGCCTACCGCCATTCTGGCCGGATCATCGCCCGACTGCGTGCCCAAATCCCGCACAATACGCGCCATGACAGCCAAATTGTCGGCAGGATTATCAATCAATTCACCCGCTTTGGCATAGCGGCGAAAGGTGTCCGGCATGACTTGCCCCGCGCCACGTGCGCCGTCAATGCTGGTGGCGGGGTTTTTGCCGTAGTTGGATTCTTGCCCCAACAATGCGCCCATGACTTGCTTTTGGGTGGCGCTTAAACCTTCGCGCTGGGCTACGACATCGATTGCGCCTGTGTTGATGCCACCCACCGTCAAGCCAGCGGCGGGTTTGGCTGGTGCGCGTTTGGTGCTGGCTTCTTGCTTGAAAAAGCCATCCAGCCCGCTTGATGCGCTGGCATTGGCCGCATTGGCCGCATTTGCCACACTAAGCGGGCTGCGTGCTTCCTGCTGAAAAAACGTGGCAAGGCCGGGGCTTCCCGGTGGTTCTGTGTTGGCTGGCGAACTATCGGGAAAATCCATTATGGCGCTTTTCTAAGGGGTGAACAGGTTTTTGTACTTGGCGTCGATTGTGCTGGCTGCGGGGCTATTTGACTGCAAACCGGGTGTGGCTGATGCGTTGGGTGCCGAATCTTTGGCGTGGTCGTACAGGTCGGCCCATTTTTGATATTGCTTTTGCGGGTCATCATTGGGCAGCATATTTTTGCCCACCAGTTCCAAAATGGCTTGGTGGCGCGGCTTTTCCAGGCTGGTTTTGACTTTTTCCATGGCTTGAGAAAAGGTCATGCCCTTGTTTTCTGGCGCGGCCATGTAGGCATTGACCAGTTGCAATTGCGCTGGCGTGTGCTGGTTGGTGCCTGCGCTGCGCACGTAGTTGGGGTCGGCGGGCACTTTGGTGTCGAGCGCGCCTGTGTTTTCGTTGAGAACGTGGACATCGCCCGCACGGCCTTCGTGCATGCTGTATTTGCCTGTTTTGGACATGGCCATGGCCTGGTTGATGGCGGCGAAGGGGATGGCGATTTTGCTGCCGTCGTCGGCCATCAGGTCAAAGGCGCGGCTGTCGCTGGCATCGGTTTTTTCACCGCTGGCGACAATGTTGATGAATTTTTTACCTCGGGTGCCTGCTTGGGCGCTTTCGGAATCAGCCACCATGTTGACATGGGCCAGCGCGCCCGCTTTGTCGTTGACGCTCAGGTAACGCGACAAATCTACCAGGGCTTGGGTGTGGCGGGCGGTCATTTGGCTGGCGTTGCTGTCGATGCGCGCTCTTTCGATTTCGGGCAGTTGCGCTACGGCAGAATCCAGGCCCGCGCTGGCGAGGGTTTGCTGTTTGGGCTGGTTGCTGGCGGCGGCCAGGTTGGCGGCGGCGGCCATGCTTTGGGTTAGCGGCTGCTGCTGTGCATCAAAATCCAACCCTGCGCTTTTGATTTGGTTGGTTTTGATGGCGTTGGCGGTTTGGCTGGGCAAGGTGTCGAGTCCGGCATTGGCTTGCGCCGCCATCAGCCGCGCTTGCGCTTGTTCGGCCAGGGTTTTATCGCCCAGGGTGGAAAGGCCCGCCTGCATGGTTTGGTTTTGGTATTGGCGTTGCTGGGCCAAGAATTCTCGGTCTATGGCGTGTTCTTGCGCCTGAAAAAAGCCGCTGGATGCGGCCAAGCCTGCGGAAATATTCATGGTGTTGCCTTTCAAGGGTCAAATTGGAGGTTGCCGCCTGCATCAGTCGGTACGGTGGGGTCTTGCCGGAACGGTGACAGGCCGGGGGTTTGCGATTTGTTATAGGCGTTGATGCCTTGGCTAACCAATTGGCCGATTTGCGCGCCTTGGGTGTTGGCGGCGGCAAAGCCGTTTTGGGCGCGCTGGTTGTTGGTGGCGGCGGCTTGGGCTAACCCGGCAGAAGCTTGGGCGGGTAAACCTTTGCCCAGACTAAGGGCGTCGGTGCGGCGCGCCCAGCCCATATCGTCCACCCGGTAGCGGGCGGTGTTTTGGCCTGTGGCGCTGGCGGCGGCTTGGTGCATGTCCAAGCCCACCAGACTAGCGGCGTAGGCGGGGCTGGAAGTGTCCAGGCCGGGGGTGCGTGCCAAGCGTTCGTGCGCCAGGCCGTATTGCTGGGCCACGCTGGCTTGCGCTTGCCCGGCGTAGCGCTCGCGGTTGGCGGCGGAAGCATAGGTTTGGGCGTCGGCGGCGTAAGATTTTTCCAGCGGCTGGTAGATTTGTTTGTAGGTATCCCATTGGTCTTGCGCAATGGCCGACTGGGTGCGGGTTGCGTCACCCGCAGCGGCGTTGGCATCGCCCGCGCCATGGTCGTCGGATAGCAGCGCGCCGCCGACTACGGATATGGCCGCCCCGGCCACCACGGCCCATGCGCACATTACGCGCACCTTGGGGCGAGGGATTGGCAAAAGGCGTGATACTCGGCTTCGCTTTGGGCGGTGAATTGGGCTTCGATGATGGCAAGGTCGGTTTCGTCGGTGCCGTGGATGGTTGTCCAGATGGTGTCTTCATGCGCATAGCCTGCGCGCTGAATTCCTGCGGATGAGACCAAGTGCGTGCCCAAGCCCAGGCGCTGGATGCCGGAATCGGTGAGGACGGAGATGTCGCCTTTGGAAATGATGTTGAGGTTGGTGTGTTTGTGGATTTTGCCGATTAGGACGGTGCCTTTGGGGATGTGCAGTTCTCGGGCGTAGATGCCTGGGGTGAAGTGGTGGAAAACGAGCAGTTCGCGCACGCTGCCGCTGGTGCGGATGGCGGTTTCGAGGCGGGCGAGTTGGGTGCGCAGTGGGGCTGTGCTGGTGAAGGGTGCTAATGCGGTTGGTGCCATGGGGGTGCCCTGTGCGGTTGTTCAGGACAGGGTACGGCGTGTGGGGCTATTTGAGCTTTGCCAAATGCCAGCATAGCCTTCAATTGCTTTTTGGAAATCAGTTATTGCCATCAAATGTTGCAAAAAGAAGTAAACAGTTTGCATTACCAGATGAATCACATTATCATAGCTGTTTTATTTTTCAAATTGTTCACGCCATGTCCAGTTTTTTTGACTCTATTTTATTGAATCGTTTTCGTAGCGCCGCCAATCCAATCCAGACTTTGAAGGGGCCACCACTTTCAGCTTGCTTCAGAGATATCAATCTCTTTGACATCCCAAAGGTCATGCGTGAAAACAAGCTGATCAAAGGCGCGGAAATCATGGAGCACTGGTTTATGGGTAAGCCGTTTATGATGCCAGCCCATTGGAAAGCGGGGAAGAATGCGCCTGACCCACGTACCATTCCACTTGGGCACATCAATGAAACAATCATTACGATGCAGTGGGCACTTGGCTATCAACGCGTTTTAACGCCCTACGCCGAACTAAAAAGTGCTGTGTACGGCACTCTTAGCGAAAAAAGTCTGGATTTCTCCAAAGATGAACTTTTTGCAAATCTCAAAGCAGATGGAAAATTCACCAAAAAAGTAGAGCGGTTCGGTTTTGGCAGCGGGCGGGAACTTCACAAAACAGCGCATATCAATACCCGCATTATCGGCACTAATTTTTTCGACAAACTCTCTGACCCCCTCGACGATATGTACTGCGCGCTTGGTGCATTCGGTCTTCATATTGCAGGTTCTGGCACGGTAACGCCCCTTGATCCAAAGGCAGAGGAAGGCACGCATCTGGTAAAAATCGACAAGCTCGGTTTTTACCTCAAGGATACCTACGACTTTAATGAAGATCAGCCACTTGGCTATTGGG
>JBKJLF010000874.1:0-5950 GCA_046597185.1 Burkholderiaceae bacterium | reverse complement strand
ATCTTCGGCCCCAATTTGTGGGGTTGGGTGGCCGACAGCAGCGGCCAGCGCGTGCGGGTGGTAAGGTACACTGCTTTGGCCGCTTTGCTTTGTCTGGGCGGATTTTTAGCGGCCGAGCACTTTTTGCAATTTTTCTGGTTAATGGTATTTTTGAACACCTTTACCAGTTCGCAAATTCCTTTGTTGGAAGCGATCATGCTCTCCGAAATGCGCGGCGATTTAAGCCATTATGGCCGTCTGCGTCTGTGGGGTTCGGTTGGTTTCATGGCCACCGTGATGGGGGGTGGTTATCTATTGGATCGCTATGGCGTGGGCATTTTCCCCGGCTTGACATTGGGCATGTTAGCCATGGCTTGCTTCATGGGTTTTCGCATCAAAGAGCCGCCCCAAACTGCACCGACCCAGCAACGCCAGTCCAGCCTTGCCATATTGCGCCGCCCTGAAGTGATGATGTTTTTTGCCTCGACTTTTTTAATGGTGGCCGCGCATTCGGCACTGTATGTGTATTATTCGCTGTATCTGGAGCACCTTGGCTATAGTAAATCGGTGATTGGTGCGATGTGGGCTTTGGGGGTCTTGGTCGAAATCCTGTTTTTCTATTTTCAGGCCCCTTTGTTTCGTCGTTTTGGCGTGCGCCAGTTAATGCTTGCCAGTTTGGGGCTGGGCGTGCTGCGTTTTCTGATGATAGGCTCGGGCGCGCAATTTTTGGTGGTTTTACTATTGGCGCAAGCAATGCATGCCGCCACTTTTGCGGCCCATCATTCGGCAGCCATCATGACCTTGCAGCGCTGGTTTAACGGCCCTTTGCAAGCCAGTGGGCAAGCCTGGTACACCAGCATCTCCTACGGCCTGGGCGGCTCGCTGGGCGGTTTGATTTTTAGTCTGTGCTGGGAACGCGTCAGCCCGCAATCGGTGTATTGGGCGGCTGCCGCCATGGTCGCTTTATCGACCGCCTTTGCCTGGCTTTCCTGGCACTGGCAAACTGCGCAAGAGGGTAGATTACTGCACCGATAAGTTTGTGGCCACAGGCAAACTGTTGTTAAACGGTATTGAGACGGTATCAATGCAAGCACTTTTTTTCTCAAACACTTGACATTTTTCGACGATTCCCAAATCATAAACAAATTGTTAGCCCTTTCAAAAAAAGCGATACAAACAACAGGAGATTGGTCATGTCAAATATTGCCGGAAAAGCCTATGCGATGAATGTGGTTACCCCATTGCGTTGGTATTTTGCATGGTTTAACAAACTCATCTTTTGGGTGGCCGTGACCTTCCCACAAACCATGATCGGTTTGATTACGCTTTCACTGATTCATTACGCGCGCTGGGTGGTAATCGGCAAAAACAGTTTCCCGCATCTTCATCCTGACCAACCGAAGGAAAACCTCAACTATTCCTATATGTTGTTTCTTAGTGATTTTAATGGCAGTTGGGATCAATACGTCGACTCGTTTACCTTTTCCATTCCTGCTGGTTTGGATATGTTCTGGAAGTGGAACATTCGCTACCCCAATTCGGTGCCCTTGACGCCGTTTCACGATTACATTCGCTACAACCAAATCGATACCAATCACTTCTACAGTGCCACGCCCTTGGCGGCCTCCAACGATGTTAAAGCGGGCAAGCATGTTAAGGATACGTTAATTGCGTTTGATGCGGCGGTGGCCGATGCCTCACCAGAACAATTTCAAAAGCAGTATTTCGCCATGTTACGCACCTTGCAGCATGATTTAAGTGAAATGCGTCCGACCCCGATTGTCAGCATGGCTTCCTGGGAAGTTCAACGGCGCCAACAAGCCTAAGAAAGGAATGCACCATGGCAAACGTCAGTGGTAAGGCATATGGTTTAACGATTCTGTCGCCAATCAAGTCAGGGCATGAAGCGCAGTGCGGTTTTTGCGATATTGTGCGCGACCGCTTGATCGAATGGGGCACCGATTCTGCCAGCCCCATGGCAAAAGTACCCAACACCTATTTGTGTCGCCTTTTTGTGCTCGATGATGTGTATTCGCAATCGTTGGCGGCAGGTGATTTTTACTATTCGATTACCTCGTTTTTATCCTTGTTTTCGAAAACGATACGCATGGGCTCATTGCCCAAAGAAGACCATTTACAATCGAAGTATTTGGTGTTCTCGACCAATTTCCATGGCGAACTGGACGATTATTTGCGTGGCATGTGGC
Organism: Burkholderiaceae bacterium; assembly: GCA_046597185.1. Classification (GTDB taxonomy): domain Bacteria; phylum Pseudomonadota; class Gammaproteobacteria; order Burkholderiales; family Burkholderiaceae_D; genus CAMBDR01. The sequence goes on along the minus strand of JBKJLF010000874.1, from coordinate 3,764 downwards.
AAGCGGCGGGTGACGACATTCAAAAGATTTGGCAGTATTGCTATGGGTTTGACGAAGTGCGCGGTGCCGAGACCTTCATCTCCTATATGAAGAAGTGTCAGTTGGAAACCACCTTGTTTTTTGTCGGTTCCAACGATGAAACGCTGGCGGAACAGCTCAAAGGCCTCTATCTCAAACAAGAACTCACGCGTTTCGCGGCAGAACATCAGGGCTGGCCAGCCAAAGAGTTACAACAAGCTTACCGGGATTTTATCAATCGGGTAGAGCCAGGCAATTTGGCAGGCCCCACTTGGGTGCCGGGCCAAACGACGGTATAAACTGCTGGCTTTAAGCGAATCGTTTTTAAGCGAATCGCTTTAACTTCTGTATTCGATTTTCAGGGAGAAATACTCGTGACTGCAACATTAGACTTATATGATATTCAAGGCGATGTGATCAGAGCCTATGGACGCTATGGTTTCCCGCTTTCCCGCTATATTTTTTTGCAATTTATCGATGGCAAAAAAGGGCGTGAATTTGCTCACGCCATCTCGCAAGTGGTGACCACAGCGGCGACTTGGGGTGAAGGCCCCAATGCCGTGAAGCGCCCCGAATGCACCACCAATATTGCCTTCACCTATAATGGTTTAAAAGCGTTGGAAGTGCCGCGTGAATCTTTGCGTGGTTTTCCTACCGACTTCATGATGGGCATGAAAGCGCGTAAAGATATATTGGGTGATGATGGTGCCAGTGATCCGCAGCATTGGGACCCGGTTTGGGAAAAAGAAGTGCATTGCCTGATTTCATTCAATGCCCAGCGCCCCAATTTTATGGAGGCACACTACCAATGGTTGTTGCAACTGATCGAAAAATCGGAAGGCGGGGTGCAATTGCTCACTGGCCACCGGGGTGCCGATGGCAAAGACGATTTGCCTTATCAGGAAGGCAATGTGCTGTTCGATGAAAAAGGCAACCCCACCGCGATGGAGCATTTTGGTTATACCGACGGCATTGGTGACCCGGTATTTGAAGGCTTACCCGATATGAAAGAGCGCGTGGTAGGGCGCGGCAAGCAAATGGTGGTAGGGGCGGCGGATGCTGGTTGGGAGCCTTTGGCCACGGGTGAATTTTTGCTGGGCCATTTTGACGAAGCGCACGAATACCCGACCGCACCGGCACCGACCACACTATCGCGCAATAGCACTTACATGGTGTTTCGCAAATTACATGAAAACGTCGGTACGTTTAATCGTTATTTGGACGAGCAAAGTAAAATTTTCCCCGGCGGCAAAGAATTATTGGCGGCCAAGTTTGTTGGGCGCTGGCGTGATAATGGCGCGCCCTTGACCGATGCCTGGGATGAAGCGAGCAAAAAAGCCTGGGATGAGCGCTTTGCCAAAGCCAATGAGCAAGAGCAGGATAAGATGTTGGCCGGGGTTGTGTTCGATAACGATATCAATGGCAGTAAATGCCCGTTTAGTGCGCATATTCGCCGTATCAACCCGCGCGCTTCGCTTGAGTTTGGCACCAAAGATGCGTTTGATACGCCCGGCTCGCTGGCCAATCGCCGCCGCATATTACGTCGTGGTTTGCCGTATGGTCATTCGACAAAGGGTCAAACCACGGATGATGGCAATCACGGCATTATCATCATGATGATTAACGCCTCCATTGAGCGGCAATTTGAGTTTGTTCAGCAACAGTGGATTAACTACGGTAATGATTTTAAGGCGGGTAACGATAAAGAAATTTTGCTGGGCAATCATGATGAAAAAGATCCGGGGCGGGCAGTATTTGCGGTGGATGAAAACAGCGAGCAGCCGCCCTTCTTTTTAAACAAAATTCCGCGTTTGGTGGAAACCAGGGGAGGGGAGTATTTCTTTATTCCGAGTATCAGTGCGCTGAATTTGATTGCTGATGGCAAGGTTGACCCGACTTAAAAAACGGCATGGCGTCTGACCTGATCCGATTTGGGGGGGGGCAAGCGTTGGCTTTCCGCCGCTATTAGATTCCGGTTAAACCTTGCAGGCTCACACGCGCCCACTGTCTGCGCGCCAGTTTGGGATAATACATATACGACGCTGTTGCGCAAAGCCTGGCTGGTGGCGGTTGCGCCTTGCAATTTGCTGGCTTTTTCAGGGTCGTTTGATCGATGGCAAACACGGACACCGAGGCATCCCTGGCGTTGACGGCCAACAGGGTGGTTTTGTCGTCGCTGACGATGATGCTGTTTGGGCTGACCAGCGAATTAGGCACAGGAGACATGGCCCCCGGTTTTACGCCATTCAAACAAGGCCGCCGATGGTGGCGCGATTTTTGATGGAAATAGTACCATCCGCAGCGCGGGTAAGGTGTACGATGGCGTTGGCCGATTCGGTAGATTTTATTTGCGCTGGTCAATATCAAAATACATCCACTCGGCTGCCAAGATGGGGTGTCTTTTATATCCAATAATGCGCGGCTGCGCCAGCATGTTGCTATAGCGGGAGTACCCTGCAAACATAATGGCATTGACCTCTAAAATGCGTGCCATTTTATGATAGATGGCGTCCCGTTGCGATCCTGCCGGTATTTTTTGTGTTTCGCGATACAATGCGTCGTACTCAGGAATCTGCGCACACCCATTATTGCTTTGACCAATATTTGGCCCATAAAATAACTGCATGAAGTTATCGCCATCGGGGGTAGTCTGCGCTCCACGATGCGGGACGCATTTGTAGTTTGCATTGCTTTGTCTCCAGCAGCAATTCAGATGATGGCCGTAGATCGGCAATCATTTGGATTCCAATCAGATTAAACGCTTTTTTCCATAGCTCGGCCTGCAGCCGCCCCAGCGAATTGCTGGGTGCGGAATACTTAACTTGAAGGGGCCGCCCATCTGGTAGCATACGCCAGCCATCTTGGCCCTTTTTGTAGGAGAATTTGTCGAGCAAGGCATTCGCCGCACGTGGTTCTGGTTGAAAAATATTTCTGTAATTAGCATCGTGGCCCACTACGCCAGGAGGAATCGGATATTCCACGGCAATGGCTTCGTGATTCCAGACCTGCCGGATTTCTTCATGAACATCATACGCCATTGCAATGGCACGCCGTAGCGCGATTTTTTCCTTGCTTAACCCACCTACAACAGGGTCATGAATATTCCAGTAAACGAAATTAAGCTCAGGATCGGCGATACGTGACAGGTGGACGCCAGTTTTGGCTAAATCGAACCTGAGTTTTCCTTCAGATAACGCAAGCGGCGCAAGCGGCCCTAATAATTGAAACAAGTCTATTTTGTCATTGATGAATGACAGCCAGCGTGATTGATCTTCTTCGATAACCTTGATGTCGATGCGATCAATCTGTGGCTTACGCTTACCCGCCATTTGTGTGACGATATGCTGGTCGTCTGGGTCGTTACCTGCTTGAAACGACCATGTAAAACCACGATATGTTGGGCTCGCATCCAATACGATGCGTGATCCGCGTAACCATTGTGTTAGTTGATATGGACTAGTACCAACTGGATTCGCATTGACATGGCCAGCGGCGTCTTGATGTCTTTCTATCACTTCTCGTGCTACCGCACTGGTTGCAGTGTGAGTCAGAATCTGTCCGAAGTTGAAATCTGGCTGTGTCAGGCGAATGCGTAAAGTGTAAAGTGTAACGATCCAATATTTTAGGAGTTACGCAAAAACATCATAAATGTAACAGTTTGCAAGCATGAAAATCTAAAGGAGTTTGGCTTTGCGTAAAGTACGGGCATGAAAATACGCCCAACCCATAGACCCATGCACATTTAA
>JBKJLF010000749.1:0-2506 GCA_046597185.1 Burkholderiaceae bacterium | reverse complement strand
CGCGGATTTCGGTATCGGCTTCTTTGGCTAAAGCTTGTTCCAGCAAGGGCGTTTGGGCGGCGTCGATATCTTTTTGCATCGCCTGCGTGGCCGCCATGCGCAGGCTACGCTCGGGCGCGAACAGGCGCATGCCCGAGAGCGCGGCTTCCACTGCGCCGCGCAGGCGGTTGTTGACGATGAGCGCTTCGGTGTGGGGTGGGGCGATTTGGCCAGCGGTGAGCACCATCACCTTGCTGCTGGCGTCGATGACGATACCATCGTGGATGATGGCGCTGAGTACCGCCTGTGCTTCGGCGTTGGCGAGGGCGGCAATGCGGCCTACCGCCACGCTACGGGCATCCGAATCGTCGGCGGCCAGCGCCTGCAATAAGGTAGGTTCGATGGTGGCCCACGCTAGGGTGGGTACCATCAGTAGGGCCAGCAACAGAATACGACGCAGCATAGTGGCTTCCAAGATTGAAGAACGAGGTGGATGTAACGGTAATTGCTAGCGATTGATGCGCTGCAATATGCGTGCCAGCGTATGGGTTGAAGGTGAATGCCAATATGGTGCAAAATGGGTGCAGAGCGGGTGCAGATTGGGGTGGTGGCGGGGTTATGCGTCTTTTTGGTGCGAAGGCAGGGTTCGTTTTGGTGCTAGGGGTTGATAAGGGGAACTACTTGGTGCGTTTTAGACGGGTTGGGTGGGTGCTTGGTTGGTGCTGGGGGCGTGTTGTAGGATGGCGGCGTGAATGGCGGCAGCTTGGTCTGCGGTGCGCAATTTTAGGATATGGCGCGAACAAAGGAAGAAACCGTCGCAAACAGCGGCTTCTGCAATACGGTTCTCTGGCTCAGGTGAAACGCAAAAATAGTTGCGCTGCGCTATTTGTTTTTCGTGCCATTTTTGTCTTTTGAGAGGCCGTAAAAAAAATAGCCCGGCCCGGTAGCAATCAGTAGGAATGCAACAAAGAAGTGTAACCAATCAAAGGGGACTAAAAAAGACAAATAAAGGCCGGCAAAACCTAACAAAGTCAACGGTATGCCCCGTAATTTTAGCGGTAATTTTCCGTAGAGAAGTGTGTTTTTCATATATTATGAACCCGTTAAAAATCAATTTCATGCAACCCAGTGTGACTTGGGTTGCTTCCCTTTAGTGCAGCACTTGTTGCCACTAGTCATTGGTACGGGTGTGTAAGAAGTATGACCCGTTTGCCTTCAGAACTGCTGCGAAGATAGTTATTTTTTAAATTCTTCAAAACTAATTTTTGGTTAAAAAATTACTTATTCGCATTAGTAGTATCTCGCGGCTGAGGACGGTGTTCTAGGTAATACGAATATCCGCCCCAAACAGCACCACCTATTGCCGCGCCAATAAGAATACCGACGCCACCGCCAATAATAGCCCCGCCAACAAAGACGCCAGTCACAATACCGCCAACAGTCGCGACCCCATCGCCGCCACTAACTTCATTGATTTCTTCCAAGGTCATTTCTTGCATTTCAAATTAGTTATTTAACATTCGTATCTTTCAAAATTTAGGTTGTAAAATAGTTGCTATTTTGATCCAAACTGCAAATATCACAAAACGCTTGCGCCATCAAAAGTCGCTTTGAGTTCAGATCACTTTCCACCGTATTTGTGCGATAACAAAGCAAACAATCGTTAGTCTTCAAAATGATTTGCACACTTAGGCCAAATTCGTCGCCCCAAACTTCAGCGCAATTTTTGCCAAAAAGAAGTTGGGTTTCTCGAAGTGAGTGGATCATTACACAAATTATTTTTCCCGTCAATAATATATTTAAAGAAAATTTTCGCCAATTCGTAAAGCTGCCCTTCAATCGGTATTCCGGTCATAAAGCCCGCGAATAGGGCTTCAGGTACTCATCCGCAGGTATATTATTGGTGAGGAATAGAGGCACAAGTGGTATGACTTCTAACTACGGCAGTTTGGTTTCATTAAGGCTGGCTCCAACCCTAGTGCGCCTATGAACTTGCACTCCCATACCATGCCCGCGTTGCCATCAGCATGGTAACAATCAATGGCCCCATCTTTGCCCTTGGCTTCAAAACTAGCAATGCCAGAACAAGACTGTGCAAACAATGCCCCAACAAAGGCGTGAAACTGCGCGCCAGTATCAGGTGCGCTCTGATACTGTTCTGAAAACGTGATGGCAGAATTGGCAAGACTCATGTTGGCGGCAACGCGTGGTTGGCTTGCTAGTCATTGTAACTGAGTTGGTAGAGGTGGCCTCACCAACAAATACGAAAATAACAAATTTGCCAATAGCTTTTTTATTTTGTCGCTGAATTGGTACGGAATTCTTAACTTGGGTAGTATGAACCGAAAACCACATCGCGCCAATGCCTGCTTGGCTTGCACAGTGTTAAACCAGAACGCAATGTAGTAAATTAGGACTTACGCAAAAAGCTAAAAAGTGTAACAAATTCCGCTTATGTTGGCCGCATGGAAATAGTTGGATTGTTAAGTTGTTGCCGCAAAAAATCACCCAACAAGCCATGCTTGAC
>JBKJLF010000691.1:0-6075 GCA_046597185.1 Burkholderiaceae bacterium | reverse complement strand
CTTGCCGATCCCTAAAATGCCGGGCGACTTTTTGGCGCAAGTGGCCATTTTGTATCAATACGCGCAAAAAGTGGATTTCATCGCCCTACTTCTGAGTGCCAGCTCTTTACTTATTTTATTTTTGTGGCCCAAACCCAATCTGTCTGCCCCACTTCAAGCACCACACAAGCCCGTCACCGTTTGGGCGCGCATCTGGAAAATTATGACCATCCTGCCCGGCCCGGTGGTGGTGTTGGTGATGGGCACGGCCCTGGTCATGTTGTTTCCAATTCCAATCACCACCATCGGTAGTAAATTTGGCAGCATCCCACAAACTTTGCCCGCGTTTCAATTGCCGCATTTTGAATGGATTGCAGTCAAGCAATTATTCGCCCCCACCTTGACGATTGCGCTACTGGGCGCGGTGGAGTCGCTGTTATGCGCCCGCGTGGCGGATAATTTAATTGATGATCGGCATGATCCGAATCAAGAACTCATGGCGCAAGGCATCGCCAATATGGTGGTGCCGTTTTTTGCAGGCATGCCCGCTACCGGCACCATAGCGCGGACCGTTACTAATATTCGTAGTGGTGCCACCTCGCCGGTTTCTGGCATGTTGCATTCGATCACGATTCTTATCATTTTATTATTGGCGGCACCGCTGGCGGCACACATTCCTTTGGCCACGCTGGCCGCGATTTTAATGATGGTGGCGTGGAATATGGGCGAATGGCGCGAGTTTGCCCGTTTAAAACAGTTTTCGATGAACTACCGCATTGTGATGGTAGGCACTTTTTTATTGACCGTGATTTTTGATTTAACCGTGGCGGTGGAAGTGGGCATGTTTCTGGCGTGTGCCTTTTTTATCTATCGGGTTGCCAACCTGACCCGGCTGGAACATTTAAATAGCCAACAACTCAAGCAAGAAATTCCGCCGGGGGTGGCCGTGTACAGCCTGTTTGGTTCCTTGTTTTTTGGTGCGGTGGATAAGGTGGAGGCCTTGTCTGATCCCAATTCCACGCCACCCAAGGTCTTGATTTTAAAGGTAAATCAATTAATCAACATCGATACCACGGGTTTGGACGCATTGGAGAATTTACATAAATTTCTCGAAAAACGTGGTTGCCATTTAATTTTATGCGGCTTAAACCATCAACCCTTGAGTTTGATCCAACGCGCCGGATTTTTGCAACGGCTCGGCACAGGCCAATGTATCGCCGAATTGCCACAAGCCTTGTTACGCGCCTCGGAATTGTTGCTGCTAACCGCTATGCAGCACACACACCCGGGAAACACAACCGCATTAGCATAATTTGAGCTGGAACAAGGTAGAATAGCCGCTGTTTCGTTTTTTCGCATTTTCATTTTGACTGCCGACCATGAGCCAGACTTCAAATCAGACGTTAAACATCAACAACCAACATTCGGGTTATGAATCTGAATTTACACAGTTTTTGAACGATTTAAAAAAGCAAAAACCTGACATGGAAGAAAAGCAGCGTCAAGGCCGTGCTTTACTTTGGGATAAAGAAGCCACTTCATTGGCAGATCAAGATCGTCGGCAACAAGCCACGCTCAAGCAATCGGCTTACGTGTATCAAAGTAAAACTTAGCAAAACCTGACTAAATCCTACAAAACTTGATCAACCTTGTTCAATCCTGAGGTCGTCGCGTGAATCAGGCCGCTGTGCTCAGCCCTGATGGTCTGCCCGAGGCGGTGGACGGCATGGCTTTTGCCAAATTATATGGCGAGCCATTGTTTCGCCTGCCCAATGATTTATACATCCCCCCCGATGCGCTCGAAGTGTTTCTGGAAGCATTTGAAGGCCCGCTGGATTTATTGTTGTACTTAATCCGCAAGCAACATTTCAATATTCTCGATATTCCGATGGCGCAAGTGACCTTGCAATATTTAAAGTATATCGATCAAATTCGCTTGCACAATCTGGAATTGGCGGCAGAATATTTATTGATGGCGGCGATGTTGATCGAAATCAAATCGCGCATGCTACTGCCTTCACGCAAAAGCGTCGATGGGGCCGAAGCGGAAGATCCGCGTGCGGAATTGGTGCGGCGGCTGTTGGAATACGAGCAAATCAAGCTCGCCGCCTCGCAACTGAATAATTTACCGCAACTGGGGCGCGATTTTGTGCGCACCCAGGTGTTTATCGAACAAAGTCGCACCCCGAACTGGCCTTTGGTGGAAGTCAATGAATTGGCCGCTGCCTGGCGCGATATTATGAAGCGCAGTAATTTAACCGCGCACCATAAAATCAGCCGCGAAGAATTGTCGGTGCGCGAACATATGACCGCCATTTTGCGCCATTTACAAACCACCCGTTTTGTTGAATTTGGCGATTTATTTGACCCCACGCGCGGCGTGCCGGTGCTGGTGGTGAATTTCGTGGCCTTGCTGGAACTGGCCAAAGAAACCCTGATTGAAATCACCCAGGCCGAACCCTACGCACCGATTTATGTGCGGCTGGCCTATTCACCCGCTTGATTCACTTTTTTATCCATCCCCATGTTTTTTAACCCCATGTTTTTTAACCCCTTTTCCCCAGCTCGCATTCAGCCATGAAAATCATTTCCTCCATTGAAGAATTACGTGACCAATTACGCGGCCAATTGCGCACCGCCTTCGTCCCTACTATGGGTAATTTACATGAAGGCCATCTGTCATTAATGCGCTTGGCGCGCAAACATGGTGATCCGGTAGTGGCCTCGATTTTTGTGAATCGCCTGCAATTTGGCCCAAATGAAGACTTTGATAAATATCCGCGCACCTTTCAAGCGGATATCGAAAAACTGGAAAAAGAAGGGGTGTATGTTTTATTTGCCCCGACTGAAAAAGATCTGTACCCGGAACCGCAGGAATTTCGAGTGCAACCGCCTAACGATTTGGGCAATATCCTCGAAGGTGAATTCCGCCCCGGCTTTTTTGGTGGGGTTACCACGGTGGTGTTGAAGCTGTTTTCTTGTGTGCAACCCCGGGTGGCGGTGTTTGGCAAGAAGGATTATCAGCAGTTGATGATAGTGCGCAATATGAGCCGCCAGTTTGCCTTGCCGACCGAGATTATTGCAGCCGAAACCTGGCGTGCCGATGATGGTTTGGCGCTCTCGTCCCGCAATATGTATTTGTCACCCGAAGAACGTGCCGAAGCGCCCGCTTTGTATCGCGCACTAAACACGGTGGCCGAGCAAGTGCGTTCCGGGCATTTGGATATTTTTGAATTGGAACACGCGGCCATGAAACAATTGGCCGATCGTGGTTGGAAACCGGATTATATTTCGATTCGCAAGCGCTGTGATTTGCAACCCCCTTCGGCAGGTGATTTGGCACAAAACGAAGCGCTGGTGGTGTTGACGGCGGCCAAACTGGGCAATACCCGGTTGATTGATAATCTGGAAATTTAACGCTACGGCAGCACCTGCACTTGCACCCGCGCGGCCAAGGCACACATCAATTCATACCCGATGGTGCCTGCCGCCTGCGCGACTTCATCGATTGGCAAACCCTGGCCCCATAGTGTGACGGGTGTACCCACTTGCGCATGTGGGATGGCTGTCAAGTCCACCGTGATCATATCCATCGACACTTGCCCAATCACCTGGGTGCGTATTCCGGCGACCAAAATCGGTGTGCCCGTGGGTGCATGGCGCGGGTAGCCATCGGCATAACCACAGGCCACCACGCCTATCGTCATCGCTTGCTGCGCTACAAAACGGCTGGCATAGCCAACCGCTTCGCCGGCGGCAATATGCTGCACGCTGATAAGTTCGCTGCACAAGCTCATGGCGGGCAATAAATCCCAATCGGCTGCCGTGCCATTGCCGGGGCTGCCACCGTAGAGCATGATGCCGGGGCGCACCCAGTCGGCATGGCAACTCGGGTGGGCTGCGGTGGCAGCAGAATTGGCCAGACTTACCGCATTGCTTAAGCCAAAAATCGTTTTGCCAAAGCGATGCACTTGTTCACCCCATGGCACTACCTGGGCATGGGCTTGGTCGGCATTGGCAAAATGGGTCATTAAAATGATCTCGCCCACCAGGGCCAAGGCGCGCAAGCGCTGGTAGGCCGCCATATAGTGTGCAGGGGCAAAGCCGAGCCGATTCATGCCGCTATTCATTTTTAAGTGAACCCGAACCGGATGCTGCTTTGGCTCCATTCTTGGCTCCATTCTTGGCTCCATGCTTGGCGCTGCCAATTGCGCTGACTGGATTTGCTCCAGCCACTGAATTTGCGCTTCATTATGTACCACGATATCGAGTTGCTCGGCCAGTACCTGGGCCAAATCGGTCGCCTGAAACACGCCTTCGAGTAAGAGAATCGGCTTTTCCCAGCCCAACTGGCGCAAACGGCTGGCTCCGTCGAGTTCAATCAGGGCCAAGCCATCGGCAGCCGCAAAAGCTTGTACTGCAGGGGCCAAACCATGGCCATAAGCATAGGCTTTGACCACCGCCCAAACCTTGGCGTGCGGTGCCATGGCTTTGGCCTTGGCCAGATTGTGGCGCATGGCGTCAAGATGGATGGTGGCGGTAAGCGGACGTGGCATGATCAAGCATCAGGCATCAAAAAAATAGCATTGTAACTCATTGCGCCGCCGTATTTGAGTTGATATCTAAGGTGATATCTAAGGTGATATCTGAGGTGATGGCGGGTTGCTTCATGATGCTCAAATAACTTTGCATGGCGCGCTGGTGCCAATTATTGGGCACAATAAAGCCGCGCTGTGCTTCCAGAAAAACCGCTTCATTGCCATCGGATGGCCCGCCCGGCTTCAGGCAAGCCAACATCACAGGCATGGTTTCTTGTTCAAAATAGTCGTGCAGGTGAGCCAGCATTGCCGCTTTGGAGAGCACCGCAGATGCCGCCACCCGTGCCGGGGCCAACCAACGCAAGCGCCGCAGTAGCACAAACGCATCACCGGGGCGCTCGGCCAATTGATCCGGTGTACACCAAAAGCCACGACAATGTTGCGGCGACAAGCCAATATCGGTGGGCGGCCCTTGCTTACTCAATGCCGCTTGATGCGGCACTGACTCACGATAAAATAGCCAACCCTTGACCAGAGCTTGCGCCCGCACCACCTTACCGGGCAAGACGGCCTTGGCCGCCGGATGCTGGCTCAAAGCCAGTTGCCGTTGCACGATTTTACGCATTTTGGCCGCCAAACTATCGGATAAATTGGGGCCGATAAAGTAACCCGCCGCGCCGTCACCGTCACCCTCCGCCAGTGCCGCATCGTAGAGATAAAATTTGGTGGCAAATTCCCAGTGCAAAAGCGCGTCTGACGCAGAATTGGCATCTGGCTCACGCAGTAAAAAATCAAACTCGCCAATGGTATCGTTTTTGCCGGCGCGCACTTGCAAACCCTGCGCCACCAATCTGCCTTGTTGCTGTAAAAAATACCCAATCAATTTTTCCGCATAACGCCCCAGGCGCATGCTGGGGATCAAGCCGGGTTTGAGCGCGTCGGGGTTCGTATCCAGTTGCTCCAAGAGTTGATCCAGATTGACAGGCAGAGCCAGGGTGGCCAATTGTGGCCCCCACTCTTGGGATTGATGATCGAATAAATCGGGCGAATCCAACAACCATGCCAGGGCGCGCACATCGGGATCTTGTAAATGTTGCCAGCGTTGGTGAAAACGCGCCTGAAAGGGATCGAAGCCCTGCCCTTCCAGGCTTTCCAGACCTTCCAGTCTTTCCTGCTCGGGCGAGTTAAAACGGGATATCATCGGGATCAATTCCTGCAGGATTGGCAACGTCGGCTTGTTCCGGCAACATACTTTGCTCAGCCAGGCATAAATCGGCCCAAACCTGGCGCTTTTCGCTCGGCTGTTGCAACACAATGGCCGGATGCCAGCTCGCCACCAATGGTAAATGCGTCTGTGCTACACGATGCGCCACGCCGCGCAAGGGGCCGGGGGTAGGTTCCCTCAGGGCAAGTGCCGCAGCTTTACCCAGGCTTAATACCAAACGCGGTTGCAACAAGGCGATTTGGCGTTGTAAAAATGGGCGGCACGCAGCAATTTCATCCGCAGCTGGTGGACGTGCGTTGCCTTGCTCATCTTGCGCACGGCATTTCACCAAAT
>JBKJLF010000667.1:0-7242 GCA_046597185.1 Burkholderiaceae bacterium | reverse complement strand
CTTGTTCCCGTCATTGATTGCCAATAGCCCAAGGCCCCTTAAACGAAACTCTGGAAACCGGTGATGCTTGCTCATTTCAACCAATGTCTCATGCTCTACATCGGTCAATTCCTCTATGAAACCCAAAAACGTATCATAATTACACACAAAAATCGTATCAATTCTTGAATTATCTCATCAAATCAATTGATGCGTCGAACTTACTCTTATTAATACCACCATCAATAAATTTAACAATAACATTTGTCACAAGTTCTTCTGCATCTATTTGCGGAACACGATTTCGTATAAAGTAATGCATGATGCACCGCCCAAAATTGCGATATAGCAATAATGCCGCCGATTCGCGACCGTGCTCGCCCTGCTGCAACAACGCAACCGCCTGGTTAGCGATTTCCGTCTCTGTCTGGGCTGCGAGTGTTGGCGGGGCACTCACAGCTTCTCCGAGTAGTTTTTCATCACTCATCAATCTCCACACATCAAAAATCTGATCCCGATATTGCCTGACTCAATCATACCAGCGAGTTTTCGCCTCGTATAATGAATAAGACGTAAAACCGCAAAAAAGGTGAGACGACTACGCAAAGAAAGTACATTAAAGCCGAAAAACCTCATTTACACACGCAATACCGCCAGCAGCCTGGCCGTCGCTATTCAAGTCGAAACATTATTTTAAGACCCAAAATTGCTCTGACTATTTTTTGCAATGCGAAGCGCGCCCTTCCAGCTCACAGGTTTTTAACAGCTTACCGTCCACATCCCACAGCTTGATTTGCCAATGGCTGGCCCCATCGCGCTCCATGGTCATAAAACCAAAGCCCTGGTTATAGCTGGCGTGGCTGTTGATGATGGCACCGGGTGCGGCGCTTGTACCGGGTGGCAACACCTCGGGCAAACCTGCCACATCCAGCGAACTACCGGCAATGCCGGAAATAAAGGCGCTCGGGTGGTCACTGGAAAAGCCCACTTGCTGCCAAATATGCACATGCCCCGCCAGCCAGGCCTGGATTGGTGCGGGGATCAGCTTGGCGTTCTGAATGGCAAATACCGATTGCAAAGCCTGATTACCGGGGTGGATTTTAAGGCTGCCATCCTCTTTCGGTTTGACAACCATGCCCAGCACCGGGTGATGGCTGACGGCAAAATTAAACTTGGCCTGATTGGCTAGTTGTTCCAGCTTGCGAAAATTATCCGCAAATTTGGCAAACATCGGGCTGCCTGCGGGTAAGGCGGTATTGGTGACTTTGGAACTATCGAATACCAAGATTTGTGCATCTTGCCCCAGCGTGACGGCGAAGGGATCGTTATAATCGCCGTTCTCATCATCACTGGCCAGGTTGCAATCATGTCCGGCTTGCAAAGGTTTGGTATCAAGCCAGCGATACCAGCCTTGGCCGGCGCGCGCGCACGACTCGTGGTTGCCGCGCGTCATGACCCATGGGGCCGCTTGCAGCAGGGCTTGAGCTGGCTGGAAAAAATCGGCTTGCCAGGCATCCCAGCCATAACCCCACGGGCTGCCTGCGCACCATGCGTTATTGGCCGGGCATGCGGTTTCGCGGTAGTGGTAGTCGCCCACATGCAACACCAGTTGCGGTTGCCAGCGCGCGGCGGCGGCGGCTACCTGGGCAAATGGAAATTGCGCCGCGTCATTACAGTTCTGGATGGAATCGCCACTCACGCGGCAACCGGTATCACCGATGACGACGATGCGCGTGATGTTGGCGGGCGGCAGTGCGAGGGGTTTGCCTTCCAGCAGTGCGCTTTGGGTGCCTTGGGGCAAGGCCAGCTCGCAGGTGAGTACGGGGAAGGCGGAAGGTTTGGTCATTTCTGCCGGGTACACGGTTTTGCGCAAGGCGGGCGTATCGGCGGGGGCGCGTACCTGCATGGGCTTACTTTGGCCGTCCAGCAGCAGACTGGGGCAGCTTGCGCCATAGGTGAGCACCCGCGCCACGGCTTGGCCTTGGTCGCCCAGTAGCACAAAGCTGGTGGCGATGGGGCTGGCTGGATTGGTTTGGCTTGCGGGTAAATGGGTGCAGCCGAGCAAGGCCAGGCTGGGGATGGCGGACAGAATCATGGCGATGCGCATGGGGGGCTCCGGTGGCGTGAAAAATAGGGGGATTCGTCATTGTGCCACCAAATCCGGCCCAAAATGACCTTGGATGTGCTATTTTCGCGCTGCCAAGTCGGCTTCCAGCACACGCAAAAAAGTGACGCGCATCAGGATTGAATCGGCAAAAACCATGCGGAGTACAATTTTCAGATTATTTTAAAGGGTGTTGAAAATGAAAAATATTTTGGCAAAAAAACTTTTCATATTTCTTATATTGACATCAGCCATTTCTTGCAATTGGAAAATCAGGGTATTGAAAAAAGGCTACGCGGGCGGTTTGCTGGCACTTGCCAAATCATTTGGCATTGATGCCGAGTATTCCACCAAGTAGCAGCAAGGCCATACCCGAGGTCTGACGCGGCCTTCACGGTTCCAAAAATCTGCCTGACGCAACAGGTGGGTGCACCTTTTCATGCCCACCCGTTGTGCCATGACACTTACCTGGCTTTGGCTGCGGTACTCGCTTTCAGCACTGCCGATTTGGGCGATACATTATCGTCCGCATCGCGCACCAACACACTGTAGTTGTAGCTGCTGCCTGCGCTCAAACCGCTATCAGTAAAGCTGGTGGCGCTACTGGATCACTTTGTCGCTATCTTTGATGCGGGCAAAGGTGTAAGGGCCATCGGCCAGTTTTTGATGCGAACCGGCACCAACGGCCATGTGGCTATTACGGAACTTGCCCAGCTTTTGCGCATGGCCAAGTAATGCCGTATCGCTTGAACCCCAGTTCATGTCACCACGCCATTGGTGGTCGCCCGCCCAACTGCTCATCAATGGACGGGCACTTTCATCGCCATAATACAGTTGCACGCCACCGGGTGCCAGCAGCAGGCTGGTGAGACCGGTTTTCAGGTTATTGCGGTCAAACATGCCTTTGTCGTGGCTGGAAATGTAGGACAGCATATTGTAAGGCGTACTGTTATTGGCATTCACGCTGGCCAATTCGGTATAAGTGGCATCCAAACCTGCCACATTGCCCGCCTGCCCCTGAAAGTTGAAGTTGATTAAGGAGTCAAAGCCATTATCAAAATAAGCATCACGCCCCACCCCATGGTTCCACACTTCGCCCGTCATCCAGAATGCGGTATCGCCTTTCAGCGCGGCGGCTTTGGTCGGGTTGGCGGCCATCCAGTCTTGCCGCGCTTTGGCCGCTTCAGCTTTCAAATCTTTCCAGACATTGAGTTCGACATGTTTGGCGGTATCCACCCGAAAGCCATCGATGCCAAAATCACGCACATAGTCGGACAACCATTTGACGATGTAATTGGCCGGCGTGCGTACCTTGCCGGTTTGGCTGAACCAGGTGTCGAGCTTTTGGGTTTCCGTGCTCAAGCGCCCTTCCCTCGTCCATTTGGTGCTGAGGATGGGTGGCAAGCCAACGCCGCCGGTCAATTCGGTTTTAATGTCCGGCAAGAAGCCAACGCAGCTCTTCAAACCATCGCCCCTGCCCTGGCAGGCTTCATAACCGTTCACGTTGTTGAAGCGGACCCAACTGGCACCCCAAAAACTGTTGGCCCAGTTGGCACTGGTGTAGTCGATGAAGGGGCCAATGTCGATGTCGTAGTTGATGCTGTCGGTACTGCGCCAGGCGGTATTTTGCCAGCCGGTTTTCAGGGCACCGTAGCCGTATTCAGCACTGTCTTTGATGGTGTCGTATTTTGCTGGTGATGCCTTTCAAATCGCCACCGTGGAAGGCACTGGGCATTTGCTTCAGGTCGTTGCCAAACGATACGCCGTTGACATCCGATTCGCGCTTATAGCTACGGTCATTGCTGGTATCGCCATTGACAAAACGGTCGTTCAGCAAGAAGTAGACGATGGCATTATCCCAACTGAAGATCGTTGGAACCAAGCCTACAGGAGCAGAAAGCCATGAGCAGCAAGTTGATCTGGCGGCTGAACTGGGTGGTCAATCGGTGGTCAGTGCCATTTTAAATGGTGAGCGCGAAATCAACGCCAAGCAAGCTCGTGCCTTGGCCGAGCGCTTTGGGGTGTCGGTGGCGGCATTCACCTAATGCCCATACAAATACCCACCCAGCCCCAACGCCGCCAAAATTCCCAGCAAAACCACGGCACCAAATCGATGTTGCAAATGATCAAGCCGGGCAAATTCATCCCAGCGCCCGGCATTGGCCGCCCGCGCACGTCGTAACACCAGCAACACGCAATAGATATTGGTGCCAATGGCCAGTAAGCCAAAGCCAATTTTCAGATGCAACAAGGGGCTGGGCGGCGCACCCGCCAACAGCATGCCCCCGGTCACCATCACGATCAAAAAGGCCGGAATTTCGAGCAAAAAATCCACCCGCTTATGCAAGGCTACCAAAATCAATTCCTGGGCGCGTCCTTGCCCCAGCAAAGCGCGTTCAAACAGGGCTTCGGTAATGACGCAACCCAACCAGACACCGACGAAAATCAAATGGATCAATAACAGCGCATTTTTCATCTTTGAATCCTCATACTGATCGAACCTGGCTCAACGTGAACCCGGCCGATTGCTAAACATCCACCACCCGGCCACCAGGGTAATGGTCACCACCAGCGCCACCACAACCCAAAAGCCTTCCGGGTTTTGCGCCAGCGGCACCCCGCCCACATTCATGCCCATCAAACCGGCAATCATATTCACCGGCAAAGCCAGCACCGTAAACACCGTCAACACAAACAGGCTGCGGTTGTTTTGTTCTTGCACCTGGGCCGACACTTCTTCCTGCAACAATTTGATGCGCTCTTGCAGGGTATCGATATCATTTAAGGCCACCGAAAATTCTTCGGTGGACTGGCGTAGTTCCAGTACATCGGCTTCTTGCATCCACTCGGGCGGGCGCGCCAGCAAGCGGAACAGGGCGGCAGGCTCGGGAGCCAACAGGCGCTTTAAGCGCACCAGCACGCGGCGCAACTGGCCCAGGTTGGCGCGCTTGGCTTCGATCATGCCGGAAAGTAAATCGTCTTCGATGTTATCGACCTTGGCAATGGACGTGCGTAAAATATTCACCAGCACGTCGGCTTGATCACGCAATAAATGGATCAAAAGGGAAGTCGAGCTGTGAAACTGTGCTCCGTTTTTGACCGATACCCGCAAACGATCAATCGAGCGTAGCGACTTGCTGCGCGCGGTCACCATCAAACGTGGGCCAGCCGAAAATACCAGAGTCGACACCTGCGAGGGGTCAAACGAAAAATCAAATAACACATCGTTTAAGACACCGATCAGATAATCATCGGCAAATTCAATCCGGGTGGAGCTGGAACCGCCCTGCAAGGTTTCATAAAAATCGGGCGAGAGCTTGAGTTTGTGTTGCATCCAGAGCAAGGAAGCGGAATTGGTCAAATTAAAGTGTAACCAGACAAAACCGGGAATTTCAGGATCTTGTTCGGCATCAGCCAGCCACTGCATGGCTTCCCCGGCAGCAATGGGGATACCGCTTTCCCCTTGTTTAAAAAGGAAGCCATAGACCAAGCCATTTTCATCCGAGCCATAAGAAGCGGCGATGGTGCTTGCATTCGGTTTTTTCGCTGGCATCGTCATTTCACTAATCCGGTTAGCTGAGTTCTGGCATTCTACCAAACCTGAAAGCCAAATCCATGACTTATTACGTGTTGCGGCAATCGGTAATTTACCCCTTTATTGCCCCATTTCTGGTAGGCTATGGGTTTTATAATTATGCTTGGCCCCATGCGAACCCTGCCCCCCCTGCCCGCACTATCCCAATCCGGTTTCAGCTATATTGCCTTGCTCATTACGCTGGCCTTAATCGCGCTAGCCACTGCTGCCACGCTGCAGATGGGGGTGTTATTGCAACAGCGCGTGGCAGAAGAAGAGTTATTGGCTATTGGCACCGAATTCCACTATGCCTTGATCAGCTATGCCAATGCCTCGCAACCGGGCCAGATACGCGTACCAAAGAGATTGGAAGATTTATTAAAAGACCCGCGCGCCCCGAATATTCGCCGCCACTTACGCAAAATTTATACCGATCCCTTGACAGGTAGCGACGAATGGGGCATTACGCCATCGTTTGATGGGCGCGGCATCGTCGGCATTTTCAGCATGTCGAATCAAAAACCGATCAAAATCAGCAATTTCCCACCCCTCTTCCAAAACTTTGGCGAAGCCGCCACCTATCGCGACTGGCAATTTATGGGGGCCGCCGCAGACAGAGGTACGCCAGCGAATCGGCCACCGGATACCAACCAATCGCAAAACCGGATTGACCCAACCCGGCCCGAGAATCGGCCATTTAATTCAGGCCAGAATCAGGTGCCCGGCGGGCTGGAAACCAAGTAAAGGGGGATTGGGTATCGGTTGCAAGCGCATCGGCGACGCAAGCACCCCAAAAAAAAGCCCACTACTTGGTGGGCTTAATACTATTTCTTGGAGAGAGAATAGTGGAGACAGATGAATGATGCCACACGGCAACCACAAAATCTACTCACCATTTCATATAGCATGTATTGCTGTACGGCATATCTTTCAATTCAGCAATTAGACACCGACAAACCACTAAGGCAAAAAAAAGCCCACTACTTGGTGGGCTTAATACTATTTCTTGGAGAGAGAATAGTGGAGACAGGTGAATGATGCCACACGGCAACCACGAAATCCACTCATCATTTCATATACCGCATATTGCCGTAGAGAATATCTTGCAATGCAGCAATTCGTTGCCATATCAATGTCCCAAAAAGTCCGCCACAATGCCAGAAGTGCGACGTAGTCGGCGCGATATTAATCCAGCCAAAGAATACATAAAATGATACGCCACCGCCGGATTATCATTCGCCAATCGCTTCAAATTGGTCTGCGTGAAGGTCAACATTTCACAATCGATATCGGCAATGCAAGTAGCTGAACGACGCTCATGATCGAGCAAAGCCATTTCACCAATCACCCGGCCCGGCACTTCACAGGCTAATAATTGTTCGCCTTCATCGCTATGTTTCAAGATATTGACCCGCCCCTCCGTCAAAATCATCATGAAATTGCCGGGGTCGCCTTCTTTAAAAATCACTTTACCTTCTTCAGCGTCTTCCAGCGTCAGGTAACGCCCAATGATTTCCAGCTCCGGATAGGCAAATTCACGAAATAACTCCAAGCCGTCCAATAAATCGCCAATTTTACTTGCCAT
>JBKJLF010000353.1:0-8334 GCA_046597185.1 Burkholderiaceae bacterium | reverse complement strand
TCTATTTGCAGCGTTTTTCTTTCCTGATGGCGGGCAAAGCGCTGATTGTGGAAGCCTTGTCGGTGGAAGCGATAGGCCGCTCCGACGCGCCGCCCGAGCAAAAGCCCAGCTTGCCGCCGCGCGCGGGTAGCTTGCAGCCGCACGCCACTGTGCCAATGTACGCGCAAGACCAATGGCACCCGAGCGGCCTGTATCTGCGCGCCGAGATGCGCCCTGGCGACATCATCGACGGCCCGGCGATTATTGCCGAAGCCAACGCCACCACCATCGTTGAACCTGGCTGGCAATTGAGCGTAACCGACTACAACCATCTGCTGCTGCGCCGGGTACAAGCGCGGCCAGAACGGCGCGCCATGGGCACCACGGTAGACCCGGTGATGCTGGAAATTTTCAACAACCTGTTTATGTCCATCGCCGAACAAATGGGCGCACGGCTGCAAAATACCGCCTATTCGGTCAATATCAAAGAGCGTTTGGATTTCAGTTGCGCGCTGTTTGACGCTGACGGCAATTTAATCGCCAACGCGCCGCACATGCCGGTGCATTTGGGGTCGATGAGCGAGAGCATTAAAACCGTGATGCAAGAAAACGTGGGCCAAATGCAGCCGGGCGATGTGTTTATGCTCAACGACCCCTACCACGGCGGCACCCATTTGCCGGATGTGACCGTGATTACGCCGGTATTTTCGCAAGACCGCAGCACGATTTTATTTTACGTTGGTTCACGCGGCCACCATGCCGACATAGGCGGCACCACCCCCGGCTCGATGCCGCCGGATTCCACCACGGTGGAACATGAAGGCGTGTTGATCACCAATTTCAAACTGGTCGATGGCAATACAGGCAGCCTGCGTGAAGCGGAAACGCTGGCCTTGCTGGCAGGCGCACGCTACCCGGCGCGCAACCCGCAGCAAAACCTGGCAGATTTACGCGCCCAAATCGCCGCCAATCAAAAAGGGGTGGAAGAATTGGGCAAAATGGTCGCGCATTTTGGCCTTGGCGTGGTGCAAGCGTATATGGGCCATGTGCAAGACAATGCCGAAGAAGCGGTGCGCCGCGTGATCAGCGTGTTGAAAGATGGCGCTTACACCTACCAACTGGATAACGGCGCGCAGATTCAGGTCGCCATCAAGGTCGATTCCGCCAATCGCACGGCGACGGTGGATTTTAGCGGCACCTCCAGCCAGCAGCAAAACAACTTTAACGCACCCTCGGCGGTGTGCATGGCGGCGGTGCTATACGTGTTTCGCACGCTGGTGGATGCGGATATTCCACTCAATGCGGGTTGCCTGAAACCGATCAAAGTGATTATTCCGCCCGGTTCCATGCTCAACCCGGCTTACCCGGCTTCGGTGGTGTCGGGCAATGTGGAAACCTCGACCTGCATCACCAATGCGCTGTATGGCGCGCTGGGCGTGATGGCGGCCAGCCAGGGCACGATGAATAACTTCACCTTTGGCAATGCCAAATATCAATACTATGAAACCATTTCCGGCGGTTCGGGCGCGGGGCCAGGTTTCAACGGCACCGATGTGGTGCAAACCAATATGACCAATTCGCGCCTGACGGACCCGGAAGTGTTGGAATTTCGCTTTCCGGTACGGTTGGAGAGTTATGCCATCCGTGCTCATTCCGGTGGGGTGGGGCAGTGGCATGGCGGTAATGGCGGGGTGCGTAAAGTGCGGTTTTTGGAACCGATGACGGCCTCGATTTTATCCAACAACCGCTTGCATGCGCCGTTTGGCATGGCGGGGGGCGGCGAGGCGGAAAAGGGCAAGAATTACGTGCTGCGGCACGATGGCAGCGTGGAGCCGTTGCCGCATGTGGGTAAGACGGAGATGGCGGCGGGGGATGTGTTTGTGATTGAAACGCCGGGCGGTGGTGGGTATGGGGTGGCTGGGGGTGGCTGAAATTAATCAGCCTGGCGTTAGTGCGGCAAATCTTGAAATACCTGGTCCAGCGTCAAAGCGCCGATTGCGCGATCAAACCAGGCTTCAATTTGCGCGCTGGAAGCTTGGCTTACCCAGGTGTCAAGATGCCTAATCCAACCCTCGTCGCCAATTATGTGGCCTTACATCAACAAGATTGGCAGCAAGTACAAACCCGTGTTGAACACTGGTTTGCCTGCCGCGCCGGGCAAGATGCAGCGGCCACCGCCCGCGCCCGCGAACACGCCGCGCACGCTCTGTATGCGGCGATGTTGCATGATGCCATGGGCATTGTCTGTAAAACCGTGGATGACTGGAAACCGATTGCCGAACGTCGCCCGGCTGCGCCGATGGCGCAAAGCCTGATCCAATCGATTTTCAGCCACAAAAATTTCACCCTTCTGATTCAAAGCCACCAACAGGCCCACACCATCAACTTGCGCACTTGGCTAACCCGGCTTATTCACTGGAAATTGGGCGAGCGTTTCAAAAAAGAAAAAGCCTTGCGTGAATTGGTGGTGGAAACCGGTTTAACGACCGACTATGATGACGATCTGCCCCACGAAGCGTTAGATAGCGCCACACCCGACCGGCCAGACTGGAACGAGGCGGAAACTGCCTACCAAATCCAACAGGGTTGGCAACACTTTGAAAACGTCTTGAACCACATCGAACAGCAAGTGATGTGGCTGTTTTGGCATGGCGAGAGCGATGCCGATGCATGCAGGCAACTGAAGATAAAAGTCGGCGCATACAGCGGCCATCGCGCCCGCGCCTTGCAAAAACTGCGTATGGGGTTTCCTACAACATGAGCACAAAAGACAACGTTCCATTTTGGTCAAAGGCGGTTTTACTGCGCATGGTGCAGCAGCCAGACTGGCCCAGCCCGGTCTTGGCAGGCAAGGAGCGCGGCACGCTGGTGCGCCGCATCATGCAGGGCAAGCGGGCGCAGATTGAAAAAATGTACCAAGGTGGCTTGGCGCGCTACCAACAGCATGAAAATGGCTTTATCGAACACCTGAGCCATATCCGCGAACTACACCCCCACCTTGCGCACTGGAGCGCCACCACCCGCTCTGCCACCATGCAGCAACGCTGTTTGTACACCGAATGGAGCGGGCTGGATGTCATGCAATGGCAAACCCTGTTGGGGGCGCACAACCCGCTCACCAATAGCGTACCCGGTGTGCTGTATTTGGTGCGCTGCATTTTGCAAGCCTGTCATCTGTTTCATCAAATGGGCTATGTGCATAATGACCTGCACTTGGGCAACCTGAGCTTGGGCTATCGTTACGACTGGTATAGAAACAGCGTGATCTTGCTGCCGCAGCAAATGCGCCTGATTGACTTTGAATTTGCCTGCTACCCGCGCGCCGACCATCCGCGTGCCTTGCAAGAATCTTTTCCGCCGCGTCCGCCGGGCTGGGTTGATGCCAACGGCATGCCCTATCAGATCGACCCGAACTTGCACAGTGCGCATGTTTGCCCGTATGAAGTGGAGCCAGCGCGAACGGATGATGAAGCCAAGCGGGCCTACCTGCGCTACCGCACTACTGCGGATGGCAACATGGTAGCGCGGGCGGTGAAGTTGGAAAATATTGATTTTGGGGTGGATTTTTTTACCCTGGGGCAAAGCTTGGATGGTTTGTTGGCGCGGGTGGAAAATGATTGGGATGATAAAGAAACCCTGCGCTGGCCTGAAGCCAATACATTTTTGTGGTGCTTACCGCAGGTATTGCGGGATTGGGACGCGAGCCTACCGGCAGAAATTCGCCCGGCACCGCATTTGGATTTGATTGCGCAAATTGATGCCCATCTGGGCAACTGGGCCAGCCGCTGCAATTGGCAAATAGCCTTGCCGGGCATGCGGCGGCTTGGCAGGCGGGCAGGATGGGGCGCGGGGGCGGCGGGGCTGGTGGCGGCTGGCTTGGGCGTAGCGGCACTGTTTTATCCACCTGAAGAGAAGCCACCACCACCGCCACCGTATGAAGTTGCTGTGCTGCTCGATAGCGTGGGCAAGCCCTTGCAGTTTGCGGCGGATGACCGCCTGAGCCTGATTGTGAATAACAGACCATACAAAAGCGTGATCGGGGCGGATGGCCGATTTTATTTCCAACTGCCGCCAGAGGCACGCGGGCAAAAGGCGGAGGTTAAATTTCAGACCAATCAAAAGTATGAAGCAACCAAGCAGCATTTAGTGTTGTCTGGTGCGGCATTGCGCCTGCCGATACGCGGGCCTACGCAGCGGGTGATGGTGACAGTGAAAAACAATGGCACCAAGGTGGTGGCCAATGCCAAGGTTTGGGTGAGCGATAAGAATTTTCCCGGTGGGATTTGGGCGGAGCCAGACAGTGCGGGCGTTTATATTTTGCATCTGCCAGAGGATGTGATGGATGGAAAAATAGAGGTATGCGCGCCGGGTTTTATGGGCGCTTCGCTGAATTTTAATTTAAGAACGGGGCCGACGGCGTATACACCGGAGTTTGACCTGAAGGCAGCCGATCCGCCTTTTCCGGCCTGCCCACCGAAATGAACCGCATGCAAAGCGCTGATCCATCAAGTATTATTCGGCGCTTCACCAAACACGTCATCAAACACTTCGGCAAAACCATAGAAAGCCAACAATTGATAAATTTTTCATAACGCAGCGCTTGCGCCAGGCGTACTGGTAACACCTTGCGCCGCATGCAATGCAAATAAATGCTTGGCCCCGCCAAGATTTACGCTGCGCTTTCTTCTATCTCCCGCACGAACCACCACTACGGGAGAATTTCATGTCCACCACACTTTGCCAAATCACCGCTCACTATCTTGCCGAGCAGCCCCAAGCCGCGTTAATGCGCGCACTTCAGGCCGCCTTGCGCCGCTTTCTGGCGGTGTATGTCAGCCACACCCCCAATCTTGGTTGGGAATTAAGCCAAGTGCGCCTATGCGTGAAGCAAGGCAGCCAAACCAGCGCGGCCGAACTTCATGCATGGCTGGCCTTGCCAGCGCAACAGCGCCATGCGCAACTGACACGGGTTTTGGCTGCACAGGCCAAGGTGATGTGCGCCGAACCGGTATTGCAATTGACTGGTGCCAACCCGGCCAACCCGGAACGCTGCATTACGGTTTATTTGCCAGGCCAGCATGGGGGAAGCGAATTGATGTTTGAATTTCCGGGGGATTTTTGTTGCCTGCCGCCAGCAGCGGCAAGCGGTGCTTGAGTTTGTTGCAAGCTAGCCACAGCCGCCACCGTTGCCGCTCGCCATCCGGCATGGGCGCAACATCGGCTGTGGCAGGCGCGCATTATGCGTTACCAGCGGTCTAACTACTTGGGCTTTGGCATGCTACAGTGTAACTCATTTGTTTTACATTGGGTGGCGGGCTGAATGGCCTGCCGCGCATGTCAGCGGCCTTGCTGTCGGTAACGCTGGCTTATCTTTGTTGTTTTTGGCAAGAAAGGATGGTTTGATGCGCTTTCCACAAATTCAATGGCTGCCCCTGCTGGCGGCAATATGCTTTAGCGTTGCGGTGCAGGCCGAGCCGATTTTATTATCTGGTTTGTTGTTGCAGGAAGCCGAAGATGGTAAGCCCTATCCAGGATTGCTGATTAGCGCAATTGGCGGCGTCAACAGCAGAAGCGATTCTCTGGGGCGCTTTCAAATGCGGTTTGACGAGCGCCATAAAGAGCAAGAAGGCAGCTTGATGGTGAACTTTCCGCAAGGCTGGAAAGAAATTCATCCGGTGATGTTGAAGTACAAGCTTTTGCCGAAAGCAGCGGAAAATCAAATCATCGCTTGCCCGGTGCCGCGCTGTGAAGAATTGCGTACCGCGTTTTTTAAGCTGAGAAACACGGTGTTTGTAGAAAAAAATCAGCTACAAAAGCTGGAAGCACTTAAAAAGAAGCCGGGCGTGACGCAGGAAGAGATTTGGCAATTACAGGCGGAACTAGCCAAAGAGCGGGTGAGGGTGCAAAGCTTTTCGGAACAGTTTGCACGGCTTGCGGAAGGGGAAATCAATTGGTTGTATCGGCAGGCGTGGGATTTGTATTTGCAGGGCGAGGTAAAGCAGGCGTTGGATGTACTGAGTGTATCCGCGTTGGAGCAGTTGGCGGAAGCAGAAAAGCAAAGGGAAGACGCTGCGCAACAGTCGTTGTTAAATAGTTGGCTCTTTCGTGGCGATTTGGCAAACTTGAATAGTGATTTTGTAGCGGCGGAAAGGGCATATGACAAAGCAGTCGCCTTGGCACCACAGTCGGCAGAAGCGTGGTTTAAATATGGCTCTTTTCATTACAGCTTGAATCATTTTGGGCAAGCGCGCAAGGGGTGGGAAGAAGCTTTGAAGTTGTGGCGACAACTGGCGCAAACCAACCCGCAGGCGTATTTGCCTGATGTGGCGGCGAGCCTAAATAATCTGGGTCTCTTGAATCATGCTGAAAATCGCTTGCAGGAAGCGTGGGCGGCGTATGAGGATGCCCTGAAGCTGTTGCGCCACCTAGAGCAAACCAACCCGCAAGCGTATTTGGCGAATGTGGCGATGAGCTTGAATAATCTAAGCAGCTTGCATCTAACTGAAAATCGCTTAAAGGAAGCTCGAACGGTGGCGGAGGAAGCCTTGAAGCTACGTCGGCAACTAGCGCAAGCCAACTCTCAGGCGCATTTGGCAGATGTTGCGTACAGCCTGAATAATCTGGGCGTTTTGCATGAAAAAGAAAACCGCTTGCAGGAAGCGCGCGCGGCGTTTGAAGAAGCACTGAGGTTGCGCCGCCAACTGGCGCAAATCAACCCGCAGGCATATTTACCAAATGTGGCGGCCAGCCTGAATAATCTGGGTGGCTTGTATCATACTGAAAACCGCTTGCAGGAAGCGCGGGCGGCGTATGGAGAAGCCCTGCAGCTATACCGCCAACTGGTGCAAACCAATCCGCAGGCGTATTTACCTCATGTGGCGAACAGCCTGAATGACCTTGGAGCGTTACATCGTGTAGAAAACCATTTGCAGGAAGCGCGGGTAGCGCATGAGGAAGCACTGAAGCTCCGCCGACAACTGGCGCAAGCCAACCCGCAAGTGTATTTGCGGTATGTGGCGACCAGCCTGAATAATTTGGGTATCTTACTTGAGGATGAAAACCGCTTGCAGGCAGCTTTGGCGGCGCACGAGGAAGCCCTGAAGCTATTCCGTCAACTGGCGCAAACCAATTCGCACGCGTATTTACCTTATGTGGCGGGCAGCCTGAATAATCTGGGCATGTTGCATCATGCTCAAGGCCACTTGTCGGAAGCGCGGGCGGCACATGAAGAAGCCGTGAAGCTACGACGCCAACTGGCGCAAGCCAACCCGCAAGTGTATTTGCGGTATGTAGCGACCAGCCTGAATAATTTGGGTAACTTACACGAAGCTGAAAATCGCTTGAAGGAGGCTCGGGCGGCGCATGAAGAAGCACTTATCCTGCGCCGCGAACTGGCGCAAACTAACCCGCATGCGTTTTTGCCGGATGTGGCAATGTCACTTGCGGCATTGGGCACACTCAACATAGCGGAGGGCAAACCCAGCTTGGCCAAGCCATTATTGGAAGAAGCGATATTAATTTGGCAAAAATTTGAAGATAGAAATCCGGGTAAATTTGCATTCAAAATAAAATTTTTTCAAAGTCTGATTTCCGCCAATTAAGCTAGGCAAGCGCCTGTATGGCCCGGCCCCCTTGCCCCGCCATGCACGCCACTCTTTGCATGCACGCGTTGGTTGTTGGCAGCACTACCCTTGCTACCAGCAACGCTGGCTTATCTTTGTTGTTTTTTGCAAGAAAGGATCGTTTGATGCGTCTTCCACAAATTCAATGGCTGCCACTGCTGGCGGCAATATGCTTCAGCGCAGCAGCGCGGGCCGAGCCGATTTTATTATCTGGTGTGTTGTTGCAGGAAGCCGAAGATGGTAAACCCTATCCAGAATTGCTGGTTAGCGCAATTGGCGGCATCAACAGCAGAAGCGATTCTCTGGGGCGCTTCCAAATGCGGTTTGACGAGCGCCATAAAGAGCAAGAAGGCAGTTTGCAGGTGAGTTTTCCGCAAGGCTGGAAAGAAATTCATCCGGTGATGTTGAAGTACAAGCTTTTGCCGAAAGCACCAGAAAATCAAATCATCACGTGCCCGATTCCTCGCTGTGCGGAATTGCGTACCGCGTTTTTTAAGCAGATAAACACGGTGTTTGTAGATAAAAATCAGCTACAAAAGCTGGAATCGCTTAAAAAGAAGCCGGGCGTGACGCAGGAAGAGATTTGGCAATTACAGGCGGAACTGGCCAAGGAGCGGGAGCGGGTGCAAAGCTTTTCAGAGCAGTTTGCACGGCTTGCGGAAGGGGAAATCAGTTGGCTGTATCGGCAGGCGTGGGATTTGTATTTGCAGGGCGAGCTAACCCAGGCATTGGA
>JBKJLF010000611.1:0-4248 GCA_046597185.1 Burkholderiaceae bacterium | reverse complement strand
GGCGATGACGACGCATTCCCCAGTACCACCTTGGCCATTACATCCACAAGCAAATTTTGCGCCCGCAGCAGCAATCCTACCCGAAAAAGAATTGCTCCGGTAAAAACCATTCAATTTAAGGCCACACGTAATGGCAAATCAAGCATCATACGGGTGCCTTGCGCGACTTCAATCTCAATATATATCTGTCCCTGCAACAAAGCCGTGATCAACTTATAACTGGCAAACAGGCGATTAGTCTTGTAGACATGGCTTTGCAGCGCCGTGATGCCATGCTGTTGTTTCAGGAGCGCGAATTCAACCCCTGGTGGTTTGAATCGGCAACGCCCACCTTTTTGGTCAAGCTGCTCACCGAACGCCGGGTTTGGTTGCCCAAGCTGGGGCAGATGGAAGCAACGTCTGACTTGCTGTCGGCTTTTGATGTGGATGAGATCGAACCGGTTGCGCTGTTGTTTCAGTCCGGCTACCTGACCATCGCCAGTGAGGAACGGGTTAATCAGCGGCAATATTATAAACTGTGCTTTCCCAACGAAGAAGTGCGCCAAAGCCTGTTTGGCTGCTTGTTGCAAGCGTGGGCACCGGGCGCGGGGACGGCGGTGCAGCACACCAGGAACTTGTACCAAAATTTGATGGCCGGCGACATGGCTGGGCTGAAGGACTTGTTTCAAGCATTTTTCGCCGCCATGCCCTACAATTGGCACGTCAACAATCCGATTGCAGAATATGAAGGCTATGACGCCAGCGTGGTGTATGCCTGGTTTTTGGCGGCGGGGCTGGATGTGTGGGTAGAAGACGCCACCAGCTTTGGGCGCATTGACATGGCGGTCAAGCTGGCGCAGGCTGTTTATCTGTTTGAGTTTAAGGTGCTGGAGCAAGTGCCGGATGGTTCGGCCTTGCGCCAGATCAAGGACAAAGGCTATGCTGATAAATACCGCCTGGACGGATTGCCGATTCATCTGGTGGGGGTTGAGTTTTCCAAAGAAAAACGCAATGTGGTGGGGTTTGAGTTTGAGACGGTTTGAGCATCATACACAAAAAAACCCTTTTTTACTTACCCGTGCTTATTTACTGTGCCGCGGCTAACTGCATCCAAAAGCCAGTATAATACGACCATTTAGTTTGCTGTGCCAACAAACCTCAATCGCCGCGCTTACCTATCGAGATCAATGATGAAGATCGAAACAATCCGCCGTCAAGCTTTAGCGCTTGCGCCGCAAGACAGGGCGCAATTGGCCGCGCAATTATTGTCTAGCCTTGAAGAATTATCCAAGCAAGAAATTGAACAACTCTGGTTACAACAAGCGGTGCAGCGTGCGGATGAAATTGATCGTGGCGCGGTGCAACGCATTGCATCCGATGTGGTGCGGCAAGAGGCACTCGCACTCTTAAAATGAGCTATTTTTTCCATCCCGACGCGAGGGTTGAACATTTGGAGCACATTTCCTATTACGAATCCCAACAGCGCGGCCTCGGTGCGCGTTATCTGGCGGCATTCGATGTCGCTATGGAAAAAATTTGTGCAATACCCGAAAGCTTTAAGATTGGCTTTGCACCCACTATCCGCCAGTACCGAATGAATGGCTTCCCATATAAGATTCTTTTTAGGCTTGTCAGCGGTGACATAGAAGTACTCGTCGGCGCACCGCATCGCCGCCGCCCAAACTATTGGCGCAATCGGGTTTAGGCTCGCGCCGCAAAATTGTGGGGCAGCGCTAACTTACTGCCCCATCTACACCTGTGCCAAGCGTGTCCGCATGGCTTGAATCAACAGCAGCATACCATCAATCAACGGCGTTTGTGTACGCCAGCCCGACATCTGCCCGGCACGTTGCGGGGCACCCTGAAACTGCATCAGGAAAATCACTCAGATTCCAAGTTAAAATCTTTTGCGCGCCTGCGGCGATTGCCGCAGCAACGACGTGACTATCATTTTTATCTTTCATGCCCGGCTCAACGATGGGGATGAATTTTTGATACTTTTCAACCAGTGCTGATGGTGTAATGCCATTCATTAGCGCCAAAGTCCGCTCCAATTTTTTCGGTGTGATATCTGTTCTATTTTCAATGAGATGACTGCTCCATTCCTGAGTTATTTTATCTGTCCACTTTGCCTCATAGATTCCTGCATAAAATAGAGAAAGTAATAAATCGCGAAGAAAATTTCCATATAAAACATTGGCATCCAGTACTACTTTTTGTTTTGTCATTCGTATTCTCCTTGATCTTTTTTCCGCGCTAGCAGGTGATCCGGTACAGGTGCTGCATATTCATCTGAACTCAACCCCTCACTTAACTCTGCCAAGGCATCTAGGAATTCATCAATTTTCGGCTTACTTGGATCGTTCGCATAAATCGTCACGCGCTGCTTCTCCTCATCAAGTGCCGCATACAAATCAATGTTTTGAGGGAAGAACCGCAAAAATTCATCAGGAAAAATTAATTTCCCATCTGAAATTTTCATGTAAGAAATTTTTATTGTCATTTGAGCGCCTATTCAAAAATAGTGTAGCCGCTAAGTGGCAAGACCAGTGTGATCATATACCTGCTAGTCACCTTGATTTCAATTGGCCCATCCAAATTGCGTTCTGGTTAGTATAACCAATCATACACGGAAAAATTGCTTGGCATTGTCGGCAGGCGAAATGGCAAGCGGTTTTGTAGAAAGGGGAAATGGGCCTTTCATTCAAACGCCCGCTTGCATGACAAGTTGCCTGACGAGCACCGCAATCGAAGGTCGATCAGGTACACCAAGTGCGACATGGCAGACTTATGAAACTTGCCATAGTAGCTCAACCATCCACGAATCTGAGTGTTGAACTCCCTGCTCACATCCCACCCGGTATGAGTTATCTTATGAAGAAAATCAGTTCAGCCCGACCCCATTGATCTTGATCCTCAAAGCGCAAAACCGCGTCAGTCTAATGCAAACTTGGATGGCCGATTAGCAGCCGCCGATTAGCAGCCGCCGATTAGCAGCCGATTAGCAATTTGCTCATTTGTTTGTTGTACACTAGCAGCAATCCCCCCCTGCAAGGCCGCCCATGTCAATTCACCACCAACAGATTGCCCCGCTCAAAGCGTGGGCCGAGTTTGAAGACCTTTGCTTGGCGCTGTTTCGGCGCGAATGGCAAGACACCACCGCGCAAAAGAACGGGCGGCAGGGGCAAAAGCAGGCCGGGGTGGATGTGTTTGGAAAAAATCATGCCCAAGGCGGCGGCTGGTGGGGCGTGCAGTGCAAGGGCAAAAATCGTGGTTATGGCAGCAAGCTGACGCAGCAAGAGATCAAGAGGGAATTGGCCAAGGCCGATACCTTCACGCCAAAACTGGCGCATTGGATCATCGCCACCACCGCCGCCAACGATGCGGCATTGCAAACGCATGTGCGCGAGTTGAGCGAGCAACGGGTGGCAAACCAGCTTTGCCCGGTATCGGTCTTTTTCTGGGAAAGCATCGAAGCGCTGTTGCACACCCACCAAGACGTAGCAAAAAGCTTCTATCCCGACCATTTTGCGCAAATTAGCACGGAAGTCAGCCCACCCGCCAAACCCCTGCACCTGCCTGCCATCAACCTATCGGCCTATTTCACCGACCCGGCCAATCACCTGGCACAATTGCGCCAGCAACTGGAAACCAAAGGCAGCAGCACCCTGCTGGCAGCGGCCACCGTGCAAGGCATGGGCGGGGTGGGTAAAACCCAGTTGGCGCTGAAATACTGCCTTCAGTTTCAAGATCAATACAAGGGCGTGTGGTGGTTGCAGGCGGAAACGGCCAGCCTGCTGGAGCAGGATTGCATGTTGTTTTGCCACAAGCAGAATGTGCCGCTGGCACCCGGCGAACAGGCCAGCGCGGCCATGTGCGCCTGGCTGAACGGGCACACCGGCTGGCTGCTGGTGGTTGACAATGCGGAAGACGCAAAACTGGTGCGGGCCTGCCTGCCCCAGGCCGGCAAACATCATGTGCTGATCACCTCGCGCCTGCGCGGCGGCTGGGCGGGCATGGCAAGGCTGGAACTGGATGTCTGGCAGGAGGAACAGGCATTGCAGTTCCTGCGCCCGCGCTTGGCGGACAAGCCCGGTGTGCCGGACGCGCAGGATGACGCGCAATTGCGCTTGCTGACACGGGCGCTGGACGGTTTGCCGCTGGCACTGGAACAGGCATGCGCCTATATCGGTAACAATCAGGTATCGGTTGCCGCGTATTGCCAGCGCATACAGGCGCACGACAGCGCGCAACGCCTGCTGGAGAGAA
>JBKJLF010000158.1:0-13122 GCA_046597185.1 Burkholderiaceae bacterium | reverse complement strand
GTTCTACACGCCACCCGAAGTGTCTTCATTGATGGCACGGCTCATGAACCCGCAAGAGGGCGACGAAATTTGCGACCCCACCTGCGGCTCGGGTTCCTTGCTCATGAAATGCGGCCGCCTGATCCGCGACAACACGGGTTCCCGCAAATACGCGCTGTATGGGCAAGAAGCCATTGGCAGCACCTGGGCCTTGGCCAAAATGAATATGTTCTTGCATGGCGAAGATAATCACCGGATTGAATGGGGTGACACGCTGCGCGAGCCGAAATTACTCAACCACAACCAGCAATTGATGAAGTTTGATGTGGTAGTGGCGAATCCGCCATTTTCATTGGAAAAATGGGGTTTTGAGGCGGCCAATGAAGATGGTTTCCAACGCTTTAAATTCGGCGTGCCACCGCGCACCAAGGCAGACTATGCCTTTATTTTGCATATGATCAGTTGCATGAAGCCCGATACCGGGCGCATGGCGGTGGTGGTGCCCAATGGCGTCTTATTCCGTGGTTCGGTGGAAGGCGATATTCGTCGTCGCCTGGTAGATGAAAACCTGCTGGAAACGGTGATTGGTTTGCCGGAAAAATTATTCTATGGCACCGGCATTGCGGCAGCAATTTTAATTTTCCGCAACAAAAAAACCGACAATAAAGTCTTGTTCATTGATGCTTCGCAAAACTTCAAGGAAGGCAAGGGGCAAAATTTACTCACCGACGAAGCCATCAAGCTGATTGCCAAGACCGCGCAAGAACGGGTTGACGTGCCCAAGTTTGCGGTGTTGGTTGAGCGCCTGACGATGGCTGAAAATGACTGCAATTTGAATATCACCCGCTATGTGAGCGCCACGGTGGAGGAAGTTGAAGTGGATTTACAGGCATTACGGGCAGAGCGGGTGCGCCTGAAATTGGAGTTGCAGGAATTGGAACTGAAGATGGATGGCTATTTGCAGGAGTTGGGCGTGACGTTGTCAGTAAATTCGTCAGTAAATTCGTCAGTAAATTCGTCAGTGAATTCGTCAGGACAGCCACCAACTGTATGAACCTGAGTTTTCCGGCCGACTGGGCTTTTACCATACTGGGCAAAGTTGCCCATGTGCAAAGTGGCTTGGCGCTCTCCAAACGCACTTTGAAAGATCCGGTGCGCCTGCCCTATTTGCGCGTGGCAAATGTGCAGGAGGGCTATCTTGATTTGACTGAAATCAAGACTGTGGCGGTGGAGCGGCACCAGATTGAGCGCTTTCGCCTGCAAGATGGCGATGTGTTGATGACCGAGGGTGGCGACTTCGATAAACTGGGGCGCGGTGATTTATGGCGCGGTGAAATTGTGTGTTGCCTGCATCAAAATCATGTGTTTGCGGTGCGCGTCAATCGCAGCCTGATTTTGCCCGAGTTTATGAATGCGCTGGCTAATAGTTTTTTTGGCCGGCGCTATTTCTTTATGTGCGCCAAGAGTAGTACTAGCCTTGCCAGTATCAATGTGAAGCAATTGCGCAAGTTTCCGGTGTTGCTACCCTCGCTGGAAGAGCAGCGCGCCATTTGCACGATTTTGGCCTTGTGGGACAATGAATGGCTTTGTGCGCAAAAACTTCTTAAGAACCACCTGCAGCAACAACGGGGATTGCGTCAATGCCTGTTGGAGAGCGAGCCCAGCCTAACCTGGCCCTCTGTGGTGTTGGAACAGGCGGCCTGGGTCTGCCCGGACAAAGGCGCGCCAACTTTGCCGGATCACTTTCGTTATATCACCCTGAGCGATGTGAATGCCGGCCAGATTGCGCCCAAGCTGCCGCTCATTAGTGCGCAAGATGCGCCCAAGCGGGCGCGCCGCAGTGTGCTTGCGGGTGATATTTTAATGTCCATGGTACGCCCCAATTTACAGGGCTATGCGCGCATTGATGAAAGTTACGCCGACTGTATCGCCTCGACTGGTTTTGCCTTGTTGCGCGCGCATGCGGGTGTGGAGTCGGGGTATTTGTACCATTGCTTGTTTGGTGACCAGATGCAGCGCCAGATTCAGGCGCGTTTGACTGGCTCAAGCTATCCCAGCATCAGTTTGGCCGATATTGCCAGCTTGCGTCTGGCGCTGCCATCGCTGGCTAGCCAGCAGCGCATTGTGACGATTTTGGATGCCGCTGAAAGAGAAGTGCATTTGGCACGGCGGCAGTGTGAGGTGATACTGCAAGAGAAAAAAGTCTGGACCCAGCGTTTGGTGACGGGCACTTGGCGTGTGCCCGGATTCAAACCGGCGCTGGCCAAACCTGCCAAAAAACGGCGCGTGGCCGATTAAGCTGGTTTCGCGCGCGCCGATTGTGCTTGCCAATATCAAAGATTAGTCTTCGCGCCGTAAGTGCGGGAATAAAATCACGTCGCGAATATTGGGCACATCCGTGAGCAACATCATCAAACGGTCGATCCCGATCCCGCAACCGCCGGTCGGTGGCATGCCGTATTCCAGCGCGCGGATAAAGTCGGCATCATAAAACATCGCTTCTTCATCGCCTTCGGCCTTGGCGGTCACCTGGGCGTGAAAGCGTGCGGCCTGATCTTCGGCATCGTTCAATTCCGAAAAACCGTTGGCAATTTCACGCCCGACGATAAACAATTCAAAGCGCTCGGTAATGCCGGGTACCGTGTCGGAAGCGCGTGCCAGGGGCGATACTTCAATCGGGTAATCGACAATATAGGTCGGTTCCCACAATTGTGCTTCGGCGGTTTCTTCAAACAGGGCCAGTTGTAGCGCGCCCAGGCCAGCGCTGGCCAAGGGTTTGACGCCAAATTTGGCCAGTTCGGCCAACATGAAGGCGTAATCGTGCAATTGCTCGTCGCTGTACTGCGGCGCATAATGCTTGATGGCAGAAACCGTGGTCATGCGCCGGAAGGGTTTACTTAAATCCAGCTCTTTGCCACCGTAACTGAGTACGGCGGTGCCATGCGCATCGATGGCGGCCTGGCGGATCACCTGTTCGGTAAATTCCATCAGCCATTGGTAATCGACATAGGCGGCGTAGAATTCCATCATCGTAAATTCGGGGTTATGCCGGGGCGACACGCCTTCGTTGCGGAAGTTGCGGTTGATTTCAAACACGCGCTCAAAGCCACCCACCACCAGCCGCTTCAAATACAACTCGGGCGCGATGCGCATATACATTTGCATGTCCAGCGCGTTGTGGTGGGTGATAAATGGCTTGGCTGCCGCACCGCCGGGAATCGGGTGCAGCATCGGGGTTTCGACTTCCATAAAATCGTGCGAATGCATGAAGTTGCGGATCGAATTCATCGCCACGCTACGCGCGCGGAAGGTGCGGCGGGTGTGTTCGTCGGTCATCAGATCGACATAGCGTTGACGATATTTTTGCTCCTGATCGACCATGCCGTGGAATTTATCGGGCAAGGGGCGTAGCGATTTGGTGAGCAGGCGCAAGCGGCTGACCTTGATCGAGAGTTCACCGGTTTTGGTGAGAAACAGCACGCCTTCGGCACCCAGAATATCACCCAGATCAAAATGTTTGAAGGCTTCGTAGCTTTCCGCGCCCATTTTTTCCTGGTTCAGAAAAAGCTGGATACGGCCATCGCACAGCGTGCCGGAAGCGTCTTGCAAGGTGGCAAACGAGGCTTTACCCATCACCCGCTTGAGCATCATGCGGCCCGCCACGCTCACATGAACGGCGGCTTGATCCAGCTCGGCAGGCGTATGTTTGCCGTATTGCGCATGCAAGGCGGCGGCTTTATGCTGGGGCCGGAAGTCGTTGGGAAAGGCCACGCCCCGGGTGCGAATCTGGGCCAGTTTTTGGCGGCGTTCGGCGATGATATGGTTTTCATCGACGGCTGGTGTTGCTTCGTGTGTGGCTTCGTGCGTTGCGGCATTTGTTACGTTGGGCAAAGGATTGCTCATGATGATCGCCAGGTAAAGTTAAAGTGATTAAGTTGATTAAGCTGATTAAGCTAATTAAGCCGATAAAACCAATTACACGCCCTGTTTCAGCGAGGCGGAGATGAAATCATCCAGATCGCCATCCAGCACGCTCTTGGTATTACCGGTTTCAAAGTTGGTACGCAAGTCTTTGATGCGCGATTGATCGAGCACATACGAGCGGATTTGGTGGCCCCAGCCGACATCGGTTTTCGAGTCTTCCAGTTTTTGTTGTTCGCTCATGCGGTTACGCATTTCGAGTTCGAACAGGCGCGACTTGAGCATATCCATCGCTTCGGCTTTATTGCGATGTTGGCTGCGGTCGTTTTGGCATTGCACCACGATGCCGGAGGGGCCGTGGGTAATGCGTACTGCGGAATCGGTTTTGTTAATATGCTGACCACCGGCCCCGGAAGCGCGATAGGTATCGATGCGCAAATCCGCCGGGTTGATGTCGATTTCAATTGAATCATCGACTTCGGGGTAGACAAACAGGCTGCAAAACGAGGTATGGCGGCCGTTGGCCGAATCAAATGGCGATTTGCGCACCAAGCGGTGTACGCCGGTTTCGGTGCGTAAATAGCCATAGGCGTATTCGCCATCGACCTTGATGGTAGCGGTTTTAATGCCGGCCACTTCACCGTCGGACTGTTCCAAAATTTCGGCTTTGAAGCCTTTGCGTTCGCAATAGCGCAGGTATTGGCGCAAAATCATCGAAGCCCAGTCCTGTGCCTCGGTGCCACCGGCACCGGCTTGAATATCGATAAAGCAAGGGTTAGGGTCCATCGGGTTATTGAACATACGGCGAAATTCCATGCCTTCGACCCGGTGTTTCAGGGTTTCGACATCGGCTTCGATGGCTTCGAGCGTGTCGAAGTCTTGTTCTTCACGCGCCATATCGAATAAATCGGTGGCGTCTTTCAGGCCGGCGTCGATTTCGATCAGGTCGGTGACGATGGATTCGAGGGCTTTCTTTTCGCGACCCATTTCCTGAGCGCGTTTGGGATCATTCCAAATGGCGGGGTCTTCCAACTCCTGGTTGAGTTGTTCGAGTTTCTCTGACTTCACCTGAAAGTCAAAGATACCCCCGGAGTTCGGTGCTGCGGGTGGATAAGTCTGCAATCAGTGCAGAGAGGGTGTTTACGCGTTCGGCTTCCATGATGGATTTCTTTCAGGCAATCAAACGGGGTATTATAGCCTAAAATTGGGGTTTTGTGCGGTGCAAAAAAGCGCGTGCACGGCAAGCATAACGTGCACAAGAAAAGGCCATTTCGTGTACATGAGATTGGAACGTACACATTTTTTGTGCATGAGTATGCCTGCGTTTGCGGCCTGGGTAAGCCACTTAAGTGCTCCTGCGTAATCAATTCGCTTGGGTGAATGCGGCGCATTCGGGCGGTCAGTTTGTGGACGTGGGGCCGTTTCCAAGGCGTGTGACGGTGATATTGAATTTCAATGCACAGCCGGGGGCAAGAATCATTAGCCCGACGGTGTTATGCAAAAGTATTTTGCTGTGCGCTGCCGTCCGGTGCCACATGTTCCACTATCTTGTCGATCATATGGTTGACGATGATGGAATCGCTCAAGACATCATCCAAGCTAACATGTGGTGGCCCATATTGTGTTCTGGGTGATGGCCGTCTTCGGCCATGCTCAAGCCAGCCACGCCCAAACCGCCGACCATGGCGAGTGCCAAGCCTGCCATCATCACTTGGTGGCGATAGCGCGTCTGGACATGGCGCATGACGCGCAACTGGCGCGCAATGACGGGCGGGTGCCGCGCACGGCAGAAATCGACGCGGCGATTCAAACTTGGTGCAGCGGCCAAACCATTGATTCTGCGTTGGCGGTATTGAAGGCGGCGGACGTGCCGGTTAGTAAAATTTATGCGGTGCGCGACATGTTGAGCGCCCCGCAGTTTTTGGCGCGCGAGATGTTTGAACAGCACCAGTTTGCCGACGGCAGCCCGATCAAACTACCGGCCATTGTGCCCAAATTATCGGCCACGCCGGGCAAAACCGAGTGGTTGGGGCCAAGCTTGGGGCAGCATAATCATGAGGTTTTAAGGGCGTTGGGGTATGACGACGAGCAGATTGCACGCTTGGAGCAGCAGAAGGTGGTGTGAGGGTGGGGGCTGTGCAAGTCGCCAAAGCGTGGTTTAGTGTATTGGTTTCTATTAAAACGTGGGGCGGATAAGATTTCCGGGTTGCTAGTGATTGCTTGCATGTTGCCTCCCATATTGAATGGAAATTTGCTGATCCTTTTTGTTGCTAGGTGACAGAAAATCAAGTTCTGCTTGGCATGTATAGCGCGATTTGGCCTATTTTGGTGGCATAATTTACGCTTCCCAAGCCTATTCGATTGGTTAAATTCATGACTGATTCTGCAGGAAAAGCCAATAAAGCTGATATTTTGATCGTTACCGTCACAACGGTTGAAAGCCGGGCCGTTTTAGATGCTTTTAAACACGCTACTGGGCAAGAATCGGTTCAGATTCGCGTCGGGGAACGGATGTATTTTGATCTGGGCAGCGTCAACGGTGCGCGTGTATTCATGGCACTGTCCGAAATGGGCACTAGCGGGGTGGGCGGCGCGCAAGATGCGGTGCGCTTGGCACTGGAGGCATTGCACCCGGCTGCCGTGATCATGGTCGGTATTGCATTTGGCATCAACCAGAAAAAGCAAGCTATGGGTGAGATTCTTGTGGCCAAGCAGATTTTGCAGTATGAATTGCAGCGGGTCGGCAAAACAGAAACACTGTCGCGCGGTGACAAGCCGCACGCATCACCGAAGTTGATCAACTGGCTCCAGATGGCCGCATTAACGTGGGATGAAAACCTTGCCAAGGTTGATTTCGGGCTGATTCTTTCTGGCGAAAAATTGATCGACAACCTGGCCTTTCGCAAGCAAGTACAAGCGTTTGCGCCCGATGCGATTGGTGGCGAGATGGAGGGTGCAGGTTTGTACGTGGCGTGCCACAATAAAAAGGTTGATTGGATTTTGGTTAAAGCCATTTGTGACTGGGCCGATGGCAAAAAAGGGATGAACAAACAGGCCAATCAGGCGTTGGCGGCAAAAAATGCAGTCGATTTTGTGCTGTATGCGATACAAAAACTTCCGATTATTGAGAGTACGATACTGCCACCACCACCGCCATCGCCACCACCACCGCTGCTAACGCCAACCAAGCCAACGCCCACCGATCCAGATGTCAGGATGTTGCTTTCCCTCTGTGACCGTGCGCCCTTGGTGCAGCGCGTTCGGCACTATGTCAACACCCCCAATGAGCCGCCCGTGCGCTTGTTGTGTTTGCTCGATCACAAGGACAATTTGCCGCAATTACAGATCACGCGGTTACAAAGAGTGGTCGAAGCGCTCAACAAAAACTGCGTCCTGCTCAATAAGCATACCAGCGAACGGTACACTGATTCGGTCGCGAATTTTGGCGAAATCATTTGCGCTTCCGCAGGTGAGGCGAACGAAACGGCGTTGTTGGAAAAACTCAATTGGGCCGATAGCGACCTTTCTTTATACCTGCATAGTGAGGATTGCACAGCGCTTTCCACGCCAAAGGTCAGTGCGCTAATTAAAGCGGCTGCGACATGGTTAGCGCGCTTGCCACCATTGCGGGGTAAATTGGTTTTGGTGCTGGTGTTACATTACAAGACAGAAACGCCATCACCTTGGGCCAAGCTGTTGCGCCGTCCGACCACGCTGCAACGGGTGCAAAAATCGTGGGCTGAGGCCAAGAGATCAAGCCCAGAATTGACACGGCTGGCACTCGGCGAATTGTTGCAGCTTGAGCATTATTCAGATCAAGATTTTCGTGATTGGTTGGGCGAAAAATTAGTGGAAACCCGTTTCGCGCACATCATCAATCACTTGAAAGATGAAAAATGGCTGGATCGGCAATTTGGCAATGGCAAATGTACGCTGACGGCTTTGCATGATTTGTTAATTCATCACGATATACAATATAAAACCACCGGGAGTTTTCAATGATACCCATGCTAGACCCGGCGCGCCGTGCCGACATTTACCTTGCCGATGAAGCCTTGTGCATCGCCGCCCAAGTCGCCATGCAACTGGGCCAACCCTTGCTACTGACGGGTGAACCGGGGACGGGCAAAACCACGTTTGCCAATTATTTGGCTGAAAAACTGGCTCCCGCTGGCCCGCTGAATTTGTACACCTTTGAAACCAAATCCACCAGCATGGCGACCGATTTGTTTTACCGCTTCGATAGCCTGCGCCGTTTTCACGATAGCCATGACGGCAATTGCAAGCTTGAGGCGCGGGATTACCTGAGCTTTGAAGCGCTGGGGCAGGCGATATTGTTTTCCCAGCCGTGGGAAGCGGTGCAAGACTTGCTGCCTGATCCGGCGCAGCATCCGGGGCAGCAGCGCTCGGTGGTGCTGATCGACGAAATCGACAAAGCGCCACGCGACTTTCCCAATGATATTTTGAATGAAATCGACCGCATGTTCTTCCGCATACCAGAAGTACGGAAGCCGGGCACGAGTGAGGTGCGGCGGGTGGACGCCGACCCCAACCCGGCCTTGCGCCCGATTATCGTGCTTACCAGCAACAGCGAGCGCAACTTGCCAGCGGCCTTTTTGCGCCGCTGCGTGTTCCACCACATCGAGTTTCCGGGGCGCGAGCAAAGCGAACGCCTGAAGCAGATCATCAGCAAAAATCTGGGGCAGGCGGTGGGCGAGTTGGCAAACGACGTGCTGGCGTTTTTTCTGGATGTGCGCGAATTGCGGCTCGATAAACCGCCCACCACGGCGGAATTGGTGCAATGGATCAGCGTCTTGCAGGCGCGCCCCTGGGCGGGCGTGACGGCGGGTGATGTCGGTAAATTGCCACTGAAAAGCTTGCCGATTGAGCAATTGAAAGCCACCTTGGGCGTGTTGGCGAAAACTAGCGAAGATGTTAAGCGGGTGCAGGGCTTGCTGGCGCAGCGCTGGGGTGCTTGAAAATACCGTGATGGCAAGCAGGTGGTTGATGTGTTTTGCGCGGTGGATGAAGGTGGTAAAATCAGTTTGCCAGTTACCCATTACGGGCTTAGGAGGTTAATTATGCTTACCGTTGCTATAGTCAATAGTAGTGAAAATCAGGCCATTACCATTCCCAAAGACATGGAGTTTGTTGGCGTTACCGAACTTGAAATCCGCAAAGAGGGCGATACCCTCATATTGCGCCCGGTACGGCCTTCATGGCTTTCGCTTTTGGATGAACCCAAGGCCGATCCTGATTTTCTGGTTGAGCGGGTGGATGTGATTGAGGAAGTCGAAGGAAGTTGGTTAAATACGATATGAAAAATGAAATGTTGCGCACATATAAGCGGCCAGTTTGTTCCAAGCTAGAACGCGGCAAACGCCATCAAGAAATGGCTGCGGCCAACACGCTGGTTTTGCGGGCATTTAATGCGCAAACGGCACGCCTTACGACCCGGTTAATGCGGGTGGTGATTAAGCGGGTTTCCGCGTAAGCCTTGGAAACCTCGATACCAAAAATAGCAACCTTACAGCCAGCCGACTTGGCTGATCTAGGCTATTGGTTGCGCGAACGCGGTTTTATCGTCGCGCCGGATCAACTGATTGCAGCGGCGCAATTGCTGGCGCTGCAATTATTGAGCGGGCAGGGGGCATTGCCCGAGCGCGCCCAGCTTGCGCCTTATTTGGCACCGATCTTTTGCAGCAGCAGCGAAATGCAGGCGCGCTTTGGTGCGGTGTACACCGATTGGGTGCAACTGCGCTGGCCGCAGCAGAAGGTTGCGGTGGTGCAGGCGGATGCGCCACATGCGCTAGCGGAAAATACGGTAAGTAAGCTAGCGCGGCCAGTTATGCAGGGGTGGCGCGCTGTAGTACTGGGGCTAGGCTTGGTACTGCTGGTGGCGTTGGCGTTGGCATGGTATTGGAAAACGCACCCTGCCATCGTCCCGCCCATTGTGCAGCCCAGTGCTTCTGTCAGCGCCTCCGCCAGTGCCGCCGCCCAAGCAATGCCACCCGAATTGATTCAAAAAACCCGTCAAGTTGAAATTTCCGAGGCGGCAAATTACTTTCACCCCATCGATTTATTCGGGCCATTGGCAGTAGCAGGCATTACCCTCGCATGGTGGCTCTTCACCACCTTGCGGCGGCGCGGGTTTTTACTGCGCCTGCCCTCTGATGGCACGCCCAGCGACACACGCTGGCTTGCGGCGCTAGTCAACGACGTGCGGCGGCTGGGTGCGGGCTTGCGCAGGCGCATCAACGTAGACTCGCGCGAGCTGGACGTGGCCGCCAGCATCCGCGCTAGCGTGCGCCGTGGCGGCTATTTCACCCCGGTGTTTGGCAGCAGGGTAGAGCCGGAATATTTAATTTTGGTCGATAAAGCCAGCCATGGCGACCATTTAGCGCACCTAGCCGAAGAAATGCTGGCCGCCTTAGAGTGGCAAGGCGTGGTTTTTGAACGCTACGAATTTGACGCCGACCCACGTCGCCTACGGCACGCGCCCTTGCGTGGGGGCGTGTTGCATGCAGGCCCGCAAAGCCTGCCGCAATTGCATAGCCGCCATACGGATGCGCGCCTGATCATCGTCAGTGACGGGCAAGGGCTAATCGACCCCTACAGCGGGCGGGTAGCCTCTTGCTTACCGTTGTTGACGGCATGGCAAGCCCCAGTGCTGTTGACGCCGCAGATAGGACGGCTCTGGAGCGTGCGTGAATGGTTGTTAGGCCATGCCGGGCTGGTGCTATTGCCACTCAACGGCAGCGGGTTGACGATATTAGGACAACTATTCGAAACTGAAAAGTGGCAATCTTTGCATAATGACGAAGCTAAAACCCGTCCGCGCCCTGTGTATTGGCAAGATCAAGATATGTGGCTAGACAGAGTGGCACCGCCTGCCGCCACGCGGGATAAGCTGCTTGATGCCTTGGTGAAAGATTTGGGCGCAGACGGCATGGCGTGGCTGTCGGCCTGTGCGGTGTACCCAGAAATCAACTGGGGTATTACGCTCATGTTAGGCAATGCCTTGCTGGCACCGGTGGCACCCGTGGCGAAAGCAGCGCTGCCGTGGCAACTGCCGCATCGGGAGCGCTATGCAGAATGTTTGACGCAACTGGCGCGCTTGCCGTGGTTGCGGGTGGGGTTTATGCCTAACTGGTTGCGGAGTGCTTTGTTGAATGAACAGTTGCCAGAGTGCGGGGGTGTGGTGCGCCGCGCATTGGATGCGTTTTTCGAACAGGCCAGTCAGGCAAGTAAGCCATATGCGGATGCGCTGGCCGTGGCGTTGGCCCAGAAGGCGGGTAAAGGCCGGGTGGGGTTGCCCGATGCGGCGCAAGATAAGGTGTTTTTGCGCTTTATG
Source organism: Burkholderiaceae bacterium (assembly GCA_046597185.1). Taxonomy (GTDB): domain Bacteria; phylum Pseudomonadota; class Gammaproteobacteria; order Burkholderiales; family Burkholderiaceae_D; genus CAMBDR01. The sequence continues at coordinate 1,868 of JBKJLF010000158.1, read as the reverse complement.
AGCGGGCGGGCGCAGCCGCTGGCCTTTGGGCTGGGGGAGCGGTTGTTGCGATTGTTGTATCCAGACGGCACGCCATTGGCGGGGCCGCGTGGGGTGGTGTTGGTGGCGGGGTTGGCTTTGGCGGTGGGGTGGGTGGCGGTGCGGCCACCGGTTGGGGTGGAATTGGTATCAAAGCTGACCGAAGTGCAGGATGGCGTGAAGCCAGAAAAGTGCAAATATTGCCCAGAAATGGTTCGCATCCCCGCTGGGCGCTTCATCATGGGCGATGATAAGAGTGATCAAAAGGATGAAAGGCCCGCTCACAAGGTGACGATTGTCAAGCCCTTTGCCATGGGCAAATATGCTGTGACGCAGGGGCAATGGCGTGCAGTAATGGGAAATAATCCGAGCCGTTTCAAGGATTGTGGCGACACCTGCCCAGTAGAAAGAGTGAGCTGGAACGATGCCCAGGCGTATTTGAAAAAATTGAATGAAATGAGTGGCCTGCAATATAGGTTGCCCAGTGAGGCAGAGTGGGAATATGCGGCTAGGGCAGGCAGTACCACCGCTTACCCATGGGGCGACAAGGCTAGCCACGAGTACGCTAATTACGGCAAGGATACCTGTTGTGGTGGGATGGCCGAAGGGCGCGACAAATGGGTTAATACATCGCCAGTAGGTAGCTTTCCGCCGAATGCTTTTGGGTTGTATGATATGCATGGCAATGTTTGGCAGTGGGTGGAAGACAGTTGGCATAGTGATTATAAAGGTGCGCCACAGGACGGTAGTGTATGGGTAATTGTTGGTAAAAATGAGAATCGCGTGCTGCGCGGCGGTTCGTGGAACGACACCCCGTCGAACCTGCGCTCGGCCTATCGCTTCATCAGCACGCCAGCTTACCGTTTCAATTACTCCGGCCTGCGCGTTGCCCGGACGCTGCCGTAGGCAGCTTTGCACTTGCTTCTTAAAGGCTTTGTGATTTTTTGCACTTGATCTTGAATTTGGTTCAAAGTAGTGTATTATCGTCACCCCTGCCAATAGCGTGCGGCTTGGTTTGTAAAAAGCCAGCCGCAGGCTCGATTTTTTTTAAGGAATTGCATGTCTGATCATTTTGCCAAGTCACCCACCGGCCCGCGTGCCAGCGGCCCTGCCTTGGAAGCCATGTACCAGTTCTTGTTGTGGTTAGTGCCCGTGCTAGAAAAATTCCCTCGTAGCCAAAAGTTTCTATTAGGTGACCGCCTACAAGTGCAAGCCTTGGCCGTACTAGACCAGTTGATCGAGGCCACCTACAGTAAAGACCGCATCGGGTATCTACGCGCAGCCAACCTTGGCCTTGAAAAGCTACGCTTTGGTGTCCGCATGGCAAAGGATTTGCGCCATTTAGACTTAGCCCGTTATGAATTTGCCGCCCGCGCCATCGACAATATTGGCCGTATGGTTGGCGCGTGGCTAAAGCAAGATAAGCAGCAAGATAAGCCGCAAAATCAGCCCCAAACCAAACAGCAAGACCAGCCCACACCCCAAACCGCGCCTAGCCTAGCATGACACAACGCTATGATGATTTGTTCTTACAAATCGCTTCCTTCACCGCCCTGCACGCCGCCGCCAAGCGCGCGATGAAGGGTAAGCGCAGCAAACCCGGTGCTGCCAAGTTTTGGGCTAATTTGGAACCAGAACTATTACGCCTAGAACGGGAATTAGCAACCGGCCAATACCGCACCGGGCAATATTTGGAAATCACCGTGCGTGACCCCAAGCTGCGCATCGTATCAGCAGCCCCGTTTCGTGACCGAGTGGTACACCATGCCTTGTTCGCCGTGATTGGCCCGTTATTTGAAAAAAGCTTCATCTACGACAGCTACGCCAACCGCCTTGGCAAAGGCACGCAC
>JBKJLF010000106.1:0-14550 GCA_046597185.1 Burkholderiaceae bacterium | reverse complement strand
CAGTTGTTTTAAATTGATTTCCATTTACCCTTTATACAGGAATAAATTTTGTTTGTCCAGCATTTAGGACAACTACATGATTTTGTTGTGAATTAGTTGGAGGGAAAATTCACCGTGCACCATCGCCGGCCGCACCTTGACGCCCGAGTTGTTTGTGGGGCACAAAGCCGCCGCCAAACTGCTGCAGCGGATGAGCGAATCCGCCGAAGGTTTCCTTGAGGCAAACACCCTTGAGGGAACGCCGGTGCTGTCGTTCTTTAGCCGGTCGTCGGTCACGAACTGGACGGTTGCGATCGGCATTCCGCGGCAAGCCCTGGTCGGCGAACTCATGCGTAATCTTGCCATGCTGGCCTTGGGGATCGCAGCCTTGTTCGGCGTTGGTCTGGCTTTGGCCTGGTTCACGGGCGGCAGAATCGCGCAGTCGGTCCAGGCCCTGATTGCGCCGGCCAACGCCTTGGGCAGCGCCGCTTGGGCACCGGTTCTGCCGGTGCATGTTCATTTCAAGGAAGCCGCCGAGGTGGCCAAATCGCTCAGCCGCGCGGCCGCCTTGCTGAGCGAACGCGCCGCCACGCTGCAAGCCAGCGCCTTTGAACTGGCCGAGGCGCACAGTCTCGCCAAATTCGGCACTTGGAACTGGGATCTGCTGAGCGGGGAAGTCACGACCTCCGTTTCGATACCGGCGATCTACGGACGTGATGTACCGTCCTTCCCCGCGCAGCGGGGCACCCTGCTGCCGGTGGAGTCATGGGAGCGCTTGAACGCCGCCGCGCAGCACGCGATACAGACCGGCGAAGGCTACGACCTGGAATTGCAGGTCAATCACGGCAGCGGCCACCTGATCTGGATTCACGCGATCTGCGAGGCCACGCGGAACGAACGGGGCGAGGTGATCGCCCTGCGCGGGACGATACAGGACATTACTGAGCGCAAGCGTGCCGATGAGCGCCTGTGGCAGAGCCAGCAGCTACTCCAGAGCACGATGGACAATTCCCCCAACTTTATCGCCTTCAAGGACGCGGCGGGGCGCTTCCTGGATGTCAATGGAGCCGTCGCCGAGGTGCTGGGGCACCCGAAGAGCCAAGTTTGTGGACGGACGATCCATGATTTCATCCCCCAGGCCGCCGCCGACGTTCTCCGAAGGCAGGACCTTGAGGTGATGGCGTCGAGGCGGGCAATACAGTTCGAGGATGCCACGCCCTTGGCGACGGGAATGCTGCACCACATCACCACCACCTTCCCGCTCATCGACGCAGCGGGCAATGTTTACGGCACCGGGCACATCGCCTTTGATATTACCGAGCGCAAGCGTGCGGAACAACGTCTGCGCGAGGCCTCGTTGCACGATTCGCTAACCGGCTTGCCGAACCGGGCCTGCGTTTTCGAGTATGGCGGCCATCTGCTCGCGGCAGCCAAACGCCGCCAGGGCCGAGGTGCCCTGCTGTTCATTGACCTCGACCGGTTCAAGCCGATCAACGATCTGTACGGGCATGAGATCGGCGACCGCGTGTTGCAGGAGGTCGCGAAGCGGCTTGGCGACTGTACGCGGGATGAGGATCTGGTCGGACGCCTGGGCGGCGACGAGTTTGTCGTCATCCTGCCTAACGCCGATGCCCAAAGCCATCGTGCGGAGGTCGTCGCGCAACACATCGTCGACAGCATCAGCCGCCCGATACGGATCGATACCCTGGAACTGTCGCTTTCGCCGTCCATCGGCGTCAGCTACTTTCCCGATGATGCCGGCAACGTCGGTGCGCTGATCCACAACGCCGATCTGGCGATGTATCAGATCAAGCAGTCGGGACGGGCGAACTATCAGACGTTCACGCCCGAACTCAACAGCCGGGCCGCCCAGGCGCATTTACTGGAGGCCCAGCTCAGGCACGCAATCAAGCATGGCGAGGGACTGGCACTGCATTACCAGCCGGTGATCGACATTGCCAGCCGCGAGCTGATCGCCGTCGAGGCGCTGGTGCGCCTGGCCCAGGGCGGGGGAGAGGCAAGCGGCCCAGATGTCTTCATTCCCATCGCCGAGTCTGCTGGCCTGATCGGCAAGCTGGGCGAGTGGGTGGCGATCGAGGCCTGTCGTCAGCACACGGCATGGCGCGCTCAGGGACTCAAGATCGCAATCGCGATCAATGTCTCGCCGCTCCAGTTCCGCCAGCACTCGTTTGTCGCGCGGCTCAAGAGCATCATTACCGATAGCGGAATGGACCCGACCTGTCTGGAGATCGAAGTAACCGAGAACGCGGTCATGGACAGTGTCGCTGATGCCATCGAAATTCTGCAGCGGATCAAATCGCTCGGCATAAAGGTGGCGATGGATGACTTCGGCACCGGATACTCAAGTCTAAGCAGCCTGATCAGTTTGCCGTTTGACAAGCTCAAGATCGACCAGTCTTTCGTGCGCCGCATCGAGGACGATCCGGCGAGCCGGGTGGTGACCGACACAATCATCGCGCTCGGCCACAGCCTGAAGCTCACTGTCCTGGCGGAAGGCATCGAATCCAGAAATTCGCTGCGTTACCTTAAGGAACACGGCTGTAATCAGGCGCAGGGATTCTTTTTTAGTCGGCCTTTGCCCGCCGCTGAGTTTCTGCCGTGGGCGCAAAAACACCGTAGTAGACAGTCAAGTTGATTCGTTTGCTGGAATTGGGTAAGCCCAAGCTATTGTAAGCAATTGATTTGCATCAACAAACCAACTTGACTGTCTACTAGTATGATTCTGGTGGACACATCGGTTTGGGTTGATCATTTCAAGTTCAACAATGCAAATTTGGCTGATTTGCTAAATAAGCAGCAAGTCTTCATACACCCATTTATCATTGGCGAGCTAACTTTCATGATGCGGCGTCGCCCACAACACCCCGAATTATGAAATAATCACAGAATCGTGATTTTGCTCACGAGGTTTTTGGTCGTCCAAAATCTGTGTTATTTCACGCTAAGGGAAAAACCATGCCAATTATTCGAGTTGAAATGTTTGCCGGACGTAGCATTGAACAAAAACGTGAACTGGTCGACGTGCTGAGCCGGGAAACCGCCCGCATTGCAGGCTGTAGCGTTGATTCCATCTACGTCATCATCGAAGACGTACAAAAAGAAAACTGGGGTGCCGGCGGCAAACTGTGCTCAGATAAATATCCTGGTTAAACCGCCCTGCGCCGCCGTACCCACCCGCCCACCAGCAGCAAGCCCGCAGCCAGCATTGCATACGTCTCTGGCTCGGGTACGGGCGAGAGCAGGTAGGCGTGGTCGGCATTCAGGCACGCATTGCGTGCCAAGCTTCTTCAAGGAACATTTTTTGATTGCACAAATGGGAAGCGGCCCCGTATTGCTACGGGGCCGCCTCATTTGCTACTTATTTGCTACTTATTTACTGCTTATTTACTGCTTATTTACCACTTAACTGAGCAGAAAGTTTTTACACCTTGCCAGCTTAGTCTGTCTTCAAGCTCACCGAATCCACCGAGAACGAGGTTTGCAAACCTGAGTTTTCAGTTTCAGTGAAGAACACACGCACGGTTTGACCCTTGAATGCGCTCACGTCAAAAGTACGGATTTGATAACGTGGTGTGGTGTTGCCAGTCGAATCCAAGTTGCTGTAGGTTTTCAAGTTGCTCAACAACGCACCCGTGGTGGAACGGATTTGCACGCTGAAAGTATCTTTCACGGTAGTAGCCGTTTCAGCCGTATCAATATGCAATGCAAACTTCAATGTTGCAGTCGTTGCGTCAGCAGGAATGGTCACGGTTTGATACAGGGTTTCAGTGATGGCAGAACCATTGCCGCCCATCCATGCGCTGTAAGCACCTTCGTATGGAGGTTGGCCAGACCAGCGATTGATGTCGCCAGTTGTACCAGCCCAGCCAGTTGCGCCAGATTCAAAGCCACCATTCACCAAACGCTCATACACTGTACCGAATGGGTTCACGGTCAAAGTAGCCTGGTTGCTGGTAACCGTGGCTGGGGTTGCGCTGCTGTCGGTAATACGTACCGAAATCTTGGCACCATTGTCAGCCGAGGTGGTAACAAAGCTATAAGTTGAGCCAGTTACACCACGAACACGCACGCCGTTTTTGTACCATACATAGCTGTAAGGTGCTGTACCTGCGTCAGCAGTGACCGAGAAAGTCGCAGTTTTGCCTGCGGTAACAGCCACATTGGCTGGCTGGCTCAACACCAACACAGGGGAAGTGAAGCCGATTTCGTCGGTGTCGCTACCCACATTAATCGCAGCGTAAGCACGTTTGACTGCAACCACTTCAGCACTGCCAGCACCATACAACTCGGTTGCCGACTGGATCACTTTGGCGCGTGCATCTGCGTAGTTGGTTGATGCCGTGAACTTGGTGGTGTTGGCTTTAAACCAGATACGGAAGGCTTTGTCGTTACCGATACCATGCATTGCGGCTGGTGCGCGGTTCAGGTAGGCGCTGTATGCATCATTGCCTGGGGTTGCATTCGAGCCTTGCGACAAGAAATAAAACATACGGTTGTTCGGGCCGCTGCTATAGTGAACGTCGATGCTGCCGATGCTGCTACTCCATGCGTCCGGTGTGCTGCTGCCAGACTTGGATGGCTTGATCATGTTACGCAATGGCACGCCGTTACGGGCGATTTCTTTACCAACCATCCAGTCATTGCCACCAGGAACAGTTGTACCTGTACCGCCGTTACGGGCATAGGCTTCTACCATGTCACCAGTAATATCGGAATTGGATTCATTCAAGCCACCGGATTCGCCAGCGTAAGTCAGGTTGGAAGTGGCTGCGGTCACGCCGTGGCCCATTTCGTGGCCGATCACGTCGATCGAACCCAAGCTGTAGAACGAAGAACCGTCGCCAATGAACATACATTTGCAGCTATCGGAATAAAATGCATTGTCGTAGGCAGTATTGGCATGAACGGCAATATAGGTTGCGGTATTACGACCATCCAGACTCTTCCAACCCAACACATTGTTCAATGTGTCATAGGTGTTCATCAAGCCCCACAGTGCATTGACTGCAGCGGTTTGGCCATTTGTATTGGTTGTGTCGCCACCATTGTATTGCAAACCGTCACCCCATTCGTTGGTGGTGTTGGTGTAGACCAAACCAGCATTGGAGCCGCTGTGATTGGCATTGGTGATGGCCATGCCGCCATACACGCCGCCTGTACCACGAGTCGAATCTTTCATGGTGTACAAGCCGTTGATCAGTGTGGTCTCGATAGGTACGGTGCCATTGTATTGGCTGCGGCCGACGCCCACGACGCTATGCATTTTGTTGATGCGTTGGATGATGCTGCCGTCTTGCGCGTCAACGATGGTATCAAACAGTTGCTGCGAACCATTCACAACCATGCGGGTTTCAACCAACCAGGCCAATTTATAGCCGACTACGGTGTCGTCAACGTCCAATGCATTCAAATCAGCTTCCGCTTTGTTAGCGGCAGCAGCCACGCGGGTGGATTTGATAACAGGGTAAATAGTCAAACTTGCGTTTGGCTTGACCAGATCTTCGCCGCCATTGGGGGCCAGGGTAGCGACCACCGAGTTAATGACTTCGAAATCAGCCAAAGCAGGGATGGTGTCAAATTGCTTGGCACCACCGGAAACCAATGCATCCATGCGGTTGGATAGGGATTCGCTGATGAAATTGCCTTGGTCATCCAGCACAACTACCGATTGTGCGCCCCACAATGGGATGCCTTTGAATGTAGGGTTCACGCGCACGATACGCTGACCCGTTATGCCGGGGTTTTCGCTGGCGACAACGAAACTATAATCAGCTGACAAACCGTGACGTGCAGTTAACTGCGCAATCAGGTCGGAAGTTTGTTGAGTGGTACTGACAGAAAATGTTTGCGAAAACACGGCACTATCAGCGGCAATAGTGGAACCGGATGCGATTAAAGCCAAGGATGCAGCAAGCAGAGTCAAGCGAAAATTCATGTATTCTCCATTGATAATTCAAGCGATTTATTATGATTCGTTGGTGTGATCAAGCCCGATACGTAATGCATTGGTGTTTTTATATAAGTCACAGCCCGAATGGGAAAGCATAGTATTTGGAAAGGGCCTACCTTGTCAATTCAAATGAAATATTTCACAAATGAAATCCACCGCGTTAAATATTAAACATTTCTACGGGGAACTTAATTTAACGCAAAAGTCCTGGCGAAAAAAAATTACCAAGAAAGTCATTACTCATATCACGCCAGATCTGTCTCAATAGCAATGGCACTGGATCACGACAAGGCCGTATTCTTGCACACCGTTGGCCAACCTCGCCCCAGCCAGCCCATACCCACGTCTGGCCAGGTAGATCAGGAATCGCCCCCTGTCAAAAAAAGAGTGCGCAGACCCTTTGTGTTGCGGTTTTTTGTGTGGGATACTTCCAAGTGCTATCAATACGGTTGTGCATCTGGCATTGACATCAAAACAATTTAGAAATTTTACAAAAAATCTCCACTTCGTTAAAAATATTACACATGGCCTCTATCGCATCGAAAGTAGAACAGTTTGTGAGCGAATCCGCCTTCTTAACCGAGGGCATGGTACGCGGTTTGATCAATTTATCCGAGCTGGCGCGGCAAATGCAGCCGCAACTGGAAAAGGATATGTGGAAGCCAGTCGGGCAGGCTGCCATCGTCATGGCGCTCACCCGGCTGGCCGTGCGCTTGCAACAGCGCGAACAGGTGGAAACCGGTTTATTGCCACAAATGGCCGAACTGACCACCCGCTCCGAACTGACCGAACTGACCTATCGCTATTCCAACACCACCCGTGAAAGCCAGCGCACCTTGCTGCAATTGGCGGAAAACCAGCCGGGCGTGTTTGTCACCGTCACCCAAGGCTTGCATGAAGTGTTGATTATTGTCGGGCGGCCTCTGGTTGAAGCAGTGGAAACCGCGTTTGCCAATGAGCATTTATTGGTGCGGCTGGAGAATCTGTCGGCGCTTACTTTGCGACTCGACCCCGAGGCGCGCCAGACACCGGGCGTGTATCAGACGATTTTGAAAAAACTGGCGCTGGTTAAAGTGAATGTGGTGGATATGATTTGCACCTATTCGGAGCTGACGATTTTATTGGAACGGGCGCAAGTAGGGTTGGCTTTTTCCGTGCTCTCGCAAAGCATGCGCATTCGCGCACGCTAGTTGGCTCAGACCAGGATCACTTGAGCCAAGGCACGACGGCGAATCTTTGAGCACCTCGTTGCGCTGCGCCACTGTCACACAGCAGAATGCTTCGCTGGTCGAAGAAGCTGCCGCGGCTGCGGAATCCTTGCAGGAACAGTCGAGCAATCTGTCCCAGGTGGTCAGCATATTCAAGCTTGACGGAGCCAAGGCCAGGGTCGTTCTCCCGTTGAAGGCTTCAGCCAGGTCGAGAGCGATTGGGAACAATTCTGACGCTCCATTGAAAGCTAAACCGGCGATGTTACTCATTGACGAAGAAATCTTTCCGTGCCGAATGTGTAGTAGCGCACATACAAAAATTCCATTAAGAAATATAATTGCAACTCAGTAAATCTCCTTGCGCGCCGAACAAGTCAAGCCGATTATGTTGTAGATTGACTACCCGGTAAATTGCCATGGATTCCACTCCCGAGCCAAATAGTACTCCAGTCGTTGCGCTTGCAACGGCAGGACGCGCCGCATCCGTTTTGCGCGAATGGTTGATCGTCACCGGCATCTTGCTGGCACTGGGGGGACCGCAGCTTGTTTTATGCCAGTTTTCCGATTCAGCAACAAGCGCAAAAGGGCGAGTGGGATTTTAAGTTGGCAGCGGTGTACTCAATAGGTATTCTCGATTTTATTTTTGATGATGCCGACAAGGACGACGTGGTGCATAAAGTGCAATTGAAGGATCATCGTAACCAAGTGTTTTACGACAAACTTACGTTTATCTATTTAACCCTGCCCAATTTCAAAAAAACCTTAGACCAACTCACGTCGTTGCAAGACAAATGGCTGTATGTGTTTCGCCATTTACCCGATTTAGAAGAGATTCCAGCTAAATGGCAAGAGCGGGTGTTTACTAAATTATTTCATATTGCTGAATTGGTGGCCATGGGCCCCAAGGCGTTGGCCGCCTACGAATTGAGTTTGAAATATTATCGCGATATTAAAAACGTCACCGATACCGCCTTTGGTGATAGGCTGCAACTGGGACGGCAAGAAAGCATGGAACTGGTGCATGAGGCGCAAGCGCAAGCGCGCCAGGCATCAGAACAAGCGCACCAAGCCCAAGAACAAGCGCAGCAAGCCAGAGCGCAAGCGCGGCAAGAGAAATTGCTCGCCGTAGCGAAGTTTAGAGGGGACAATAGGCGGGGCCAATAGGGGACAGACCAGAATGGCACTTACTTAAGCTTTTTGGGGTGGCCAAATTTGCGTACTTTCGCTCTTGCAGCATGCCTAGCTTGCATCAACAATGGATAGGGCTTTGGTCTACGTTTTATGGCACGAGGCTCAATTCTGCCGGGGCGCTTCCCTACCCTTTTTTGCAATATCAAATTGAGTAGTATAGCGATGTTTCCATAACTGCAATACATGCTTAAAACTTAACAATCGTGGCAAGATATCCTTCAACATTACCGATTGCAACATAAGCAAGCGGATCAGGTTATAGGCGAGTAGGTAGACCCACATCTCTTTTTCGACCATTTCTGGTGTTTTGCAACTGAACGTGACCATCCCCATCGTCGTCTTTATGTTTCGGATATCTAATTCCACGCTCCACCGACACTTGTATAGTGCCTTCAATTCGCTTTTTGGTGTTATTTCCGGGCATAGTAGTGTCGTTACCAACACCCTGCCGCCAACGTCCAATTCGCGCGTGACAATGGAGGTTGGGGATATTTTTTCTGGCTGGCCAGGGTATCCGGCATGGTAACTGTCGTGCCATCAACCAACTTCACATGCCGCCCTTGCCAGTACCACGCAGCAGCAGTTTTTCTCGCAATGAGCTTGCCTGTTTCTTTTACCAAACCCGACACCATGCTCAGCGGCAATCGTGAACGCGCATTGCAATATGCACCCGTATTGGTACTACATGGTGCCAAACCGCTCATCTGGCGCTTTATGGCAGCGTCGTTGACAATGCCTTGGCATGACCGATCCGGCTTCAAGGCTTGCGTCATAAACATCGATAGGGTTTCAGTCGCCGGCTACAATCGTATCCGTTCATGAGGAAGAGTTTTGGTTTCTAATAGTTCTGGCGATTCTAACATATTGATAAAGGTATGTAGATCACTGTTGCGCATGTAGTGCAGGATACGAGCCTGCTGAACGGATATTGCCATTGGGTTTCTCCCAAAAAGCAACAGTAAACGCCTTTTTTGAAAAGTTTACAAGTATTTATTGCTTAAAGAGGAGTAAAAATAGAATTTAATTTTTATGCGATTTAAATTTTCACAATAATTTAACAACGATTAATATATCAACAAGAGTGATGCAATCTTGTTTTATGGCATTAACACACGGCTGGTATTCACGATTTTTCAAGTCAGCAGTGCATTCCAACCAGTTGATTTATAGGGGTATTTTTCTTAAGTAAGTGCCATTCAGGTCAGGGATCAGATTAAAACCCTGGAAAATGAAGCCCAGTTTTTCATTGCGCAGGCGTGAGCGCGCGTTGTCGTTCATGCCTTGGGTATTGACGCCATCGAGTTGGCGATCACGCCCGCCACGCCCGCCGCTTCAATCCTCTGGTAAGTGCGCTCGGCCGAGACGCGATCAATTTCAGCCTGATCAGCATCGCGCCGCGCCAGCAGTTTTTGCTTGCGTGCCGAAATTTGCTGGCGTGCTGCTTCGCTTTGCAATTGCAGGTAGATGGCTTGTTCGCGTTTTAAGGTATTGGCCAGTTCGGGCGAAGTCAGTTGCGCCACGATCTGGCCCTTTTTTACCGTGTCGCCCGCCTTGACGGTCAGGTTGACGGTGGCGGCGGCGGGGGCGTACAAGGTAGGGCTAACCGCCGCCACCAAATGGCCGTTGACCAGTGCATCGCGCACCAGCGTGCCGCGCGTAACCTGCGCCGTTTGCAGGCGCGCCAGCTTGACCGAATGGTTGGCTTTGCTCCAGCCTGAGAGCAGCGTCACGCCAGCAACGGCAAGGCCGCTGGCGGCCAGCAGCGAGAGCCACAGTTTTTTGCTGCGCCACAGCGCGGGCGGGCGGATGACGAGGTCTTGATTGGATGGTTCGCGGATCATGGCGCTTCCTTGGGTTGGACACATTATGGGAGATGCAGTCCTGTAAGCATGAAGCATGCCATATGGAAATATATTGTTAAGTATCCGATTTTGTTGGATATTGAGTTTTGTCCGCTACTGAGCGGGGCAGGGCGGACGTTGTCCGCACAGGCGCTTGTGGACAGGGTGGGCAGCGCGGACAGCTTGATGTGAGCCTGCTTTATTTGGGTTTCAATAAATCATTGAGTTGATTCCAGCTTGAATTTGGTATGATTCTTCTTCCAAGTCCATCATAAAAGTTAAGCCATGAGCCGTTTCTGGAGCCCTGTTGTTGCTGATCTCACTCCCTATGTGCCGGGAGAGCAACCCAAGATTGATCATCTGATCAAGTTAAATACCAACGAAAACCCTTATGGGCCATCGCCCCGGGCACTGGTAGCCATGCAAGCGGCGGTAGGCGATACTCTGCGTTTATATCCCAATCCCGATAGCACCGTGGTTCGGGCAGGGGTGGCCAATTACTGTGGCATTGCGCCGGAAGCCGTATTCGTGGGCAATGGTTCTGATTCACGATGCTGCCACTCTGGCTTTCAGGTTGCGCGAACGTGCCATCATCGTACGCCATTTCAAGGCCGCGCGGATTGATCAGTATTTGAGGATTTCTATCGGCACAAAGCAAGAATGCGCTTTATCGGTATCCGCACTTTGCAAACCGGACACTATCTCACCAATACGCTTAATTTCAGCAACATCTGAAATACGCTCATACACGCCTTCATCCACCAAACGCTGGTGCAAAATTTTGCCGAAAGCGAGCGTCAAAGCCGTGTCACCAAAGTATTTTTCGAGCAGATTTTTATCCGGGTTTTCTAATGAGGCAAGCAGTTGCTGTATGTCGATTTTGCTGCGCTTGTCAATCATTCGGCTTTGCTGCGTTTGCCTGAGAAACGTCGCCGTGCCCTTCAGGTCACCTCGTTTGTGTGCCAGCGCCGCATTGAAAATGGCGAGCTCTTGCGCAGGTACGCCCTACTGTGACATGGCCTCAAGCACGTGCTTATATTGCACTAATGCGCGTTCTTTTTCCCCCTTGCGATTCAGGCAGCTCGCGGTATCGACCAAGGCGTAAATGCGGACAGCGCCGGGTGCAATTTCGAGTAACGCAGGCAGCGCAACAATCACCGCCATGGCGGCAGCGGCCTGCGGCGCATGGGCTGCAAAGGAATAAAAAAGCATGCCACGCCCACTGCGCGGGAGGTGGCGCGCGACCTTGGCAATGGCAGGGGCCTTGGGGGGCGTGCGCAATGGCGCGCAAGGTTTGCCACAAATCAAACTCGAAGGGCGCGATTTGATTGAAACCACCGCGCAACGTATCTTTGACAGCCTGCCTTGAGTTAAATCACTTGCGCCCGGCTCTGGCTGGAATAACTGAGTTGAAACCGGTCATTAATGTCGAGCTTGATCAAAAAGTTTAATTGTTGCTGATCCATCGACCTGTCCGCCTTGCTGGACAGTGTCAGGCGGGTAGCGCGGACACCTGCGCGGACATCTGCACGGACAATTGCGTTGCGCATGACTCAAAGCCCCTGTTTGGCATTATGATGAGGACAATCCACCTTTCCCGATTTCATCATGCACACCCAGCGCGTTGTCGCCCGCCATTGGCATTGGGCACTGTTTTCCTCTTTACTGTATTGCCCGGCCTTGGGCTACTGCCAGCCGACGCCGTTGGTGGCGCTGGATGTTGGCCACTCCAAAGCCAAACTCGGTGCCATCAGCGCACGCGGCAAGCCGGAATTTGAATACAATGCGGCCCTGGCCGAGGTGATTTCACAAACCCTGAGCGAGCAGGGCATCAGCAATGCGCTCATTGGTGCGGATGGCAATATGGACACGCTGGTAGCACGCAGCGCCCAGGCGCAAGCCATGGGGGCGCGCTTTTTTCTGTCGATTCACCATGATTCAGCCAAACCGCACTATCTACAAAAATGGCGCTGGCGTGGGGAAAAATACTATGTGACCGATAAGTTCAGCGGCTTTTCGCTATTCGTGTCACGCATAAACCCGCAGCTTGAAACCAGCTTGCGCTGCGCCCGTGCAATTGGCTATGCTTTGCAAATTGCCGGCTTGAAGCCAACAGCGCATCACAGCGCGCATATCGCCGGGGAAAACCGCGAGTGGGCCGATCAGGCCGCAGGCGTGTATTATTTTGATCATTTGGCGGTGCTCAAAACCGCTACCATGCCCGCCATGTTATTGGAAGCCGGGGTGATTGTGAATCGGGACGATGAAATCACCCTGCAACAACCCGCGCGCCACGCTTTGGTGGCGCAAGCGGTGGCGACGGGTTTACAAAGCTGCGGGATCAAACCCTGATATGGCATGGTGCGGAGGATTGACGCGCCTATTTCACAAATTCAAAACTTGGCCCCGCCATTTTGCCCTGGTTGGGGCCAGCTTCAATTGGCATTTGCATCAATTCCTGCGCCTTGTACTTCAAATCATACATCAGCGGAATGGCGGTCTTTAATACCTCGGGCTGGCCATTGCACGCTTTGTGGATGCCATCCAGCAGCGCCATATAGGTTTTATTGAATTCATAGGTCTTGACCCATAAGGGCGAGCCTGTCGGGTAATCCGCCATTTTCGGGCTCTCTTTCATATCCCAGGCGGCATGCCACTCAACATCGACCTTGGGGCCACTGGGCGAATCTTGTGGCTTGTCGGTCGGCAGGTAGCGCTGTTCTTGCATGATTTCATTGTATTTGTAGTAGTGCGCATATTCGATGTCTTCGCCAAACATAATATGATCGGGGTCGATAATCGAACCATTCATGCCCTCGCCCTGGCCGATAATTTCATTAATCCCCAGTAGCGCATCGGCCAGATTATGCACCGCCAGCAATTTGCCGCCGCCACCATAATAATGCTCGGTGCTGATTTGCCGTTCCGGCTTGCCCGTGAAAATGCCACCCGCTGCGACATGGTTGAAATGGCATAGCGCATGCTTGACGGCTTGGTAAAACTGGCCCAGGGTGGTCCAATTATCCGCTTGCGCCGGTGCGTGATGCGCGGCGGGTTGCTCGATTTTGAGAAACACGCCTATCGCTTCTTGCGAAAATTTTTGCAAGGGCACGAGAAACGCTTTATCGCTATGCGGTAGATAAGTTGGGTAATTCGGCACAAAGTGGCGCGTATTGATGGCAGGGCGGCCGTCGATGGCATTGAGAATATTGCAGGCCAAAATCATATGCAGCATCTCTTCCATGATCACGCTTTGAATGATTTTATAGGCAAACTGATTGCTGCCATCCTTGATGGAATACAAGGCGCACAAATACGGGAGAATGGTCGAATGTTCGACTTCAATTGCCGTTTGCAAATGCCGCCGCAAATCCGGCACCGACTTAATGCTGCCGCACTGGTCAAGTGGCAAATCATCTTCAAACAAACATTGATGGCGTTTGCGCGCCAGATTGGGTTGGAGTAAGGGTTGCATGGTCGTCTAGTTGTCAAGTTGTTGGAGGATCGCTTCGGCGGCTTTGAAGGTGAGCGCGGTCATGGTCAGTGTCGGGTTGGAGGTGCCCAGCGTGGGCATATTGCCGCAACCCGCCAGGTACAGGTTGTGATGATCCCAACAGCGTTGATTGGCATCCACCACCGACTCGGCCGCGCTATTGCCCATACGGTGCGTACCCACAATATGGCCCGCACCCCGGAAAGTGTAGCCGCACCCTTGCCAGGTCACGTAATCCGGCTCGCTCGGGCTATAGGCCGAGTAATCGGTAATGTTGTTGGCGGCAAAGATTTGATCCGACACCTCTTTGGCCGCTTTAAACGATTTGCGCATATAGTCGTTGGCGTTGTATTGAATCACAGGACGGAAGTTATCCAACTGGTCTTTGTATTGCGGGAAAATCATGACCCGGTTATCCGGCTCCGGCGTTTGTTCGCATTCAAAATGCAACAAGCCCTGGCGTGGCACGGTATCGTTTAAATGTTGGCGCAAGGCACGGCCAAACAGATTGTTACCGATCACGGCATTGGTCACATCCGAACCGGGCGCAAAGGTGGGCCATGACCAACCCCAATTATCGATGGGCGAAATCCAGGCGGCAAAGTCTTTGCGGAAAGCACCATCGCGGAAGGTGGGAATATAGGTGGTACAACCGGGGCCGCGATACGGGTAGACTTTTTCTGGCAGCAAACCCCAGGTCAGGAAGACCAAATGATCCATCAAATTACGCCCGACCTGATCGCTGGAATTGGCGGCATTCGAGGCGAGTAGAATCTTGGCGTTTTCAATCGCACTGCAAGCGAGCACATAGATTTTACCCTTGGCCAGGTGGGTGGTGTAATCTTTGGAATCGGGTTTTTTGTAGAC
>JBKJLF010000819.1:0-2719 GCA_046597185.1 Burkholderiaceae bacterium | reverse complement strand
GTTGTTGGTAGGGCAATTTCTAAAAATATAGATCATGACTAAATATTAAAAACGCAATCATTCAAATTGAGAATTGCTGGGGTTGTGCTGAACTTGCGTAACCCATCCCGCTTGTCGCAACGCTTCAACACCAACCAACAAGGCGGAAGGCATCGCCAACAAAAGCGCCTGCTCCCAATTGGGCTGCCGCGTCATAAGCATATTGGCGAAAACATCGCTATGCCCACCCAACTCTTGCACCAACTTGCGTCGTTTCCACAAATACAAATATTGCGATGCCGTCTTTGATGTCCACTGAAACCGCACCGTCAAATCAGCCCCACGAAACAAGGGCGGCAAGCTTTGCAAGCGTTCTATAGCCGAAACCTGCTTCATGGTACATCTCCTTAACAACGTCCGAATAATCCATAATTATCTACGAAACTTTAGAGAAGTCAACAAATCTATTTCCATCGCCAAGCGTAATCCATTCCAATCCGGCGTCGTCATTTCCCACACCTTTTTGCATCGCCCCCTCTTTTATCTTCACCCCGATGCCCCAAGCCAAAATCTGAGTGGTAAGATAACGCAAAGCGAAAATACCGTAGGAGGCAAATATGGCAACAGAGCATCGGCAACTCCCCTTGGATGAAGTGGTTGAAGGCATGGTTCTGTCAAACAATGTGCTGGATGATAACGGCGTGGTACTACTCTCGCGCGGTTTAACCTTGTCCAAATCCATTTTGGCCGCCCTGGCGCGCCACGGCATTGCCACCGTGCCCATCTTGCTTGAAAGCGATGAAGAAACCGAATCCGAACCCGCCCCCGATAGAAGCCTGCAACTGCAACGCCTGACCCAACTGTTTCGCAAACAATCCACCGATGAAGCGAGCGGCATTTTAATGCAATATGTACAAAATTATCGCCAAGGGGAGCCAGCATGAACCCATTAATCAGCTTTGATGATGTGATTCGCAATGTGCATGATCTGCCTTCTTTGCCCGCCATGGTCATGGAATTGCTCAATAGCCTGGATCAGGATGATATCGATATCGCCACCCTCTCCAAAAAAGTCGCCCTTGATCAAGCGCTCACCGCCAAAACCTTGCGCCTTGCCAATTCTGCCAGCTTTACCAAACAAGTGAAGGTGGCGACAATACAACACGCGATTACGTTTTTAGGCTTTCAAACCGTGCGCAATTTGATTACCACCGCCGCCATTACCGGCTGCTTCCCCAGCGGCAGTTGTCGTGAATTTGATGATAAGGCTTTTTGGCGACATTCCATTGCCACCGCCGCCTGCGCCAAAATTCTGGCGCGCCATGTCGGATTTAATCAGGATTTTGCCTTCACCGCAGGTTTGCTGCACGATATTGGCCGGCTGGTCATGGTGACGCTGTTTCCCGAACATTACGCTGCCGCACTGCGCTATCGCCGCGAGCACGATTGCCATATGATCGACGCCGAGCGCAAAATCATGGGCATCACCCATGTTATCGCCGGCACGGCACTGGCCGAACACTGGCGCTTTTCTGAAACGCTGCAACATGGCATTGCGGGCCACCATTCGCCCGATGTACCCGGTGCTGGCTTTTTGGCCACCATCATCCATGTCGCCGACGGCATTACCCATGCGCTCGATTTATCACAACAAGAAGATGATTTGGTGCCCAGCCTGTCGTTGGTGGCATGGCATGCGGTTGGCTTGACACAAGATAGCGCAGCTCAGGTTTTTCACGAAACCGAGCTGCAACTGGAAGAGGCGAGCCGCATTTTATTGGGTTGAATGTTACAACTAATCTGGCAACGAATCTGTCAACTAATGTGGCAACTGATTTGACAACTGTAATTTCATTGGCACAAAAGCCACGCCATCGGCTTCAAACGGTTCGCCCACTTCAATAAAACCCAGATGGCGATAGATCTCCAGCGCATTCAGGCTGGCATTGACCGTAAATTCACCTGTATTGCCCGCCTGCAAGGCAGAATCACGCAGATTGCGCCATAAACGCCGCCCCAGTCCTTGGCCTTGCACTTCATAGTCTACAAATAAATTGAACAGATGGCTATTGTCACGTAGCGCAGCAACGCCAACAATGTGATCTTTTTCTTCCGCCACCAGATAAGCAAAGTGTCCGGAATCAATATATTTTTGAATCGCATCCGCCCGGATCGAGGCAAAAAATCCTTCAGCACCTTCACCCGTGGGGTCTACTGTCAGCAAATGGCTGCGCAAATGAATAAGGCTACTGATTTTGGCCGCATCAGCGGCCACCGCTGGACGTATTTTCATATTGCCTCGCAAAGAATATTGGTTCAGGGATATTTGCTTTGCATCCATTTTCACCTGATTTTCGTATTTGTCAAGGGCATGCCCCTACGCAATAGTAGGGCATTCGTCTGCATTGACATCGGATTGATGCATTCTTGAACGGTTTAAAAATCCAAGTTGCCGAGTTGCAATGCAAGCTTGCATCAACATACATTCTGTAAAACAACAGCGTCAAAATGAAGAAATGTCGCAAATCTGCGCCAATGGCTTTCCAAACAAGAATGCGGCGATTTGTTTGCCATCCGGCCCGGCTTTGTATGCCATAATCGACAATTCATTTTAACAAAGGATTTATCATGAGCCTGGCAGGAAAAACCCTGTTTATTTCCGGTGGTAGCCGTGGGATTGGTCTGGCCATTGCCTTGCGCGCCGCGCGCGATGGGGCCAATATTGCCATCGCCGCCAAAA
>JBKJLF010000742.1:0-5404 GCA_046597185.1 Burkholderiaceae bacterium | reverse complement strand
TCGTGTGGCAGCAGGCCGGAGCATCACACTGGAGCGCGATGCCCGGTTTGCCGCATGAATCGATACTCAAGTTATTGGCCACACGTGACGGTGCTTTGTGGGCTGCCACCAATAGCGGGGTGGCGCGTTGGAAACCTGATCAAACCGGTTTTGAAACCATGACCGATCACACTGGCAAGCCCATGTTGAACGGCGTTACCACCCTGGTTGAAGATGGCGAGAGCCGCGTCTGGTTTGGCACCGATACTGGCCTGTGGTTTTACGAAGCGGGCGCAAGCGGCTTGATGCCGATTGCGGCGGCGACCAAACGAGCCGATGGCCTGGTTTCTGAATCGATTATCGGTTTGCTGATTGATCGCCGCGCGCGCCTGTGGCTGGCCACCGACAAGGGGCTGGACCGGATGTTGCGCCGGGATGGTCAGAGCGCGTATTTTGAGCATATCAGTGCGCAATTAGGGCAGCCAGGCAAGGCATTGGGTGGCAATTTGATGGAAGACCAAGCCGGCCGCATCTGGACCAGTGATTTTGTGATTGACCCGATAAAACTGCGCGCCCATCCTTTATCACGCGCCGATGGCATGGATATTGGCGCAACCTGGGGCGGGGCATTTGCACAGGCGCGCGATGGCTTGATGTTTTTTGGTGGCTCGCAAGGGGTGGCGATTGTCAACCCGGCATGGTATCGGGATGAGAATTATCAACCGCCGGTGGTTGCGCTGGATCTGAAAATCAACGGCAAGGCAGCCCCGCTGGGCGCGCTGGCAGACTTGGTCAGCGAAGGGGTACCTATGCCAACACTCACTTTTAGCCCGGAACAACGCGACTTTGCGCTGGAATTTTCTGCCCTCGATTATGCCGAACCGAAAAAAAATGACTACCAATATCGCCTGACAGGCTATGACAAAGACTGGATTAACGCCGACTTTGAACATCGCACCGCCAGTTATGGCAATCTGGCACCAGGGCAATACACCCTGGTGGTACGTGGCAGCAATCGGTTGGGCAATTTTAGCGTGCATGAACTGACGATTCCGATTTTGGTCTTGCCAGCCTGGTGGCAAACCTGGTGGTGTCGTTTGCTCGGCTTTTTCAGTATCGCCGGTTCCGCATTTTGGTTTTATTACTGGCGCGTCACCCGTTTGCGCAACATCATACAGGCTCGCACCGCAGCCATTGCCACGGCCCATGATAAATTGGCCAGCACCCATCAGGAACTGGCTTTAACCCATGACGAATTGGCAGCGGCGCACCAGCATTTGAAGGAAACCCAAACCAAGCTGGTGCAATCAGAAAAAATGGCCTCGCTGGGTGGCCTGGTTGCAGGTATTGCCCATGAAGTCAATACCCCGCTGGGCACCACCATGGTCGCCATTTCAGGTGCAACGAGTGCCTTGCAAGAGGTAAGAAATGCCATTGCCAATAATAGTTTAAGCAAATCGCAGTTGGATAGTGCGACCGCAGAAGCACTCGAATACACCGCTCTGGCACTGCGCACCAGTACCCGCGCAGCCGATCTGATTGCCACCTTCAAAACCATTGCGGTGCGGGTTGATAATGACCAAAGCGTGGAAATTGATTTAGCTCACTATTTGTCGGACAGTGTCAGTCTGCTGCGCGGCCCGCTAGCGGCCAACGGTTGCAAGCTGGAGATCGATGTGCCGGATGGATTGCGTATCAACATTGTGGCCGATGCCTTGCAGGAAGCCTTGACGCGGGTGTATGCCAACATTCTGGATCATGCCTTTAGCGATGGCAGAAAAGGGCTGTTGCGCCTTGCCGCAAAACTGGGCGATGCTGGCCAGGTGCAGATCACGATCAGCGATGACGGACATGGCATCGATGCCGCTAATGTGCCCAAAGTATTTGACCCGTTTTTTACCACCAAGAGTGGCGGCGGACATGTTGGACTGGGTTTGCATGTGGCGTTTAACCATGTTACCCAACGCCTGAAGGGGGAGATCAGTATCGCCAGTACTCTGGGGCAGGGGAGTACGGTGACCATATCGCTTAAGCCGGAGGTGTTGGTAAATAAGGGTGCAAATCAGGGCGCAAATCAAGCCCTTTAGCCTTAAATCAGTCCCTCCAGCGCCTCCTGTTGCGCCATCCATTGTTCTTCCAACTGACCCAATTCTTTGCCGATATACGCTTGATCGGCCAGCAGCGCGCTTAATTTTGGCTTGTTGGCGGCATCATAAATTGCCTGGTCTTGCATTTGTAATTCATTCGATTGCTTTTTCTCTTGCAATTTGGCAATTTGCTCTTCCAGCCGTTTAATGCGGTTTTCTATCGGCTTGCGCAAACCCGCCAGGCGTTGCCGCTCGCCCGCTTCTTGCTTTTTTTGATCGCGCCGATCGACCGCTGGCGCAGTGGTTTCCTTGGTCATTTTGGCGGCATTGAGTGCCTTGGCGGCATCATTGGCGGCGCGCGCCTTGGCCTCAACAGCCGCTGTTTTGGCGTCGGCTTTGGCATCAAGCTGGGCTTGCTTGGCTGCGCTGACCGGTTTGGCCAGCTTGGTTTGGAATAACCAGTCTTTATAGTCATCCAAATCGCCGTCAAATAGCGCCATCTTGCCATCGGCAACGATGATGAATTGGTCCGTGGTGGCGCGCAGCAAATGGCGGTCATGCGAGACCAGTACCAGCGTGCCTTCAAACTGCGCCAGCGCATCGGTCAAGGCTTCGCGGGTTTGTAAATCGAGATGGTTGGTGGGTTCATCCAGCAGCAACAAATTGGGCCGCTGCCAAACGATCAGGGCCAGTGCCAGCCGTGCTTTTTCACCGCCGGAAAACGGTTCAATCGAACTGGTGGCCATATTGCCGGGGAAATTAAAACTACCCAGAAAATTGCGCAATTCTTGCTCGCGCACATTGGGCGCGATGCGCGCCAAATGCCAGAGCGGCGATTCGTCATGGCGCAGCATTTCCACCTGATGCTGGGCAAAATAACCGACGCTCAAACCCTTGCCCACCACCGCTTCACCTGCCAGCGGGGCCAGTTCTTGCGCAATGGTTTTAATGAAGGTGGATTTACCTGCGCCATTCACGCCTAGCAGGCCAATTCTTTGCCCGGCTTGCAAGGTGAAATTAATGCGCGAGATAATGGTTTTGTTTTGCCCGTCCACGCAATAGCCGGCATCCACCGCATCGAGCACCAATAAAGGATTGGGCGAGGCGGCGGGTTCGCGAAATTCAAATGAAAACTCGGCTGCCGCACGCAAGGGGGCCAGCTCTTCCATTTTGGCCAGCATTTTCATGCGGCTTTGCGCTTGCCTTGCCTTGGTGGCCTGGGCTTTAAAGCGGTTGATATACGATTCCAAATGTGCTCGTTGCAGCTTTTGCTTTTCAATCGCGGAAGCGGCCAAAATCATTTGCGCAGCGCGTTGGCGCTCGAAGGCGGAATAGTTTCCGCCGTAACGCTTGAGCTTGCGCTCGTCGATTTGCACAATCACATTGCACACGCCATCCAAAAAATCGCGATCATGCGAAATGATAATCAAGGTGCCAGCATAGCGCTTGAGCCAGTCTTCCAGCCAGATAATCGCATCCAAATCCAGATGGTTGGTCGGTTCATCCAGCAGCAAAAGGTCGGACGGGCAAATCAGCGCTTGCGCCAAGTTTAAGCGCATACGCCAGCCGCCGGAAAAACTGGCCACCGGCTGTTGCATTTGTTCCAGCTTAAAGCGCAGCCCCAGGAATAATTGCTCGGCGCGGGAATTGGCGGTGTAGGCATCGGCGTCAGCCAGCGCGCTATGGATTTCGCCCAGTAGCAAACCGTTTTCGTGGTCGTTGGTTTCCACGTCGATTAATTGCGCTTCCAGTTGGCGCAGGTGGGCGTCGCCATCGAGCGCATAGTCGAGCGCGGTGCGGTCGAGCGGCGGGGTTTCTTGCGCCACATAGGCGATGCGCCATTTAGGCGGGAAATCGATCTCGCCGCCGTCGGCGTGGAGTTGGCCACGCAACATGGCAAACAGGCTGGTTTTACCCGCGCCATTGGCTCCGATTAAACCGATTTTGTCGCCAGGGTTGAGACTGACATCGGCTTTGTCCAGTAGCGGCTTTAAACCGCGCATCAAACTTACTTGTTGGAAACGAATCATTGACAGCTTAATTTAGTTGGTAGGGTGGGCACGCTTTTGTGCCCACGCGAAATGTGTGCCCACCCTACGGTGTATTTGGGTAGCTACGCGCATAAGCTTGTAATTGTTCGGCGGTGATCAAAAATACCATATCGTCGCCTGCGCTGGTGGTGAGCCAGGTCAGTTCCAATTCGGCAAACGCCGCTTCGGCAAAATCACGCTCATGGCCAATTTCCACAATCAGCACGCCATCCGGCTCCAAATGCCCGGCTGCACCAGCGATAATCCGGCGCACGACATCCATGCCATCCATGCCACCAGCCAGCGCCATGCTGGGCTCTTGCAAAAATTCTTCCGGCAAGTTTTCCATCGACTGGCTATTCACATACGGCGGATTGGACAGAATGATATCGTATTTCTTGTCCGCTGGAATATTGGCAAACACATCCGACTCGATCAGCGTAATGCGGTGATTGAGGTCATAGTCGTTCACGTTGCGCTCAGCCACAGCCAGGGCATCGCTGGATAAATCGCTGGCATCGACCGCCGCCTGTGGAAAGGCATCGGCCAACATAATGGCCAGACAAGCCGAGCCAGTACATAATTCCAGAATGTTTTCAACCTGATCCGGGTCAACCCAGGGTTGGAAAAAAGTCGGGATCAGTTCCGCCAAAAACGAACGTGGCACGATCACACGCGGATCGACGTAAAAGCGATAATTGGCCAGCCAGGCTTCATTGGTTAAATAGGCGGCAGGAATGCGCTCGTTGACACGACGATCAATCACATTCACGCAGCGCTCAATTTCGGCGGGCAACAAGCGCGCATCGAGAAACGGGTCGAGCTTGTCGAGCGGCAAATGCAAGGTGTGCAGCAATAAATACGCCGCTTCATCCAGGGCATCGGGCGAGCCATGGCCAAAGCACAGTTGGGCCTGATTAAAACGCGATACCCCATAGCGCAAACAATCACGCAAGGTGAAAAAGGGCAGGGGGTGATGGGGGGTGTTAGCGATCATGATAGCCTCCTGGTTAGGCTGCAGGCAGCAATAAGTTTTCCAGCGTGCGCCGATAGATATTTTTCAAAGGATCGAGGAAACGGATTTCGACGTGTTCATCAATCTTATGAATACTGCCATTGGGTGGGCCAAATTCTATCACCTGGGGGCAAATTTGCGCAATAAAGCGCCCATCCGAAGTGCCACCCGTGGTTGAGAGTTCGGTTGTCAGCCCGGTTTCATCTAAAATTGCGCCCGCTATGGCGTCGCTGAGCGTGCCGCGCGGGGTCAGAAAGGGTTGGCCGTGCAAGGTCCAGGCCAGATCATAATCA
>JBKJLF010000638.1:0-3794 GCA_046597185.1 Burkholderiaceae bacterium | reverse complement strand
CTGGATGTGGTACGCGGCTTTGCATTAATCGGCATTTGCATCATGAATGTCGAGTTTTTTAACCGTGCTTCCAACGAAATTGGCGCGGGTATTCCCTTCGGTGTAACAGGTTTGCATTGGTGGGCCAGTTGGTTTAGTAATTATTTTATTGCCGGTAAATTCTGGACGATTTTTTCACTGCTGTTTGGCATGGGTTTTGCCGTGATGCTGAGTCGCGCCAAAGAAAGTGGGCGCAGCTTTTTAGTGCCGTATGCCCGTCGAATTGTGGCGCTTGGGGTGTTAGGCGCACTCCATCATATACTGCTGTGGCCGGGCGATATTTTGTTTAGCTATGCCGTCGGCGCGGTGGTTTTGCTGTTCACCCTGTTTGGCAATTGGAAAATCATTCTGGCCAGTATGGTGGCGGTGATCGGGTTTGCCTTCTTGATTCATGTACCCAATATGAACTCGTATGCGTTTGCACTGGGCCTGGGTGGTTTGCTGGCCATCTATCTGCGCCATGACCGGATTTACACCCGCTGGAATTTGAGTTTGCCGCTGTTTTCCTGGATTTTTACCATCGTCGCCAGCTTATTGGTGATGGCGGAAATCGCGAGCTGGATCGTGCCTGCCATGAAAGAGATGCGCTTGCCTTTGGGCGTGGCATCCATCGTGACGACCTTGATTGCGCTGCTGTCAGCCAACTATTTCAAACCTGACTCTGCCAGAATCTGGCGTGCCGGGGTTGGCATATTTATGCTGCCGTTCGTAATTGGCTTGTTCTTTACCAGCGCTGAATATATCAGCCCAACGCCACAGACCCCGGTTGCCAAGGTTGAAGCAGCCAAGACTGCCGCAGGGGCTGCCAAGGCTGGCAAAAAGATTGATGTCAAGGCCGCTGCCAAAGCTGATCCTAAAGCTGCCGATCCAACAGCGGAACGTGCGGCCAAACGCGCTGAACGCCTGAAAGAACGTGCTGCTGAAGCCAAAAATGAAATCAAGGTCTTGACCACGGGCAGCTATACCGATGCAGTTAAAATGCGTGCTGCAGCGTTTGTCAAACACGTGCCGCACGAAGGTGGTTTTGCAGGTGTGTTGCTCGGCATGTTCTTGTTGGGTACCTGGTTTGTGCGTTCTGGTGTGATGAATAATACAGCTGCGCATTTACCTTTATTTCGCAAACTGGCGTTGATTGCTTTGCCTTTGGGTTTGGCGGTATCGTTGGGCAGCAGTATGATGGCAAGCTCTCATGTCGCCGGTGCGATTGATCCAACCTGGGATTTGGCCAGCGTGTTGCTGCAATTGAGTAGTTTGCCTGTGTGCCTGGGCTATGTCAGCATGATTATTTTGATGCTGCATAGCAGCGGCCCCTTCGCCAAAGTGAGTGTATTGGGGGCATTTGGACGCATGGCTTTAACCAATTATTTGATGCAATCGGTGATCGCTTCGGCGGTGTTCTATCACTACGGTTTAGGGTTTTTTGGGGTTGGGCGGGTATGGCAGTTTGGCTATGTGGCGTTGTTAATTCCGGCACAAATCGCCTTCAGCCACTGGTGGTTGGCACGCTTTGCCTACGGGCCAATGGAATGGGCATGGCGCGCCGTAACCTACTGGCAAATTCCGGCACTGCGCTTGCAAGCTGCACCAGTCAGTATCACGGCGCTGCAGGGGGCAAGAATGGTGGCTTAATGGTTTAATTGGCTACTTGATTGGTTGCTACAAAAGACACTGCCCGATAGCATAATGGGCAGTGTTTTTTGCTTTTGGTATTGTAAACAAATCATTGGTGTTGCGTTGGCTTTGCCTGGGCATAAAAGAATCGCAACATCTCTCGCGTGGCATCCGGGCCTTTGGGGTCGGTATAGCTGCCGCTTTTGCTACCGCCAGCCCAGGCGTGACCTGCACCATGGATAAGCCAGTGCTCGGCCAGCAATTGCCCCTCGTTATTGCGCTGTGAAGTGCATGTGTAGCGATGGCCACCCGGCACTTGTCCTTGCTCGACGAGTTGAGTCAGGTTCTGCCGCCTGCCTGGTTCCATCAATTGTTCGCCATTTCGCCTGTGAACCGTGGTATCGCTCGCGCCATGGAAGATGATGATCGGGATCGGGATAGGGACAGGCGATGGGCAGGCGTTAGTGGTACGGGAGGCAGGCAGGGGACTATTTGTCGGCCCACTACGCATCGCGGCCAACGCCGATGGCAGATCAACAGCGCAAGCGTAGGGCAGGCCTGAGTGTACGCCGACCGCAGCATACAGGTCAGGATAGGTGTTGGCCATGATGACAGCCATTGCGCCCCCTGCCGATAGTCCGGCCACATACACTCTTTTAGCGTCAAGATTATAGTTTTGGATAAGCTCGTGCGTGATGCCTGCAATAATGCCAGGTTCGCCTTGCCCGCGCTGCTGATCCAGTGCTTTGAACCAGTTCCAGCATTTTGACGAATTGGCCGATTGTACCTGGGCCGGATAAACCACAAAACATTGTTTTTCTTCAGCCAACAGATTCATGCGCGTGCCATTGGCGAAGTCGTCCGGATTTTGCGTACAACCATGCAGCATGACCACCAGCGGCATTGGCTGGCCGTGATAACTGGCGGGAATGAATAACTTGTATTCGCGCGTGCCAGCCTGATTGGTGAAGGATTTGCTCAGGAAGCGGCTTTTGTTTTCGGCAATATTTTCCTGTGCTGGCGTATCGTTTGCCTGTGGCAGGGGCTGTCGGAAAATCGGCACGGTCGTCGATCCTTGTTTTGCGTCGGCAACACCCAGTTGCCCTAACAGGTTGCGCACAATGTCCGGCATTCCATCGGCAGCGCCGAAATCCGGCATATTCGGCATATCCGGCATATTCGGCATATCCGGCATATTCGGCTTCATGTAGCGCAAGACGGGCTGCCCAGGTGCAACCGGGGCGGCCAGGCCGACGGGCATGCCGCTGAATGCCTTTTTCAGGGTTGCGCTGGCAGCGCCAGACATCAGTGAGCGAGCAGCTTCGTGCATTTGCTGGCGCATTTTTTGGTGCATTGCAGTGGTCAAAATCATGGTGTTCTTTCAGTGTAAATCATTGTGAATAAGTGTCAATAAGTGTCAATTAGTGGCTGGGCTTGTGTTGATAAATGGTTCGCCGAATGGTTCGCCGCATGGCTTATTGAATCCGTCCGGCAAGTGCCGCCTTGATCTCCGGGGCGGCATGAAACGCACCCAATACCATAATGGATTCGATGGTGGCCAACGCCAGTTCGGGGGAAACATCCGGGGCGATCATTGCCAGGCCAAGTACCTGAATTTGCAGTTTTTCTCCCGCAGCGCGCACTACTTCCAGATCTGCGCGCGACCACGAATGCAATCCCAGTACCAGACTTTTGCGTGCAACCGTCTGTTTGACCACATCCGCATGGGCTGCCAATTGATTGCGAATTGCGGTTCGTATCAGGTCGGTTCGGTTCGAATAAAACCCTTCCTGCACCAGTAAATCGATCTGGCCAAGATCAATCAGGCCCAGGTTGATGGTGATTTTTTCGCTTTCGCTGATTTTTGGCTTGAATTCTACAACGCTCATTGTTCGCTCCCGAATGCCATATGGGCAGTATATGGCATCCACACGCCATCTGTATGGATGGCATTATGGACTCAATGCGAAATTTGTCAAGCAAGAAATACAAAAACAAGTACAAAAACAAGTGCTGCCCCGCATCTGGCTGTTTAGCCACAAAAGCTACGCGCCACGAATTTCGCGACGCTTCAATTGCTACATGGGATACAGGAAATAGTGTTAAAGTGAGGTACTTGCAAAACCCGCCGTGTAAACAACAAT
>JBKJLF010000482.1:0-14903 GCA_046597185.1 Burkholderiaceae bacterium | reverse complement strand
AGCCAACAAAACAGCGCTTTTCGCAAACATTAACCTGAGGTGAAGTGTGGAAAATTCAGCCAAAAATATTAGCAACCTACCGACGCTCGTCCACATTCTCAAAGAGAGAGCGCGACTGACGCCAAACCAAGTCGCGTACATTTTTTTGAAGGACGGCGAGAATGAGGAAGTACCGATAACCTATGGTGAACTAGATCAGGCGGCAAAACGTCTGGCAGCCAAAATACAGGACAGAAATGCGCATGCTTTCAATAGCCGCGTACTCTTGATCTACCCCCAGGGGCTGGAATTTTTGATCGCATTTTTCGGTTGTTTATATGTGGGTGCCACGGCCGTATTGGTGTTCCCGCCAAGCAGCAAAAAAATGGCCAAGCGACTCAACGGCATTGTTGAGGATTGCGATGTTTCGCTGATTTTATCGACCACTGGCGTGATCGAAAAAACCATGCGCATGGAAAGTGCGCCAGATCTGGAGACTGGCACCCATGACAAGGCTGGCATTTCCCGCATGGAATGGATTAATACCGACGAACTTGAGGTCGGCATCGAAAGTCGTTTTATTGAGCAAAATATTACCCCCGGTCACATCGCCTTTCTACAATACACCTCCGGCTCGACTGGCACGCCAAAAGGCGTCATGATCACCCATAACAACTTGATGGCCAACGAAAAAGCCATCAATTCGATTTATCACCATACCGATAAAACCATTGTCGTGGGCTGGTTGCCGTTGATTCATGATATGGGCTTGATCGGTAATGTATTGCAGCCATTGTATAAGGGCGTGCCGCTTATTTTCATGTCACCTTTGCATTTTATGCAAAAGCCGGTTCGCTGGCTACGCGCAATCAGCAAATATCGCGCCACATCCAGCGGTGCGCCTAATTTTGCCTATGATCTTTGCGTCAACAAGATCAGCGACGAAGATGCCGAGGGCTTGGATCTTTCCAGTTGGCAAACCGCTTTTAACGGGGCCGAACCGGTGCGCAAAGAAACGGTCGAACGATTCAACCGCAAATTTGCCCATCACAAACTCAACCCAGGTTCGCATATGGCGGTGTATGGCCTGGCAGAAGCAACCCTGATCGTGACTGGCACACGCAAAGGCCATCCGTTGCACGCCGACGAGGCCACCGGCTATATGCCATCTGGTATTGCAGAACCGTGCGACACCATCGCCGTGGTGAATGTCGAAACCTGCGAAGAGGTGGCCGAAGGCGTCGAAGGCGAAATCTGGATCAATGGCCCCTGCGTCGCCAAAGGTTACTGGAATCGTCCTGACGAAACCAGAGAAACCTTTCAAGCCAAAATCGAAAATGACGGACTGGAATACATGCGCTCCGGCGATACTGGCTATTTCAAGGATGGGCAAATATTCATCACCGGACGGATCAAGGATGTTATCATCATCCAAGGCAAGAATTTCCACGCCGAAGATATCGAGTGGAGCGCCAATGATGTCAAGGGTCTGCGCGCCGGTTGCATCGCTGCATTTTCAATCGAAGAAGAAAACCTGGAAAAGCTGGTCGTCGTTGCTGGCACCACCTCGACTGCAGATGAAGAATTACCCAACATCGTGACCCAGATTCGGGCAGCAATCTACACCGATCATCAATTGCATGTGGATCGAGTGGTACTTATCAAGCCCAAAGACCTGCCGGTAACCACCAGCGGCAAGGTGCAGCGCCGACTTTCCCGGCAAATGTATCTCAAGCATAAATTTACCGTTTTACTGGATCAATCCTTGCATCATGGCGCAAGCGGGGGCGAGGCAGCGAAAGCTGATTCCCTTAAATTCGTTGCCGCCAGTACGCCGGCAGAGCTGGAGTTGGTCGCCATCTGGGCCGAGATTTTAAATACCCCGGCGCACCGCATCGGCATCAACAATAACTTCTTTGAACTGGGCGGCTCCTCGCTAACAATGCTGGAACTGTCCACCCGCTTGAACGTCTCAATGGAGCTCTTGTTCCGCTATCCAACTATCAGCGGCTATCTATACCGGTCGTCAGAATATGAGTTCCCGGACGTAGCCAACGATATTTACCTGCCGCCGATGCACATCAATCCGCTGCTGGAAGGCCCCACTGGTATAGGCCTTATTACTGGCGGCACTGGCTTCTTCGGTTTGCATTTCCTGAAAGCGATGATGAAGCGCACCGAGGATACCTTTGTTTTGCTGGTGCGCGGAAAAACACAGGAAGCCATCGAGAAAAAATTCGATGCGGCGCTTGCCTATTTCCACATGGAGGCAGACATCGACCGCTCACGCGTGGTGCTAATCCAAGGTGATTTGAGCAAGAAAAACGTCGGCATCCCCTATAGTAAATACGCATGGGTCACCGACAATGTTGATCGAATTTTCCATATCGGCTCGCATGTCAACAACTGGCTGCCGTATGAAGGCATCCGGGAAATCAACGTGGACGGCACCCGTAGCCTGTTACAGTTGGCCCGCACTGGCCGCAAAAAAGAACTGCATTACACCAGCACCAGTACTTTCACACCCAAGAAAGAGGATACTGCGGTATTCCTGGAAGGCGATGCTATCGATCCGGGCGAGATCAATCGCTATTTCGGCTACGACATCAGCAAGTACGCCAGTGAAGAGATGTGCAAAATGGCACGCAACGACGGCATCATCTGTAATGTGTATCGTCTGGTCTGGGTCGGTGGCCATCTTAAAACGGGCCTCACCAAGGTCAACGATGGCTTGAATATCATGTTGCGCATTTTATTGACATTGGGATCTTTCCCGCAGGGCAATTATTTGCATGACATTGTGCCAGTTGACTTGATGGCCGACTCGATGGCATCGGTGATCGGCAAGGCAGAAAACACCAATTACAACATCACGAGCCAGTCCAAAGAATCGATCGACATGAAGCGCATCGTCATCATGTTGCGCAGTATGGGTTATCGGCTCGAAGAGGTCAGCCGTGGCGAGTTCGTGAACCGCCTCAGAAATTACCCCATGGAGAAGTGGGACGAGCATTGCAAATCCTATCGCCAACTGATTATCCGTTTATTTGAGGACCCGACCGCAAAAACTGAATCGTTCTACGACAGCACCAACTTTAGAGCCCACATGGACAAAGAAGTGCTGGCAGTCATGGAAACGAAATTCATTGACACATGGTTCGAGAAAACCATCAATTTTCTGGTTAGAAACAATGCACTGCCCACGCCTGATGGCCAGTCTTACGATAACGACATCCAAAAAATTGCCGAATGGAATCAAACCCAAGTGCAGTACCCCTCACATGCCTGCTTGCATCAACTTTTTGAAGAGCAGGCGCAAAGAACGCCCAATGCCGTTGCGATTATCTACCAAGGACAAGCAACGTCATACCGTGAATTGAATCGCAGGGCGAATCTGGTGGCGCGTAATTTGATCGGCCATGGCGTCAAGCCAAGGCAGTTCGTTGGCTTATCGGTGAATCGATCGATGGACTTGATTGCGTCGATTTTGGGTATCTTTAAGGCGGGTTGTGCCTATGTGCCGCTAGATCCGACCTATCCGGTAAGCAGCCTGGACTTTATGATCGACGATTGCGGCACACAGCATATTCTGGTTGACGGCTACTCGAAAAATCAATTGGCACATCATCAGAACAAATTATTAGTGGTGGACGCGCCCGAATTCATGTTCGCGGCAGACCCTGCACACGACAGTGCGCTCATCCCACCGGTCGAAGTGAGTCCAACCGATTTGGCCTATGTGATTTACACCTCCGGCACCACCGGAAAACCGAAAGGTGTGTTGGTGGAGCACCGCAGTGTGGTGAACCATAATTTCAGCATTATGTATTCATTTGGCATGAAGCCGTCAGATGTGATGCTGCAATTTTCCACGGTCAACTTCGACTCTTTCATTGAAGAAGTTTTCCCGACGCTATTTTCCGGTGCAATACTTCTGATGACGGACAAAGACAATTTGACCGATATCGAACGCCTGAAAGCGCTCATTGTTGGCAATTCTGTCAGCGTACTCAAATTTTCGACTGCCTTCTGGCACACGATCCACGACCTTGATGTGACCAAGCTTGGGGTTCGCATGGTTGCCATCGGTGGCGAAGCGGCCGATTTGAACCGCTACAACACTTGGCGTCAGATCAATCCCGATATTCCATTGATCAATACCTACGGCCCGACAGAAACCACTGTCACGGCCACGCTGGCGGTGCTGCATGGCCCACTCACCGAAATGACCATCGGCAAGCCGATTGCCAACACCCAGGTGCATGTGCTGGATGCACAATTGAATCAGGTTCCGCTTGGCTTTGTCGGCGAACTGTATATTGCTGGTGCAGGCGTCACGAGAGGCTATTTGAACCGGCCCGACAATAATGCCGCAGCATTTTTAGACAGTCCTTTCATCCAAGGTGAAAAAATCTACAAATCCGGCGATCTGGTTCGTTTCCGGCCAGACGGCAATATTGATTACTTGGGCCGCACCGACAATCAAGTGAAAGTACGCGGTTATCGGATTGAATTGGGCGCAATCGAAAGCGTGTTGGGCGCGCATACCGCCATCGAGAGCGTGGCGGTGGTGGTGAAAGAAGTCGATACCCGGAAAAAAATCATCGCCTATTTCACAACCAATCAGCCCGATTTGAAGGCGTCTGATTTGCGCACGTATCTTGAAGATATTTTACCGAGCTACATGATTCCGAATCTGATGCTGCAATTGCCTGCGATTCCCTTAAATCCGAACGGAAAAGTCGATCGGAAGATGCTGGAAGACATGGAAATCAGTGCCAGCGGCAATTCGGACTTTGCGACGCCTTCGACGCCATCGGAAGTAAAAATGGCGAAAATATGGGAGGAATTGCTCAACGTCACTGGCATCGGCTTAAACGACGATTTCATGGAATTGGGCGGTCACTCGTTATTGGTGATGTCACTGGTCAGCACGGTCAATACGCAATTTAGCGCCAACCTGTCGATCCATTCGATCTATGAATTCCCGACCGTTGGCAAGCTGTTGGCGTCCATCGAAAGAGAACAAGGCTGCACCGTCACGCCGAACCTGATTCGCTTCCCGGAACTGGGCGGCAAGAAGCAGGCTACGACAAAAGCACAACCATTATTCATGGTGCATGGCTTGGGCGGACATCTGGCATCCTTCTATCCACTGGTAAAAAACCTCAAGAAAGAACTCCTCGAAAAACATAATCTGGATATCACGATGTATGGATTGGAGGCCAATGGATTTATTGAGGGGCAACATTGTTTCGCCAATCTCAGCGACATGGTTGGCGAATACACGCAACGCATTCTGGAGACGCAAGCCAGCGGCCCGTATCTGATTGGCGGCTGGTCGTATGGTGTCGCAATTGCCTTCCATATCGCACAAGAGCTGATACGCCAGGGCCATGAAGTGGGCCTGTTCATCTCAATTGATGCCGAAGCGCCGCATGTGCCGAAGGATTTTGACGTGTTCATTAACGAAAATAATGTTCAAAATCTGGATGATCTATACCAGGATCAAACGCTGGAGGTATTGCTGGGTCGGTTTGGCCAACGCTTTGGCTTCTTCGCCAATCCAAACGAGGCGGCCAAGAACCAGTTCTATCGCTTCCTTGGGTATTCGAGCCAAGACCCGGAAGCGCAAAAAGAGCGGTTCAGCAAGGTTGCCATTTCCAACCTGTTCAATGCACGCGGGTTTAATCCGAAACGCATCAACCCAATGAACACCGTGCTGGTGCGCGCCTCAAGCAGCGTCTTTGACAATTACATGAACGATTGGTACGCCTTAATCGATAGCAAGATGCTATCCTGCTTAACCTTGAACGGCGATCACTGGTCGATCATGCAAGACCCGGAATTGGCGGTGCAATTGGCGCGGTGCTTATCCCATTCGGCGCAAGCGGTGGTGCTTTGACGGTAAAGGCGTTGTATAATGCGCTAATCGTGCCCTAAACGGGGTGGGCAAAGCAATGCGCCCACCCATCTTTGTATATTGATGTAGTCCTGACAGATTGAAGTGGAGATTGATGTGACCGTTTATCCAGATATTATTGCTATCGGCATTCCCATCATGATTGCCTGCGTGGTTATCGAATTTATTTTTGTGCTTCGAAACAAGATCAATAATTTCCGCATAAACGCCTCATTGAGCAACATTAGTTGCGGAATCTTCGAACAAGTAACGGGCTTTATTTCAAAAGGCCTGTTTCTTGGTGTTTATTTACTTGTCTATAATAATTGGCGACTATTCTCACTCGAAGACACTTTCTGGGTATGGGTTGCGCTCATTGTGCTGGTCGATTTTACATTCTATTGGTTCCATCGGCTTAGTCACACTTCAAGTTTTCTTTGGGCTGGCCACGTCATTCATCACGAAATCGAAGAATTCAATTTGACGGTCGCATTGCGCCGCTCCGTGATGCAAGAATTCACCATTATCTGGATATATTTACCGTTCGCATTATTTGGTTTTTCGCCGGGCGCGTTCTTCCTGGTTTTCGCAGGGCACAATTTGTATCAATTCCTGATCCACACGCCCTATTTGCCCGAAATGCGAATTTTTGGCTTGCTGTTCAATACGCCATATCATCACGAATTGCACCATGCCCGCAACGAATGCTACATTGATACCAATTTTGCAGGGGTATTCATCACGTGGGATAAATTATTCGGCACCTTCGTCACACGTACCGAAAAACCCGAGTTCGGCGTCGGCCATTTAACCACCACACTCAATCCGATCACAGCACAGATCACGACCCTGATGGCCGTCATTAAAGAAACCCAAAAGCGCCAAGGCTTGTGGCAGAAGCTACGCGCTTTTTTTGGCCCACCGGATTATCTGGCCTGGGATTACGGCAACCCGACCCGAGCCAGCACCGAAAAACGGCCCGTCTTCGATCCTAAAATCAGCGCGCAAAAATTAAGGCTGGCCATCATCAGTTTCATTGTCTTGGTGGTGGTCGTCACCTTGTACCGCAATTATGAAACGCAGTTATCGGCGTTAGTGAAATCCGTTGCCATGCTCATTACCGCAAGCGCACTGTTTTATATTGGCAATATTTTGGATGGAAAATTCGGGAAGGACCCCGTCAATTCAGACTCAACACCGGACCAACACAATTCCAGGGGCTAATTTATCCAAGTTTACACTGCGCGTTGAACTTTTACTGCCCACCAAGTCATCAGCGGCAAAAACGGGTTGGCAGCATCTGTGATGATCCATAACGGAGTCAACTATAATGAACGATCCAATGTTTTTTTTGGCCAGTGGCGTACTGCAACTTCTCACTGCGGCATTCTTGGGTTTGCTGGTGGGCGCGCTGCTGGCGGAGGATGCTTTGCTGATACCCTACTGGCGCACCCTGTCCCCCAAATCATTTTATGCATTGCATCCCACTTACGGGCCGCTACTGTACAAGTTTTTTGCCCCATTGACCATCGCAGGGCCATCGAGTGCCTTGTTTAGCGCTGCGCTTGCGTGTGCGGTTTCCGCACCTGGCCAGTGGTATAGTCTCGCCACGGCAGTACTATCATGCCTGATTATCGGCATTTATGTTATCTATTTCAAAGACACCAACGACGCTTTTAGCAAAACGGCAATCGCAGAGGATGCACTTGCGGCCGAACTGGCACGATGGGCCGCGTGGCATCGACGCAGAACCGTTATCGGCGTCATCGCATTTGTGCTGGCATTGATGGCGATCTATCGGCCCTAGATTCGCCGAACATCATTTGCCCGGCGGCTTTTACCTAATTTATTCAATACTTGCAATCCGAAATATAGAGGAAAACATGAAATCTTATATGGAATGGATCATACGCCATCGTATCGCTGTCATGATCTTGACGTTACTCATCTCCGGCCTTGCGATTTATCAGGCCAAAAATCTGCGCATCGTCATTGATACCAATAGCATGCTGCCGCCATCACATCCCTACATCGCAACCGGGATTGAGGTTGCCAAAGTATTTGGCACCAAGTACATTGTGGCAATTGGCATCACGCCCAAACAGGGTGACATCTATCAGCCAGCCGTGCTGGAAAAGGTGCAGCGCTTGACAACCACCTTTTCCAACACGCCAGGCGTGATCAAAACCAGCGTGGTCAGCCTCTCGGCCAAGCGCGCCAAAAAGATTGTTGGCAGCGCCGAAGGCATGGAAGTCAAAGCGCTGATGTCCAGCGTGCCCACCAATGCCGCCGACATGGCGGCGCTCAAAGCGGCGGTCGAGAAAAATCCGGTGTATTTAAGTTCCGTCGTCTCTAAAGATGCAAAGACCACGTCGATTATCGTGGAATTTGAAAATGATCCCACCGGCTATCGCGCCATCATGAACAAGGTCGATCCGATCGTGCAAAAGGAACGCGATAGCAGCGTTGAAATCAACATCGGCGGCGCGCCTAATTTTCTGGCGCGCATTGAGGTCTATTCGGAGCGCATGGGCTTTTTACTCCCGATTGCCATTTTAGTGTTGAGCCTGGTGCTGTATGAGGCGTTCCGTTCCCGGCAGGGGCCACTTTTGCCATTACTCACCGGCATCATCGCGGTCATCTGGAGCGTGGGCGTGATGGGCGCGTCTGGCACGCCAATGGATGTGTTCAATGCCACCACCCCTATTTTAATCTTGGCCGTTGCCACTGGCCATGCGGTGCAAATGCTCAAACGCTATTATGAAGAATATTACCGTCTGCGCGAAACCAGTGCAATGCCGCCGAAAGAAGCCAATATCGCCGCAGTCATCAGCGCGCTGGTGCGGGTCGGCCCCGTCATGCTGATCGCAGGAACCGTTGCCTCGCTCGGCTTTTTGTCGCTGATAGTGATGGACATCAGCACTGTGCGCACGTTTGGTATCTTCACTGGTATCGGCATCCTGGCGACGTTGATTTTGGAAATGACGTTTATACCTGCGCTAAGATCACTGCTGTCACCACCCGGCGACCTGGACCCGCAACGCAAGTCCAAAGCGCGGATATGGGACAAGCTGACTGGCGCAATCGCGGATCTGGTCGTGACTGGCCCGGGGCGGCGCAAAGTGTACATAGGCATGGGCCTGTTCGTGGCGGTGGCCTTGGTCGGCATGAACCAAGTACGTGTGGACAACTCAATGAAGACCTATTTTGGTGCCGATCAACTCGTCAGGACAGACGATCAGGCATTAAACGACCGACTGGGCGGCACCAATACCGTCTTCGTTTTGATCGAAGGCAAAGATAAAGACGCCATCAAAAACCCCAAGACGCTACAGGCCATGGACGACGTTCAGCGTTTTATTGAATCCCAGCCCAATGTCGGAAAAACCGTCTCCATCGTCGATTTCATCAAACGCATGAATCAGGCCATGCACGCCGACGACCCAGCCTTCTTTGCCGTCCCGAAAGACGGCGATCTGGTCTCGCAATACCTGTTGCTGTACTCGCTGTCAGGGGAGCCGGGCGATTTTGACACCTACGTAGACTACGACTATCGCAAGGCCAATATCACCGCCTTTATCAAATCCGACAGCAGCGCTGATTTTGAAAAACTGGCGGCCAAACTAAAAACATTCACCGCCAACCGCTTTCCGAAAGACGTGCAGATCAAAATCGGCGGCGGCTTGGCCGAAGGTGCAGCCCTGAGCGAAGTGATGGTCAACGGGAAGATATTAAACATCGTACAGATCAGCGCAGTCGTGTTCATCATTTCCTGCCTTATTTTCCGCTCGCTGGTAGCAGGGATGCTGGTGATGCTGCCGTTATTGCTGGCTATTTTGGCCAACTTCGGTTTAATCGGATGGACAGGTATCCCACTCAATATTTCCACTTCGCTGATATCGGCGATGGCGGTTGGCATCGGAGCCGACTACGCAATTTATCTGATTTTCCGCATCCGCGAAGAGCTTGAGAACGGCACCGACGAACTTATCGCAATTCGCAAGGTCTTGATGACGGCGGGCCAGGCGATTCTGTTTGTGGCCATTGCGGTCGCAGGCGGCTATGGCGTACTATTGCTCTCGTTCGGTTTCCACATCCACCAATGGATGGCGATTCTGATTGCCGCTGCCATGCTGGTCAGCGCCTTCGGCGCATTGCTACTGATCCCGGCATTGATGCTCAGTTTCCGTCCCAATTTCATTTTCAGGAGAATTGCCATGAAATTAAATCCAACGCCGACCGCCGCCGTCATCCTGGCATTGGCTTGCGGCTTCTCGCTACCGACGCACGATGCCAGTGCCGCAGAACCAGACCTTAACGCCATCATGGAAAAAAACGCGACCGTTTTCAAGGTTCTCGATTCAGTGTCGGACGCGACCTTCACCTTGATCAACAAGAGCGGACAGGAGCGAGTGCGCAAGACATTCAGCACCACCAAACTGGCCGCCAACGGCATCGACAATATGCGTATGACGCGCTTTTTGTCGCCCGCCGATGTGAAGGGCACCGTGTCCTTGTTGATCGAACATGCCGACAAGGATGACGATATCTGGATTTATCTTCCGGCCTTGAAAAAGGTACGCCGCCTGGTTTCCAGCAATAAAAAAGACAGCTTCGTCGGCACCGACTTTTCCAATGCCGATGTGATCGGCTACAAGGTCACGGAATGGCAATACAAGCTCCTGCGCGAAGAAACGCAGGATGGGCAGCCCTGCTACGTGATTGAGGCCACACCAAAAACCGAGATGGTCAAGGCCAATACCGGCTATGCCAAACGCGTCAATTGGATACGCAAAGACAATCTGATGACATCAAAGACTGATTACTGGGATGAGTCCGGGCAGATGGTCAAAACCGCGATCTTCGGCGACATTCAAGCGGTTGACCCAAAGAATGGAAAATGGCAAGCTTTGAAGTTAGAGGCAAGCAATACCCAAACTGGCCACCGCACCCTAATCCGGGTTGAAAATTTCAAAGTCAATCAAAAGGTGGCAGACGAATTTTTCACTACCCGCTACATGGAAAAGGAATGATGAAGCGCACCGCTACCCAATTTGCCGCGCAATTTGTCTGCGCGGTACTGCCCTTGTGCGCATCAGGTCAACTTTTTGCCCAGAGCGAAACTGCCCCAAGCCTACTGCAAAATCTCAACCCGAGCGGCTCGGTGAGAGCTGCCTACTTCAGCGCATCGCGCAAACTGGACGAAAAACATGACTTGGGCGCGGGTGCGGTATGGCTTAAATTCGCGCCCACGCTGTTGGACAAAAAATTAACGCTGGTGGTCGATGGCTGGCTGCGCAACGACGAATCCTTCGATCACAAATCAACCGGAAAACTGCGCGAAGGCCATCTCGATTTCAGTGCTGGCAGTACCGATTTTCGCATCGGCAAGCAAATCATCGTCTGGGGTCGGGCCGACGAGCTTAACCCCACCGACAACCTGAACCCGCGCGACTACACCCTATTGACGCCGGAAACCAATGACCAGCGATTCGGCGTGGCGGCAGCAAAGGCGGCCTACCATTACCAGGATTGGGCGCTGACCGGGATCTGGCTACCACGATTTAGCGCCAATATTTTCCCCACCACCGCCACACCGGGCGTGTATTACACGAGGCCGACGCCCCATGGCAATCAAGGCGCGATCAAACTGGAGCGCTCCGGCGGTGCGGTGGATTGGTCGGTTTCCTATTTCAGCGGATTGGACCTCAATCCCGACAGCAAAATTGGAGGACTCAGTGCATCGGGCTTGAATTTGATCTTGGAGAACAAGCGCATTCACGTAGTGGGCTTTGATGCCGCCACCGTTGTCGGGCGCTATGGGCTACGTACCGAAGCGGCCTATACGTGGACAAGCTATGTTGGCGATCCGCAGGTTAAAAAGCCGTTTCTTTATGCTGTGGTGGGCGCGGACAGAACTTTCTTCACCAATCTCAATATCAACGCGCAGTATTTTTTTCGCCGCGTTGCAGGCTATCAAGATCCACGCAATATCACCGACCCGATTTTGCGCCCTACCGTGATTCTGGCTGCGGGCATCGCCAATCAACTGGATCGATTCCAGCACGGCATGAGCATTCGCATTGCCAACAAGTGGCTCAATGACACGCTGGAAGGGGAAATTGCCGGTGTTCTTTCATTCACCCGCCACGACTATACGATCAAGCCCAAGTTAATTTATGCCTTTAACGATCAAGTCAAAGGCACCCTGGGGCTTGATGTCTTTCGCGGCGATAGCGAAACCTATTACGGCAGATTAAGGAAAAATTCCTCGCTGTATGCAGAGATCAAATATAGCTTCTGAAAATCAAGCGCCGTTCAACGCAGCATGAATATGCTTGGACGCCACCACGCTAAATGCCATGATAGTAAAGCTGGGGTCAACCGATGGCCCGCTCGGAAACACCGACGGGTCAGCCACGAACAGGTTATCCATCCCATGCACCCTGTGATCCATGCCCACCACAGAATTTTTGGCGTCGGCCCCCATACGGCAGCCTCCAAAGGGATGCGGCGCGGCCAAGATCAAACCGCCACCCGTAACCTTGATCTGCGCGATTTGCTTCATTGCCGCGCTGTTATCCTTGCCGCGCTGCAGCACGATACGCTGGCCCGAGCCAACCACCAGTTGGTTCGCACCACTGGCAAATAGCACTTCAATTTGCTTATGGATCAAATCCCGCAACATCGCCTGTGTGACAGGCCCAAAAGGCAGCGCAACCTTGGGCGAGCCATCGTCCGCACGGTCGATCACACCCAATTCGTCCTCATAGTCATCAAGCCAGCCAATGGTGCCGCCGATGCGTCTGGCCTGCCCCATCCACTCACCGAGTTCACCCCCGATCAAGGGCAAAGTGGCACCGAGCATACCGGGCTGCACCTGATTGGCCATCAGCAGATAGCCGCCCTCCCGGTATTGCTTGCCTTGATCAAACCGGGCCAAACGGAATTCTTCCACGCCGAAGGCTGCCGGAATATTACGCCACATAACGATATCTTCATCGTATAAGCCAAACACCCAGGCAGTCGGATTCACCCCAAAATGCTGTCCCAGGGCGGGCAACGCTTTTTTGAAATCATTGGCGATCAAAAACGGGGCCGAATAATAGGCCCCCGCCGCCAAAACAAATTGCTTCGCCTCAATTTGCACGCTCTTGCCGGAAGGACGATTGCTGCTGCGGTCAATGATTCTGGCCTTCAATGACTTGACTTTACCCCTCTCGCGCACCAGTTCGGTTGCCTCCACATCGGCATACACGCGCGCACCAAGCGCCACCGCCTGACGCACATGGGTGACAAGCTGGCTTTGCTTGGCACCGTAAATGCAGCCTTGCATGCAATGCCCGGACTTCACACAGCCCTTGCGCGCTTGCGGCACGGCGTGGCCCCTCCAGCCCAGCTTATGCGCGCCCTCGCGCAGCAATTGGTTCATACGATTATGATATTCTTCGGTCGCCGGATGCACGTTGAGTACTGGATCAAGTTCGTTCCAAATCGGCGTCAGTTCCGCCTCGCCATGCCCACTAAGGCCATAACGCCCGGCCCAATGCTGGAGCCGATCAATCGGCGTGCGATAGGTATCAGCCCAATAATGCACTGATGCCCCGCCCACATTATTGCCTGACAACAGAACCGTACCACCATCCGTGGTGGTTTTGAGTGACCGATTGGCATACAACATGCTGTTCATGTTCAACTCGTCCTGATCGAACTCGGCCTCGGTATAATAACCGCCGCGCTCCAACACAATCACGTCGTGGCCCATCTGTGCCAAATATTTCGCCAGGGTCGCACCACCGCAGCCCGAGCCCATAATGCAAACGTCCGCCCGCATCGTTTCTCCACCAAGCAATTGATTTCCCTCAACAATGCGCCCGCTCATTGCTTTACCCCAGTCAAATCTGCCGCCTTGCTGGCTGCCACGGCAGCAGCATAGCGCTTGCGTTGTTCGCTCAAACGCGGCGGCAGCTTCTGAAACGTGCCATCATAGCCGATGGCCGCCCAACTGCTGCGATGCCCAAAATAGAACAGCATAATCAATAACCGAAAATTGCCGGCAATCGCCCGTACCGTCTCGATTCCACTACCCATCATCTGCTGCAACAGCCGCTGCCGCGCATCCAGCGACAGTGTGCTGAATCGGCCAAAATAGCCGTAGCCCAATGGCAGCCACTCAAAAAGCGCCAGCGCCGTGCATAAATCATCTTGAATAGAGCTATCGGAAAACCACAACTCTTCATCCAGCCGCGCCACAATCTGGGCCTCGGCCACACTCGGAAAACCCGCTTGATGCGGCACGATGGCATCGGCGCAAGCAGCCAGCGTGACCGCCTGGGCCGCCGACAGCACCAATAGCCGCGCCCCGGTGCCGTTTTCCTTGCCGCAGCCAACCAAGGGCGCAGCCGCCCCGCCCACCAGCACAGTCGAACCCAAAGCCGCCAAGCGCCGCATAAAATGACGCCGCCCCATGCCATGCCAGTTAAGCGAATCAAGTTGCATAGTGAAAATCTCCAAAATAAGGCCCATGCAGAAGGCCGCAAAAAATAAGCCTGCGCACCAAAGTGAGTTACTACAACGCGGCATACTCCCCAAGCCCGCCACGCCACCCAAATTCAACCGCGCCACCGTAATTGGCCAAAGCGCTTGAACGTGCCAGCGGCTGCGCCTGTCGGGCGATATACCCCATCTTACCCCCTATTATTGCATTTTATGCGCCACTTCCGTGACAGTGATCATCGATTTCAATTCGACCTCACAAAAACCTTCGCCACATTGCGTCCTGAGTGCGCTCTCCTCGGCAAACATTTTGGTCGCATCAATTTCAGGGGTAGATGGTTTAAACCATTCCACCCAAATGCAATACGACCCGCTGAGCCGCATCAAGCAATTGCAGCAACCCGTGCCTATACCGGGCGGAGCGCGCCCGACCACTGATTTTACCTTTGATGCGGCTGATCAAATAAAAACCGTCACCGACCCACGCAGGCTAAGCACCACCTATACCGTAGATGGTTTGGGCAAG
>JBKJLF010000397.1:0-4177 GCA_046597185.1 Burkholderiaceae bacterium | reverse complement strand
ATCGAGTGGCGCCAATCCGTTCGCCTGCATCGCGGCCGGTGTCGCGTGCCTGTGGGGGCCTGCGCATGGCGGTGCCAATGAAGCGGCCTTGAATATGCTCAAGGAAATCGGCAGTGTTGACAAGATTGATGAATTCGTGCGTCAGGTCAAAGATAAAAACTCCGGCGTCAAGCTGATGGGTTTTGGTCATCGC
This sequence comes from Burkholderiaceae bacterium, assembly GCA_046597185.1. Lineage (GTDB taxonomy): Bacteria > Pseudomonadota > Gammaproteobacteria > Burkholderiales > Burkholderiaceae_D > CAMBDR01. The sequence goes on along the minus strand of JBKJLF010000397.1, from coordinate 3,984 downwards.
GTCTATAAAAACTATGACCCACGTGCCAAATTAATGCGTGAAACCTGCTACGAAGTGTTGGAAGAGTTGGGTTTGCAAGATGACCCACTGTTCAAACTGGCCATGGCGCTGGAAAAAGTGGCGCTGGAAGATGAGTATTTCGTCTCGCGCAAGCTGTATCCGAACGTCGATTTCTATTCCGGCATCGTGCAATCGGCGCTGGGTATTCCGGTATCGTTGTTCACTGGTATTTTCGCCATGGCGCGTACGGTCGGTTGGATTGCGCAATGGAATGAAATGATTTCTGATCCTGAGCAAAAAATTGGCCGTCCACGTCAATTGTTTGTCGGTAATGAAACCCGTCAAGTACCGCCGCTGGCTGAGCGCAAGTAATTGCCATCGCCTGGCGTAGCAAAAAAAAAGCGAACTTCGGTTCGCTTTTTTTTATCGTCATTTGGGTGATACAATTTCGTTTTTTCAGGGAGATTGATATGAAAATGCTGACTGCTTTGTCCGTGGCCTGTGCTATCTGCTGGTGCAGTTTGCCTGTGAGTGCTGTGCCTGTGCAAAAAACAGAACGGCCAACGGCGCGAACAACCGAGCGGCCATTAAAAGTTGAGTTTCAAAAATTTACCCTGCCCAATGGTTTGGAAGTGATTTTTCATATCGACCGTTCCGATCCGGTGGTGGCGGTCAATTTAACCGCGCACGTTGGTTCTGCGCGTGAAAAAGTCGGGCGCACCGGTTTTGCCCATTTGTTTGAACATTTGTTATTTTTGGAATCAGAAAATCTGGGCAAGGGCGGCCTGGATAAAATGACGGCGCGCATAGGCGGCTCGGGGGCCAATGGCTCCACCTCGCGAGACCGCACCAATTATCTGCAAACCGTGCCCAAAGATGCCCTGGAAAAAATGATTTGGGCCGAGGCTGACAAGCTTGGTTGGTTTATCAATACCGTGACCGAACCGGTATTGGCCAAAGAAAAGCAAGTGGTGAAGAATGAAAAGCGGCAGCGCATCGATAACGCGCCCTATGGTCATACCCAATACATCATCAATAAAGCCTTGTACCCGCAAGACCACCCGTATAACTGGCAGGTGATTGGTTCGCTGGAAGACTTGCAAAACGCCACGGTGGATGATGTGAAGGAATTTTTCCGCCGTTGGTATGTGCCCAACAACGTGGCTCTGGTGATTGCTGGTGATTTTGACCCGGGGCAAGCCAAAAAATGGGTGGAAAAATATTTTGGCGAAATTAAGCGCGGCGATGAAATCAAGCCGATTGCGAAACGAGCAGGGGAGGTCAGGCAAACGATCAAATTCGCGCATGAAGATAATTTCGCCCGCCTGCCCGAGCTAACCCTGGCATGGCCGACGGTGGAAGACTTGCATCCCGATTCGTATGCGCTGGAGGTGTTGGGTGATTATCTTGCCAATGGTAAAAAAGCGCCCTTTTATAAAGTGCTGGTGGAAGATAAAAAGCTGACCGCCGCCGTCAGAGCCAACAATCAAAGTGGTGAAGTGGCAGGGCAGTTTCAAATTTCGGTGCGTGCGTTTGAGGGCAAAAACTTGAACGAGGTCGCCAGCGCAGTCAAAGCCGCGTTGGCCAATTTTGAAAAAGACGGCATATCCGAAAAAGATTTGAACCGGATCAAGGCCGGGCAAGAAACCGTGTTTTATAACTCGCTTGCCAGTGTGCTGGGCAAATCCGCTCAATTGGCGCAATACAATTACATGACGGGCAATCCGGGGTATGTTGAAAAGGATATTCAGCATATTTTGGCCGTCACCCCGCAGGACGTGATGCGGGTTTATGAGAAATACATCAAGGGCAAAAATTATATCGCCACCAGCTTTGTGCCCAAGGGTAAATTGGACTTGGCATTGGAAGGCTCGCAACAGGCGGATGTGGTGGAAGAAAAGATTCAGCAAGGGGCTGAAAAAGAGGTTGATCCGCATAGTCATGCCACATATACCCGGACCCCTTCAAAAATTGATCGCAGCAAGGAACCTGCTTACGGTGCGCCGCCCGTGGTAAAAATTCCTGCGGTTTGGGAAAGCAAGCTCGCTAACGGCTTGCGGGTGTTGGGAATTGAAAATAATGAAGTGCCCTTGGTACAGTTTCAAATTGTGATTGAGGGTGGGCAACTGTTGGACGACATTAACAAAGTGGGCGTTGCCAACCTGATGGCGCGAATGATGACACAGGGCAGCAAGAACAAAACCCCGCAAGAATTGGAAGATGCGATTGCGCAATTGGGTGCCACCATCACGGTCAGTGCGACTACTGAAGACGTGCGCATCAATGTAAATACTCTGGCGCGCAATTACGCGGCAACCATGGCCTTGGTTGAAGAAATTTTGTTGGAACCGCGTTGGGATGTGAAAGAATTTGACTTGCTCAAGCAAAATATGATCAGTCAAATTCGCCAGCAAGACGCGCGCCCCAACCAGATTGCACAAAACAATTTCAATCTATTGATTTACGGCAAAGACAACATTCGTTCACGCAATATTTTGGGGAGTGTTGAGTCTGTAGAAAGCATCACCATTGCCGATTTGCAGGCCTTTTACCGTAAAAATCTCTCGCCCTCGCTGGCGCGCATGACGGTGGTGGGCGCTTTACCGAAAGCGGCGGTTGCTGCCGCACTGACCAAGCTCAATAGTCGCTGGAAAGCCTTTAACGTCGCGCTACCTGCACCCACACTGCCTGCGGTCATAAGCCAAGCCAAGCTGTATTTTGTTGATGTGCCGGACGCCAAGCAATCCGTTTTACATATTGGTTACCCGGCCCTGGCTGCGACCGATAAAGACTTTTATCCTGCCACGGTGATGAATTATATTTTGGGTGGTGGCGGTTTTGCCTCACGCTTAACCCAGCAGTTGCGGGAAGGGAAGGGCTATACCTATGGCATTTACTCACACTTTGCTGGTAGTAAGAGTCCAGGTGAATTTATCATTGCGGGCGGCGTCAGAAGCAATGTGACTTTGGAATCGGCGCAATTGGTGAAACAAATTCTGCAAGAGTATGGCGACACGTATTCCGACGCAGATTTGGCCACCACCAAGGGTTTTTTAATCAAGAGCAATGCGCGCGCATTTGAAACCGCGGCGGCCAAATTGACCATGCTGGAGGAAATGAGTGAGTACGGTTGGAAGCCTGGTTATATTAAAGAGCGCGAGCAGATTGTGAAGGCGATGACGCTGGCGCAAATCAAAGGCTTGTCGAAGAAGTATCTTGATCCAAATAAAATGGTTTGGCTGGTGGTGGGGGATGCTAAAACGCAATTGCCGAGGATGACGGAATTGGGGTTGGGGGAGCCGATTTTGTTGAAAAAGTAGGGCTAGGTGCTGTATTAAAAATAAATAAGGAGTATGAAATGTCTTATAATTATTTTTTTCTGTTTGTGCTGTTGTTGCTGCGCTGTACTCGGGTTCCGCTTGGAGTCAGACAACATACCATTTTGCGAGTATCGACAGCTTGGCTGACCAGGGCGCGACGACATATTCGTGACAATCCAAAGCACAAAGATGTCGCAGTCAGGTTTGATGCGATTATTGCAGCAAGTGTAAAAACGGGCGAATTGAAGAGGTTGCGAGAAAAATTCAAGAAAGAATATCTTGCCGCCATAAAATAGATTACTGGTGCAAATAATAGAATTTGTGGTTTTTATGCTATTGGCGAGCGGAAATAAATTGGCAGGCCTGCGTGGACCAAATGGCGCATGAAATAGCGTCACGGGTTCTTTCATCGCTTATTCTGATTTTTCCGACCTTGGTTTGGGCATGGCATGGCGGCCATGCTTATCGAGTTCTTGAATCCATTCCCACTGGTCATTACGCTTGGATTGATATTTGGCATAACGAATGCGTTGCCCTAACTTGCCTACCAGTGGCGATACTTCGCCATCACATTTATCAAGGGTCGGGTTAATCAGCCCGTCCATGCAGCGCTCAAATTCGGTAAATATCAAGGTGAGTTCAGGAAAATCGTCGCGCACATACA
>JBKJLF010000505.1:0-4821 GCA_046597185.1 Burkholderiaceae bacterium | reverse complement strand
CGCCGGGCCGCAGATCCACCAAACTCGCACCGAAACCCATACCGAATCCGAGCAAACCCAATTTAGCGCACAAGGCAGCGTCACCACCAGCGATGGGCGGAAAATTAATTTCTCGGTCAATTTGAATCTGGAGCGCAGCCATAGTGAAGAATCCAGCCGCCATCTGGTCAATGGCAAACCGGTGGACCCGTTGGTGTTGAATCTGGACGGTAAATCCGTGCAATTGCGCGACGCCAGTTTCAGTTTTGATTTGAATGGCGACGGCCAAAACGAGCAAGTTCATTTCGTCAATAGCGGCAGCGCCTTTTTGGCGTTGGATAAAGATGGCGATGGCCAAATCAACAACGGCAAGGAATTGTTTGGCCCGCAAAGCGGCAATGGCTTCCAGGACTTGGCCGCGTATGATAGCGACCATAACCAGGTGATTGATGAAAACGACCCGGTGTTTAGCGCCTTACGCCTGTACAACAAAGACGCCAGCGGCCAGGATCAGGTTGTCACGCTGGCAGAGAAAGGCGTAGGTGCCATCTTTTTGGCTAATGCCAACACACCGTTTGCCTTAAAAGACGGGCAAAACCAAACCCAGGGCCAGTTGCGCAGCACGGGTGTGTACCTGCGTGAAGACGGGAGCGCAGGCACGGTGCAGCATGTTGATTTGGTGGTGTAGGCTTATTTTTTGCCCGAGCGCTCTTCCTTGATCATTTTGGCCTTGATCCGATTGCGCTTTAACGGCGATAAATATTCGACAAATACCTTGCCGATCAAATGATCCATCTCATGCTGAATGCAAACGGCCAGCAAGCCTTCGCAATCGCGCTCAAAGGCTTTGCCATCGGTATCGAAGGCGCGCACCGTCACCTTTGCCGGACGCTCGACCCCATCGTAAATGCCGGGCACCGACAGGCAGCCCTCATCATAGATTTGCTTGTCTTCACTAGCCCAAATAATTTCGGGGTTGATGAAGGCGGTGAGCGCATCTTTGGTTTCAGAAGTATCGATTACAACCACACATTGATGAACATCAACTTGTGTTGCGGCCAAGCCCACACCGGGTGCTTCGTACATGGTTTCAGCCATGTCAGCCACCAGGCGTTTGAGGCGATCGTCGAATTGCGTGACGGGCTTGGCAATTTTATGCAAGCGCGAATCGGGGTAGCGGAGGATATTTAATAAGGCCATACGTCGAATGTGCAACACATAAAGTGTTTTCTCTTGCAAAGTTAAGGATTTGTGGGCAAAATCTGAGTCGAATCGGCAAGTTTTTGCATTGCTCGCGATACTATACACTCATATCATGTGTTAGCATGATTCTTTGGTAAACCAACCTGCCTCACGATTTGGATTTCACAATGAAAAATTTTAGCACAGTCAGCCTCGTTCTTGCTCTTTCTGCGTACTTACCTGACGTTGCACACGCCGCGAATGCGCGTTGCGCCTTTAAACCCAATGCGCCAGATTCCCATTTGGTGGTGAAAGGCGATACTTTATGGGGCATTTCCGGGAGGTTTTTGGAGCATGCATGGTGTTGGCCTGAGGTATGGGGTTTAAATAAAGAAGAGATTAAAAACCCACACTGGATTTATCCTGGTCAAACCGTGTATTTTGATCGCGTCAATGGTCGCCTGCGTTTGGGTAAACCGCTCGATGGCAGTGGCAATGGCAGCGGTTTCCAAGGCAATAATTCGGATCTCAACTTAAAACCACAAATCCGCTCGCAAGGCGTTGACTCGGACGCAATTACCTCAATTCCATCAAATGTGATCGAACCTTTCTTAACTCAACCCTTAATTATTGAAGCCAATGAGCTGGCAAATGCGCCCGTTATTGCTGCTGCGCAAGAAGGACGGGTTAGTTTGGGGGCGGGGGATAAAGCGTATGTGCGCGGTGATTTAAGAGATGGCACTTCGTTTCAGGTATTTCGACCCGCTACTGCTTTGAAAGACCCGGATACAGGTAAAGTGATTGGTCATGAAGCTTACTTTTTGGGCACCGTCAAGCTGAGTCAATTAGCACGGGCGGGCAACGATTTGCACACATTTGTGGTGGCCAGTTTTCATCAGGAAATGAGTGCAGGAGATCGCTTATTACCCGCACCGCCTACGCCACTGTTAAATTATGCGCCGCATCCACCAGCCAAAGAGGTGAAGGCGCGCGTTATGTCCGTGTATGGCGGTGTTGTGCATGCAGGGCAAAACCAGATTGTATCGGTTAATCGTGGCACACTCGATGGTCTTGACTTGGGAACCGTGCTGGAATTATCTCGCACGGGCGTCAACGTAAAAGATCGCACCGCAAAACCAAAATTATTCCAACTAAATAGCCCCACTTTGAAATTGCCCGACGAACAATACGGCAATTTGTTTATTTTCCGCACCTTTAAACACATTTCCTATGGTTTGGTGATGCAGGTAAAAGATGCTGTACAGGTTGGTGATTTGGCGCAATCACCGCAATAATTTGTGAACAATTATTCGTGAACAATTATTCGTGAACAATAAGACGTGAATACCGGGCAAGCAGGCTGGCAACAAGAGCTGGCCGATTGGTTAAGACTGGAACAAACCGCTGGTGTGGGGCCGAGTACCGCACGCCAGTTGTTAAACGCTTTCGGTCTGCCTGCGAATATTTTTGCCAGTTCTTTTTCCGCCCTGACCCAAGTGGTGTCAGAGCGCGTAGCCCAGGCTTTGCTGGCACCACCCTCAGAGCAAACCCTGAAGTTGATTGATACCACCGGGGAGTGGTTGAGTCAGTCCGATAATCATGTCTTGTCATGGGCGGATGCCGCCTATCCTGCCGCCTTGCTCACTATTGCTGATCCACCCATCTTGCTGTATGCCAAAGGTCGGCTCGATCTATTCAATTTCCCGGCACTGGCGATGGTCGGTAGTCGCCATGCCAGCAGCCAGGGTTTGGCCGACGCCCAGCGCTTTGCCTGCGCCATCAGCGAGGCGGGTTTGCCGATTGTTTCCGGTTTGGCACAAGGGATTGATACCGCAGCGCATCAAGGCGGTTTGCAAGGGACGGGTTCCACCATTGCGGTGATTGGCACCGGGGTCGATATCGTGTACCCGGCACGCAATCGCAAGCTGGCCCATCAAATTGCGGAAAAAGGCTGTTTGCTCAGTGAATATGCTTTGGGTATGCCCGCTATTTCCAGCAACTTCCCCCGCCGTAACCGCATTATCAGCGGCTTGGCGCGCGCGGTGTTGGTGGTGGAAGCGGCAGCGCAATCGGGTTCCCTGATTACCGCACGCATGGCACTGGAGCAAGGCCGTGATGTGTTTGCCATTCCCGGTTCGATTCATTCGACCTTGTCCAAAGGATGCCACCAATTAATCAAACAAGGGGCCAAATTGGTCGAGTCAGCGCAAGATGTTTTGGAAGAATTGCGTGACTATAACACGCAACGCCCGATTGTGGTGCAAGCACCCGTGGCCTTGACCGGGCAACCCTTGAGCATCGTCCAGGCATTGGGCTTTGATCCGGTTGATGTCGATAGCCTGGTTTTGCGTACCGGTTTGGATGCGGCCAGTTTGACCGAACAGTTATTAACACTGGAGTTGGATGGTTTGTTGGAGCGCCTGCCGGGCGGCTGGTATCGCCGTTTGGTGGCTTGATGTTTTTTTAAAGGAATTTTATGCATCGTTTTATTTTTGCTGGTTTTGCTTTGCTTGCCAGCGTTGTGGTTCAAGCCGAGAGTTTGCAAGCTGACTTATCGCCAATTTTATCCCCGATTTTGGCCGATACACACCGTTCTGATGCCAATCGGGCGCGTGATCAATATCGCCACCCTATTCAAACGCTGAGTTTTTTTGGGGTTCAGCCCAACCAAACGGTGATTGAAATTACCCCCGGTGGTGGTTGGTATACCGAAGTGTTGGCACCGTTATTGAATGGCCGGGGTCAATACATTGCGGCCGTGGTATCGAATGAAGGTTTATCGGATAAAGCGCAAGCGGGCAATACCAAACGCAATGACGCGTTTAAAGAAAAATTGGCGGCGGATCCAGCCCATTATTTCAGAGCCAAAGTAGTTGAATATGTGATCAAAGCGCCCAAGCTGGGGGCCGATGGTTCAGCCGACGTGGTACTGACGTTTCGCAATGTGCATAACTGGTCGACCAATGGCACGGTGGAAGCCATGTTCAAGGCGATGTATGCGGTTTTGAAACCGGGCGGCACCTTGGGGGTGGTGGATCACCGCGCCAAAAAAGGGGCTGAATTCAAAACTGTGCTGGACGCGGGTTATTTGCCGGAAGAATTTGTGATTGAGCAAGCGCAAAAAGCTGGCTTCAAGTTGGTTGGCAAGAGCGAAGTCAATGCCAACCCCAAAGACACTAAGGATTATGCCGAAGGTGTGTGGACCTTGCCGCCAACCTTGACTTTGGCGCAGAAAGATCGCGACAAATACCTGGCCATTGGTGAGAGTGATCGGTTTACCCTGCGCTTTGTCAAGCCCTAGAGCTTGCTAGCCCTGCAAAATCATTTGCGCCGCCTTTTCGGCAATCATCACGGTGGGCGCATTGGTGTTGCCGCCAATTAGCGTTGGCATAATCGATGCATCCACCACCCGCAAACCTTGCATCCCATGCACGCGCAACTGGCTGTCTACCACGGCCATCGGGTCGTGCCCCATCTTGCAAGTGCCAACCGGGTGATAAATGGTGCCCGCTTTCTTGCGGATGAATTGTTCGATGTCGGCGTCGCTTTGTACCGCGCTGCCGGGGAATATTTCTGCGCCGCGATAGGTATCAAACGCACGGTCGGCCAAGATTTTTCTTGCGGCCTTCACCCCTTTCACCATGGTCGCCATATCGTCCG
>JBKJLF010000153.1:0-2641 GCA_046597185.1 Burkholderiaceae bacterium | reverse complement strand
AATGAATCACCAGTCATTTTCCGGTGGAAAAAGTTTGACCTTGATCTCGTTTAATTTGTAAATATATTGATGGAACGATCTACTAGTAAGCGTTGAACAGCTAGGCTTAAATGCGATTGTGACGCGCACCACCATAAATTTGACTAACGTACCACCCGGTAGCGAAGTAGCGCTGGCATTTGTCATGGGTGACCTGACGCAGGCACTTATTTTAGCTAGCTTATTACCCGATAGCAGCGAAAAGGAAACGCCTTCAATGCCCATGCCAGCGGTAGAAGCACAGCAACACATTAATGAAGTTGAAGCTACCGAGATATTGGTCGATGGTGAACGCGTGGTGTTTCAGGCCGAGCATGAAATTGAATTACGGTGCGGTGATGCGGCAATTATATTAAGTTGCGATGGCCGTATTGAATTGCGCGGCACATATATTACCAGCAAGGCGAGCGCCACCCAGCGCATTCTTGGCGGTTCTGTCAATATCAATTAGAGGGATGGCGATGAACCTAATCATCGGATCAAAATATTTGCTGGCCGATATTGCAACCGCTTTTGATGTGACAGGTAAAGAGCATTTGGTTATCGTGACCAAGGCCAGTTGGCGCATCCCTGCGGCTGGCCAGCGTCCACAACCCATTGCACCTACACCGCTTGCGGTATCGGACGTGTTTGTCGGGGCACCAGGCGAGAGCGCGATGTTGTACGGTGCCGATTACGCACGATTCAAACCGTTTTGCGATGTTCTGTTCAATGCCAGTGCCCATAGCCCCCACGGGCAAGCGGTACGCGAAATGCAAGTTGGCTGGCAAGTAGGCCAGTTGCAAAAAGCGTTGATGGTGACTGGCCCACGTTATTGGCAAGCTGATACACAGGGCGGCGCTGCCAAATTGACCGCACCCAAAGAATTTATCAGCATGCCTTTGCATTACGGGCTGGCATTTGGCGGTAGTCGCCCCTATAGGAATCATCATCAGGGTGGCGATTTGTTTGAAACAAATGAGTTTAATCCAACAGGGATTGGCTGGGCTGGGCCGCAAACGCTCAATCAAATTGCCGGCCAACTTGCGCCGTGTTTAACGGCAATTAACGACCCGGTGCTGCAACCGCATGGCGGGCAAAGCCCCATTGCTTTTTCTGCGATTGCGCGCAATTGGGCACCACGTAAAATGTTTTCGGGCACTTACGACAGCCACTGGCAACAAGAAATTGCCCCCTTGTTGCCGCTGGATTTTGATGAGCGCTATCACCAATGCGCGCCATCGGATCAACAAATGGCTTACCCACGTGGCGGGGAAACAGTTTTGCTATGGAATATGATGGCTGGCAGAACCGAAGTCAATTTTGTATTACCCCAGTTTGAAAATCTCAAATTGCGTGTTTTGCGTAAGGACTACAGCATTGCACAGGCCCATCCCGTCGTTGATACGCTCTATTTTGAACCAGATGCAGAACGCTTTAGTGCCATTTGGCGTGCAAGTATACCAATTCGCCGCCGCATTCAAGAATTTGATACGGTGGCGATAGGCCCCATCAACCCGGCATGGTGGGAAAGTAAGCGACTGGGTTTGCATGCCAATTGCGCTGATTGTAATGAACGCCAGCATTGGGAGTTACGTACATGATGCCGCCGCTATTTGTTTTCGCGCACGGCATTTGTTGTGCCATTGGCCACCATGCCGCTGCTGCGGTGCCTGCGTTGCGTGCACGAATGAATCACTTTCGTGAAACGGAATTTATAGATGAAAGCGGCATGCCGTTGGTCGGTGCCAGTTTATATGACGTTGAGGTATGGGGAGAGGCGCGCCAGCGCCTGATGTTTGATGCCATATTGAATGAATGCAGCAAAAAATTGCCTGCTGCAAATAACAATGCCGATACCGCGATTCTATTATTGACTGCGGAGTCTGGGCGGGAAGGCCCCTATCAGCATTGGGCGCAGCGTATGATGGCCGATATTGTTAGGGGCGAGCATTTTCATGCCGCTTCCAGAGTTTTACCACTTGGTAAGGCCGGAATTGGTGCGGCACTAACGATGGCGCATGCATTATTGCACGCTTCACAGGCACCGACTTATATTATTGTTGCTGGTGTTGATACCTGGCTTGATGCTGGCAGTGTGGAAGCTATGCTGGAGCAGGAGCGCTTGGCAAGCACCGCCAATAGCGACGGTTTTATTCCCGGCGAAGCGGGTGCTGCGGTCATAGTTTGTTTGGCACAGCCTGGCCAAACTGGCTTGCTTATAGCGGGAATTGGCGATGCGCAGGAAAGTGCATTGATTGGCGGTGAGGAGCCAAATCGGGGCGTTGGCCTAACCGCTGCAGTAAGGCGAGCAGCACAGGATGCGAATTGTCAGGTGTCGGATTTGAATTTTCATGCAAGCGGTGCCTCTGGCGAGACTTGGTACTTTAACGAAATCGGTTTGATGTTGGCACGTGCGCTGGAACAACGGGTGGCCAGCTTTTCGCATCAAATCGTATCGCAGTTTGTGGGTGAAGTGGGTGCGGCCAGTGGTCCCTTGGTTTTGGCCTGGATGTCGCAAGTGATGGGGCGTGCGGATGGCCCCGGGCAACGGGGCTTGGCCCACTTTTCCAATGATGACGGGCGGCGTTCGGCGCTGATCTTGCGGTATAACAAGTAGAAA
>JBKJLF010000769.1:0-7978 GCA_046597185.1 Burkholderiaceae bacterium | reverse complement strand
AGCCAACCTCGCGGTTGGCTTTTTTTGGAAAACAAAAATATTACTTTGAAGCCGAAGCTGCTGGTGCCGAAGCTGCTGGTGCCGAAGCTTCCATCGAGGCAGAAGCCGAAGCTGCTGGAGCCGAAGCTGCTGGAGCCGAAGCTTCTGCGGAAGCTGCTGGAGCGGGAGCTGCTGGAGCCGAAGCTTCAGCCGATGCAGCAGGTGCTGACATTGGCGCTGAAGCCTCCATCGAAGCAGAAGCGGAAGCCGAATCAGGGCCTTTGCTACCGCAGCCAACCAAAGCTACTGCCAACAGGGAAACGATCAACAGGGATTTTTTCATGGGGTTTTCCTTAAATAATTCAAAAAAGTTGTAAAGCAATTGCGATGAATAATTACCGGTAATTATCGCTCTAGGATGTCTTCGAAGGCTTTTCGTACCAAAACGGTGCTTGCCAGACAGCTCAAACTTCCTAACCGATAAGTATAGCAAAAAATTGTGCATTGCAGAAGTCCAATGGACAACTGGCCAATCAATTTGTTAATTTACAACGTATTTTGTTGTTGTAAAACAACTAATGCTTAGCTGCGCATCGAATTGCCAGGATGCGTATGCGTTGTTACATAAAAGCCCGTGCTGTTGAGTGTTTCAGTTTCGGTTACTAAAACAAGCATCAGCACCGCTACTCCAGCATGGAAGGCAGAATCATATCACAAATCGGGGGAAAATTTAGAAAAATGTTTCTAACAATGTGGCATGCTACCTGATGGCGTGCTGATTAAAGTGAATCATTCATCCCTGTTTATCTACAAACCGAGGCGACTGGCATGAATGCCGATATCGGACGCGACCCAAATTTCGGCAAAGCGCTTGCTGCTAATTTGTGTGGCTTCACTCGAATGAAATACTGCTTCCCCACGAAAATGATCGCAATGGTAGCGCCGCACAATGTGGATTTCATCGGCGATGCAAAATGAATCGGTGATTTGGCGTAAATTGCGTGGCGTGATGCGGCATTCAATAGCGTGGTTGAAATCGGTAAAAAATGGCATGAAGTGCGGGCATTCATTGGTCAGATAATGGGTGTGATGCATGGCCAGGTGCAAGCGATTCTTTCTGTCGAGTAGCAAAAAATGACGCAAAGCCTGAAAAATATCGGCATGCTCCAAACCCCAGCGAGTGAAGTCGGGGTCAAATAATTGGATTTGATGCTGCGCAAGACCGATGCACTGATTCAGCAGGCGTACAAATTCACTGGGTAAGGTAAATAGCGTTTGGCTGACTGGCGTTTCCTGGTGCACAGCTTGGCCGGCCTCTTGGACGGTTGGTGCTTGTTGCATTAAGCTTTGCCATTGTTGCTCGGTACTTGACATAACTCTCTCCTGTTCAAGTGAGGCTTAACCAACCATCCTGATACCAGGTGTACAGTGCCTGTGCCACATCTTCGCTCGCGCCAGCCACTTGTTGGCCCGTGAGAGCGCGACCATTGGCAAGAAGGCTTAATGCGGGTTTGTCGGCACGGCGCATGGTCAGGGCTTCGCCATTGATAAATACATCGCTTCGATGGTACAACATGCTGGTTTTGCGTGATAACTGTACGCCGCGCTCGGCTGCCGCTTTGGCAAATTGACTTGGACTCATCACCTTGCCGGGCGGGGTAAAACTGACCAAGGCTTTGGGTTCGGATAGATAGGAGCCCAAAAATGTCAGGATATCATCTTCATCAAATTGCACTTTATTTAGTTCGGCACTGATTTTTTGCAGCATGTCGCTACTGATTTCTGCCGGATGGTTGGACACGCTCAGGTCGGGATCGGCATAGCGGCCGGGTAAATCGATGGAATCTGCCATAAACTGTAAAAACGCTTCGCCCAATTCCTGGTAGGAGGGGGCGCGAAAGCCGATGGAATACGTCATGCACTCGCCCAAGGCCACGCCATCATGCGCATAATGGGGTGGCAGGTAGAGCATGTCACCCGGTTCAACCACAAATTCTTGATCCGGGCGGAAGTCGGCCAGGATTTTTAAAGGCATGTCTGGCAGCAGCGATAAATCTTTTTGCGCGCCGATGCGCCAGCGCCGTTGGCCGTGTGCCTGTAGCAAAAATACGTCATATGAATCAAAATGCGGGCCAACCCCGCCACCCTCGGTGGCATAGCTGATCATTAAATCATCCAGCCGTGCATCGGGTAAAAAACGAAATTGGCGCAACAGCGCGTCGGCCTCGTCGTTGTGCAAATTCACACCTTGCACCAACAGGGTCCAGGCTTTTTGGCTAAGTGGGGGCAGGGTGGGCAGGGCGGACAGTGCAGGGTTGGGCTTGCTGTCGGTCGTGGCGAGCTGAAACGGGCCGTTTTGCATCTGCCATGAAGCGGATCCCGGTGTTTGTGCAGCGAGATCGTGTACCAGTAAGCGGCTTTCCACCAAATCCTGGCTGGCCAGTTTAAACAGGGTGGCGCGGCTCAAAATGGCGCGCATGCCGGGAATGGCCTGACGGATTAATAGCGGCTTCTTATGCCAATAATCATTCAGGAATTCGGTGACGCTAATGCCACCAAGCAAGGGGAGGTCGGGTTTTTTCATGTCCACATTATAACCAATCGGGCGGCTATCGGTGGTATTAGAACGTCAGCTTTTTCATGATGTACCTGCATTACAGGGCTTATTGTTGAAAATTTCACGGCGGGGTTGGGTGTCGCCACTTGTGGCAGGTATAATGGGGGCGAATTTAATGAAAGGAAGTAATATGAAGATTGCCAAAAACACGGTAGTAACGGTGCAATACAAACTCTCCGATGCTCAAGGTGTGCTGATCGAAGATGGCCGCGAGCCTATGGTTTATTTGCACGGTGGCTATGAAAACACTTTGCCAAAAATTGAAGAAGCGCTGGAAGGCAAAGAAGCGGGTTATTCGATTGAAATTCAAGTCGAACCTGAAGATGCTTTTGGCGAATATGATTCGAGCCTGGTGAAAGTGGAGCCGCGTAACCGCCTGCCCACACCGCTTGAAGTCGGTATGCAATTTGAAGGTATGCCTGATGGCAGCGACGATGAAGACGACGCCATGATTTTTACCGTCACCGATATCGCTGACGACAAAGTGGTGCTTGACGGCAATCATCCTTTGGCAGGTCATGCGCTACGTTTTGCTCTGAATGTCACCGAAGTGCGTGCTGCGACGGAAGAAGAAATCGAACATGAGCATGTACACGGCCCACACGGCCATGATTATGACGATGAAGACGAAGATGAAGAAGGCGGCGACGAATATCGCAGCCATCCACTACATTAATCTGAACAAATATCAATAAGGCAGCAAACTTGGGCATGGCTTATATTGCTTATGGGTTTGCCGTCTTATTTTTTTTGAGCGCAAATGGCGCGGCCTGATTGGAATTGGCCCGAAACTCGTGCCAACCCGGCGACAAGCTGATATGGCCGATGTTGCCGCGCCATTGTATGGTGTTGGCGCTTTGCTCTGGAAATTGATCAACCAACAATAATTTGCCAACCAATTTACCGCTCAATTGGGTAATTTGATTGCGCACTTCGACAAAGCCATCGCGCTTGGGTTTGCCGTGTACCTGCCATAGATTGCCATCACTAAACAAGACGATATGGCGTAGCTTTTTTTGTTGCGCCAGGGTGAACAGGCGTTGCAACCAAGTGCGGTTGGCGACCAGGCGATCTTCGAATTCACCATTGCGCCCCGCCTCCGGCAGGTAGTGGTTATTATTGGCGGGCAGGTGGAGGGTGGCAAACAGGATGCCGTCCAGTTCCCAGCGCGCATTTTCTGTGTAGCGATTAAATTTGCGATTGGCCGATAAACGGGTCAATGGTAATTTACTGGCACCGAGTGAAAAATCAGTGTCAAACAACAGTTCGCGCAATTGATTGAGCGAACTTGAATCGGGGCAAAAGGCCCAGTCACTGGCAGCGAGCGAGCTAATCACGCTATGTTCGCTGGTATCGAGCGCGTTTTTGCGTTGCAGATACAAGTCTTGATCACACGCTTCACGCTTGGTTTTCAGGCCGCCCACAATAATAAAGGCGAGATTGTCGTTATGATGCTCTGCCAATTCGGCGCTCAAGTCCTGGGCGTGGCTGAGCACGCCAAAGTGCAGGGGTGCGGCTGTGGCCATGCTGGCCGCCCAAGCCAAAGCCAGGCTGGCGCTGATCGCAAATAAACGGGTAGGCAGTTTCATGGGCTTATTTGGGCTTGGATGCGGCCAGGGCCAATTGTTTGAGTTGGTAGAGTTGTGCCAGGGCTTCGCGCGGGCTGAGCGCGTCCGGGTCAATCGCATCGAGAGCGTCCATGGTTTCTTGCCATGCTGACAGGCGCGGGTCGGGGGCTGAGATGTGGCTGGCATGCTCATCGGCGTTGTGGTCAGCATTGTAGCTCGCGCTGTAGTCTGGCGCGGGGCTGGCAAACAAATCCAGTTGCGGCGTACTATGCAGGGCTTGCGCTTCGAGCGTGGCCAAATGTTTGCGTGCGGCGCGAATCACGTTATTCGGCACGCCCGCCAATTGCGCCACTTGCAAGCCATAGCTTTGCGAAGCCGGGCCGTCTTGCACGGCATGCAAAAAGACGATGTTATCTTTATGTTCCACCGCCGATAAATGCACATTGGCGGCGCTTGGGTGGCTCTCGGGCAATTGCGTGAGTTCAAAATAATGGGTGGCAAACAGGGTAAAGCTTTGGGTCACATCGATCAGGTGGCGCGCAATCGCCCAGGCCAGCGCGAGGCCGTCGAAGGTGGACGTGCCGCGCCCGACTTCATCCATCAATACCAGCGATTGGGCGCTGGCACCGTTTAAAATCGCGGCCGATTCCGTCATTTCCACCATAAACGTCGAGCGCCCACCGGCCAAATCATCCGCCGCCCCGATGCGGGTAAAGATGCGGTCGATTGGGCCGATGCAAGCGCGTTGCGCGGGTACGTAGCTGCCGATATAGGCCAGCAAAGTGATTAAGGCGACTTGGCGCATGAAGGTGGATTTACCGCCCATATTGGGGCCGGTAATGAGGAGCAATTTGCGTTCACTGCCCAGGTGACAATCGTTGGCGATAAAGCGTTCGATTTGCTTTTCCACCACCGGATGTCGCCCTTGTTCGATTTCGAGAGCGCAATAATCCACCAATTTCGGCTCCACCCACTGGTTGCGCTGGGCATGGTTGGCCAGCGCGACCAGGGTATCGAGTTGCGCAATCGCCTGTGCCACAATTTGCAATTGCCCGATAAACGGGGCCAGTGCCAGCAATAAGGCGTCGTACAGCATTTTTTCGCGCGCCAGCGCGCGGTCTTGCGCGGACAGGGCTTTATCTTCAAAGGCTTTGAGTTCGGGCGTGATATAGCGTTCGGCGTTTTTCAGGGTTTGGCGGCGGCGATAGTCGTCCGGCACTTTATCGGTTTGGCCGTGCGTGACTTCGATATAAAAGCCATGCACTTTATTGTATTCCACCCGCAAATTGGCGATGCCGGTGCGGGCGCGCTCGCGGGTTTCCAGGTCGAGCAGATATTGCCCGGCGTTTTCCGAGAGGCCGCGCAATTCGTCCAGTTCGGTATCATAACCTTGGGCGATCACGCCGCCCTCGCGCACCAGGGCTGCGGGTTCGGCCATGATGGCGCGTTGCAATAAATCCTGGCAGCCTGCGGGCGGGGTCAGTTCTTGCTGTAGCGTTTGCAACAGCTGGCTATCGGCCAAGGTGCAGCGCGCCAATTCTTCTTGCAGGGCGGGAAGTTGCTGCAAGCCTGCGCGCATGCTGGCCAGGTCACGCGGGCGGGCGGACAAGAGCGCAATGCGGGTGCTGATGCGCTCCAGGTCGGCAATCTGGCTTAAGCTGGCGGCAAAGCTGGCGCAGGCATCATCGGCGCACAACAGCGTATCGATAGCGCGGTGGCGCGCCTGTGCCACGCTTTGCGCACGGTGCGCGTGATGCAGCCAGTGGCGCAGCATACGCGAACCCATGGCGGTGCGGCAGTGGTCAAGCAAAGAAAACAGGGTCGGCGATTCTTGCCCGCGCAAGGTTTCGGTCAGTTCCAGATTGCGCCGGGTGGCACCATCGATGCCGATAAAAGCTTGTTCGGTTTCCACCTGCAAGCCGCGCACATGTTGTAAACCCTTGCCCTGGGTTGATTGGGCATAGCGCAGCAGGGCACCGGCGGCACCGCAGGCGGCGCTGAGTGCTTCGGCGGCAAAGCCAGCCAAGGAGGCGACACCGAGTTGCTCTTGCAAGGCAGTTTTACCGGCATCAATATCAAAATGCCAGTCCGGCACGCTTTGCATAATGCTGCGCTCGGGGCTGGTGACGATTTGGCTGTCGGCGCGTAAAATTTCAGCCGGGGCGATACGTTCCAGTTCCTGTTGCAGGCGGGTTTCCAGATTTTTGCTATCGACCGCCAGTTCCATCAGGCGCAAGCTGCCGCTGGCCAGGGACAGCCAAGCAAGGCCGAGCAGGGTTTGCTTTTTTTGCGGCACGACGCACAGCGCGAGCAAGGGGCGGTCGGACTTTTCGGGTAAGAGATCGGAATCGGTGAGGGTGCCGGGGGTGACCACGCGCACCACTTTGCGCTCAACCGGGCCTTTGCTGGTAGCGGGGTCGCCAATTTGTTCGCAAATGGCGACGGATTCACCCAGTTTCACCAGTTTGGCCAGATAGCCATCGAGCGAATGAAACGGCACGCCCGCCATTTTGATCGGGATGCCATTGCTGGCACCGCGCTGGGTTAAGGTAATGCCCAGTAGACGTGAGGATTTTTCGGCGTCTTCAAAAAAAACTTCATAAAAATCACCCATGCGGTAAAACACCAGTGTGGTGGGGAAATTCTGCTTGATGCGGAGATACTGCTGCATCATGGGCGTATTTTTTTCAAAAGCAGGGCTGTTGACGATGCTGCTGGCGCGGGATTCGGCGGTCATGGATGGTGATAACAGGATGGTTGTGAGGTGCTTGGGATAGGTTCGTAGCACGTATTTTACGCCAAGCGCGGGGGCGGTGGTCAAAATTGCGTTGTGAATCAGTGTTGGCGCAGTAAAAAGAGTGGGAAAATGTTGTTTGGTGCAGGGGTTGCCCGCCTGATCCTGCACCCTTGATTGCTTTCAGGCGGGATTATGATTGGCGGACGGGGGAATGCACTTGTTTTAATGATCAGTCGCCAGCATTTTGTTTGGCGCTTGCAAGCCTTTCGTCAAACGAAGGAGCGATTGGATTGGCGATTCGTTTGGTGTAGAGTTTGTTCCACCTTGGGCGCGTGGCGTGCAATATTCCATCGATTGGGTAGTTTATTTTTAACGCCAACGACGCCACGTCGCCAAGGGATATTGCAGCAACGCCGCGCTCACCTTGCAAGGCATTGACCGCATCGTTTCCTCGCTGCGCGAATCGTCGGTGCCGCTTGCGCCCATCAAAATCAAGGGTGACGACGCCACCTGGAACGTGCCGATGTGGGCCATGTTCGTGACCGAACGCCAATGGTTGTACCTGAAGAGCCGTACCGGGCAAACGCAGTGGAATGAAGCCGTTAAATATGCGTTTGAGCGCAAAACCGCTACGGGCGGCAGCAAGCATCCCTTGTTTGATACCTATGAAACCATTATGTGGAACGGCATGTTGATCAAGCGGTTAAGTCGTTATGCGATTCACTTTAATCCGGGTGATAGCACCTAACCCTATACCGAAACAACGGTGGCGGCGTCCACCTCGATAGACCGCGCCATCATCCTGGGCGCGTAAGCCTTGGCCAAGGCGTATGGGGCATCCAAGGCCGATTATTTTTATGATTGGTCAGAGAAAGAAGTTGACCATGGCAACAGCATAGAAACGGTGGTGGCCTGCATGGGCGGTTCGGCCAAGGTGCGCTTTCGGATTGATAACGTCGATACCGATTATGGCGTGGCGGTGATCGATTCATTTGCGCCTGATCCGGCTTCGCCAGCCGGGCGCGCTTTGCTCAATTCTTAAATTGGGTGGTGGGGTGTTTTGTGTTGATGTTTTTC
>JBKJLF010000671.1:0-4405 GCA_046597185.1 Burkholderiaceae bacterium | reverse complement strand
CTATCACTCGGTTTGTGGGCTTGTGCGCTGTAACAAAATAAGGCGCAAAAGCATAGCAATAAATACTCACGCAGATGAGGCAGAAAAATGGCGCGAGGAATCATCTTAATGAGCATCTTAGTAAGCATCTTAGTAGGTATCTTAATAAGCATCTTACTAAGATGCTCATTAAGATGATTCCTCGCGCCATTTTTCTGCCTCATCTGCGTCAGTATTTATTGCTATGCTTTTGCGCCTTATTTTGTTACAGCGCACAAGCCCACAAACCGAGTGATAGCTATTTAACCCTGAAAGTCGAGGGCCAGCGGGTTCAGGGCCAATGGGATATTGCCTTGCGCGATCTCGATTTTGCGATTGGCCTGGATGTAGATGGCAACGCCGAAATCACCTGGGGCGAATTGCGCTCCAAGCACCCGGACATTGTGGCCTATGCAATGTCGCGCTTGAAAATTGCCAGTGCCGACCAAGCTTGTCCGATTGAAGTAAAACAGCATTTGGTCGATGATCACACCGACGGCGCGTATGCCGTGATGCGCTTTGAAGCCCTCTGCCAAAACCAGCTTGACAGCTTACAAGTCCAGTATGGTTTGTTTTTTGATATTGACCCGCAGCATAAGGGTTTGTTAAGACTGGAATATGGCGACAGCAATAGCGCCGGCATTTTTAGCCCGGAAAAAGCACGCCAAAGCTTCAATTTGCAAAGCCCCAGTAAATTGAACCAGTTTTTTGAATATGGCCGCGAAGGCGTATGGCATATCTGGATCGGTTTTGATCATATTTTGTTTTTGCTGGCCTTATTATTACCTGCGGTGGTGGTACGCGAAGAAAAAGTTTGGCAAGCGGTCAGCGCCTTCAAACCGGCTTTTTGGTCGGTACTGAAAATTGTTACCGCATTCACCGTGGCGCACTCGATCACCCTGACGCTGGCAACGCTAGGCGTGATTAGCCTGCCTTCGCGCTGGGTTGAATCCACCATTGCCGCCTCGGTGGTGATTGCTGCATTGAACAATATTCACCCGCTGTTTCGCGAACGGCGTTGGATGATGGCGTTTGTATTTGGCTTGATTCACGGCTTTGGTTTTGCCAGTGCCCTGAGCGATTTGGGCTTGCCGCAGCAAACCCTGGCACTGGCTTTGGTCGGCTTTAATTTGGGGGTGGAAACCGGGCAACTGGCCATTGTGGCGGTATTTTTACCACTCGCGTTTACCCTGCGCCACTCGTGGTTTTATCGGCGCGTGGTGCTGCTGGGTGGTTCGATACTGATCAGTATTGTCGCACTGCTGTGGTTCATCGAACGGGCATGCAATCTTAAGTTTTTACCATTTTAAGTATCGGATAACTATGTATCACGGAGAAAAGTTTAATAGCATCAGCCATCTGGTGGGCGCGCTATTGGCGGTAGTTGGTACGGTGGTATTGGTGGTCGTCGCCAGCCGCCTGGGCGACCCTTGGCGGATTGTCAGTTTTAGCGTGTATGGGGCGATGTTATCGCTGCTCTACATTTGCTCCACGCTGTATCACAGCAGCCGTGGCGAAGCCAAAATGATTCTGCAAAAATGGGATCATTGCGCCATTTACCTGTTGATTGCAGGCAGTTATACGCCCTTCACTTTGGTCACCTTGCGCTCTGGCTGGGGTTGGGCTTTATTTGGTGTGGCATGGGGCTTGGCGGTGATCGGGATTGTGCAAGAGATTTGGTTTGCCAAGGGG
This sequence comes from Burkholderiaceae bacterium, assembly GCA_046597185.1. GTDB lineage: Bacteria > Pseudomonadota > Gammaproteobacteria > Burkholderiales > Burkholderiaceae_D > CAMBDR01. The sequence goes on along the minus strand of JBKJLF010000671.1, from coordinate 2,695 downwards.
GCGCGCAACTTGTCATTGGTGATTTATGTGGCCATGGGTTGGCTGGCCCTGGTCGCCATCAAACCGCTGTGGCAGGCCCTGGGTTGGGGCGGTTTTGGTTTGCTGGCGGGGGGGGGGTTGTTGTACACGCTGGGCATTTTCTTTTATGCCACCGACCACAAGGTCAAACATGGCCATGGGGTGTGGCATCTCTTTGTTTTGGGTGGCAGTGCTTGCCATTATTTTTCAGTACTTTATTTTGTTGCATAATTCGACAATGAACCTGACCACGCTCTCCACCTCTTTCTCCGCCGCTTGCTGCGCTGCTTTGCGCGTTTCTTTCTCCTCGGTGCCCATCCTTGTCGGCTCCCTGGTCGCCAAAGAGGCCTTGGCCGAAGCACCGTATTCGTTTCTCAAAACACCGGGCAAATTACCCAAAGATGTATTGCCGATGCATTATGCCGTCCATTTAAAGCCCGATTTACAGCCCAATTTGGCGCATCAATGGTTTGGCAATTTGGTCACCAACGCATGGTGGGACAATCTTTGGCTCAATGAAGGTTTTGCCTCGTGGATGCAAGCCAAAGCCACTGCCAAACTCCATCCTGAATGGGACAGTACGCTTGACGATCTGCTCAACCATGACCATACCATGCATCTCGATGCGCACCATAGCAGTCACGCCATTCAACAAACAATTCTCAACGAAGAACAAGCCGCCGCCGCATTTGACAGCATCACCTACAATAAGGCCAGTGCGGTGCTGGGCATGTTGGAATCGTATATTGGTGAAGATGTGTTCCGGCGCGGCATTGCGGAGTATATGCGCCGCCATCAATACAGCAATACCACCAGTGCCGATTTATGGGCTGCGCTGGAACGGGCCTCGGGCAAACCAGTGGGCAAGATTGCGTCAGTCCACGGCGCAGGCTTTCATCGCCGACGATCCGGTTAATTCCTCATATCTGTGGCGCAACCGCATCACCACGGAAACCTGCAATGTGAGCGTAACGGCGCTGCCCGTCCAGTATCGATAGCATCCAAGTCCCAAGCACATCGCGCACGGCAGGGGCATTCGGGCTGCTATAACGCAGCGGGCTTTGATTAACCCAGCGGTCAAACAATCCCGACGTTTCGAGAAATTCAGCAAAGAAAGTCAAAACCCTCACCGGGATAGGAGACGTGTTTGCCATGTTCAGTGCCGATTTTATGGCCGAGGGGCGCGAATTTCATGAGCAAAAAGATATAGGAAAAACTTGAAGCCGGGCGCAACGCATTCAAGTATCCACTACCCATTCAACGGCACCCAATTCGGATACCAGCGCCTCAACACTCGGCAAATTTGCCTGCAATGCCGCTGGCAGGGTGTGGGTAATAGCGTAGGTGGCAATTCCCATTGGTTTGTGGATATCGCTCAACGTATATTCAGCCACCAGTTTGTCTTTGGCTTTGCACAGCAGCAGATCAATAAAAAATTCCCGTTCCCCCACTTGCAGCGGCACTTGCCGACCGATATAGGCAAACCCTGCACCTAATTCAAGCAAAAAGTGGGTGATGTGTTCGATCAAGTCCAGTTCAAGCTCGCGTTCGGTGTGTTCTTTGGTGAGTGATAGAAAATCAAAAATATACGGGTCTTTCAGGGTTTGCCGGGCCAGATCAGACTGTGCCGCAGGCAAGGTCTGCGCAAAATTGCTGACCGCTTTGCCTTCACGCTGCCATAAACCACTTTCGATTTGATGCGTCAGCACGCTACGGCTCCAGCCATGCGTGAGGGTGTTTTGGACGTAGTACAATGCTTCTTGATGCTGTTTGCACTTGCTGATGATGATCAGATTGTGGCCCCAAGGGATGCTTTGTAATTGCGCTACAGCCTGTAGCGCAATTGGAATAGTGGGCTGTTGCCCTAGCGTTAGCTGGTTATGCCAGTAAATGACCCACTGCCGAATCTGTTCCAAGTTACGTCGTGAAAATCCCTTCATATCAGGAAAATCTTGCTTTAAGTCACCGCTGAGTTGGTGTAAAAAACCCTCGCCCCACGCATAACGCGCCTGCTGCTCGCCAATTTCCTTGCCCAATTCTCAATAAAATTGAAGCAATGCCGAATTCACCGCAACGGCGGCTTTCAGTTGCACGCCATGAAATTTGGCTTTCACTTGACCTAGCCAGTGTTTATAATCCGCGTTACTGGGCAAGGTGGCGGCTGGCGGCGTGGCGCTGTCTTTTTGGGTGTTCATGTTTTGGGCAACAATCCATTGAAGTGCGATTAATTTTACCGCTATTGTAGACCTGTTCATGGCCGCGCAGGATTATGACAACAGTGGCGGCGCAATTGAGTTGGGCTGCTTGTTCGCTAGGCCAATCAAACGCTATTGGCTCTCGCCCATGCACGCGCAGCAGCCGTGCGCAGGACATATGATTTCAGCAAGGCCGTGCGTGGCAAATTCTTCCGCCCAAACTTGCACCTGATTCCCCCAGTGCGGCTGGAACCAGAAATACTTAGCTTTTTAGACGAAAAAGCCAAGAAAAAAGGCAACACAATCAATCAATTGCTAAAAAAATACATTTATGCGATGAAAACAACTCCATAAGCAACAATGGCGGGAATAGCTCATCGCCATCCCGCCACCCGCTATGCCCCTTACTGATCGGTTTTACTTCATATTACTCGCCAGTGGCTCCAACTTGTTTTCCCGCACGCCTTCCGCCACTAAGCGGG
>JBKJLF010000420.1:0-4075 GCA_046597185.1 Burkholderiaceae bacterium | reverse complement strand
AAAAAGAATACAATGTCGCAGCCTTGGCCAGCATGTTGGGGCAATCGCTGCAAAATATTTCACGCCATCCGCAAAGATGGCAATTTTATTTATTACCGTTTAACCGATGACGATGTCTCCGACCTGGTATCCAAATTGCAAGCCGTTACCCAGCGCCATTTATCCGAGGTGGATGAAGTGCTGACCCGCTTTGAATCGCATGCGGCAGAATTTGAGCAAGTGGGTTTATCCGAATAATGGAAACTGGATAAAATTGCCCTCGATAGCACCGAATCAACCCCGTCTGCCCAATAAGCACACAAGCAACCACGCAAGCAACCACGAGAGCAAACCCGATTATGCAAACACCTGATTCAGCCATTCTCCGAGACATCGTTTTGGTCGGAGGTGGCCACAGCCACGTTGGCGTGTTAAAAAGTTTTGGCATGCACCCAATACCCGGCGTGCGCCTGACTCTGATTTGTACCGATATGCATACCCCCTACTCCGGCATGTTGCCAGGTTATGTGGCGGGCCACTATGATTACGACCAGGTACATATCGATTTAAGCCGTCTGGCCGCATTTGCTGGCGCACGGCTTTACCACGATGAAGTGGTCGGACTGGATCGCACTGCACGCAAAGTACTGTGCCGCAAACATCCGCCGGTTCCCTACGATGTGTTATCGATCAATATTGGTTCGACTCCGCAATTGCAGGGCGTGCCGGGTGCCCGCGATCACGCGATTGCAGTTAAACCGATTACGCGCTTCAACCAGCGCTGGTTAGCCTTGCTGGAACGTATCCAACGCCATCCCGGCACCACCACGGTCGCGGTGGTGGGGGCGGGCGCGGGTGGGGTCGAGTTATTACTGGCGATGCAATTTCGCTTGCGTAATGAACTGCGCTTGCTGGGGCGTAACCCGGATGAACTGGTGTTTCACCTGTTCACCAGTAACAGCCATATTTTGCCTACCCACAACGCCGGCGTGCGGCGGCGTTTTGATAAGGTACTGGCCCAACGCCAGGTACAGGTTCATCGCAATGCCGGCGTCAACCAGGTATTGCCGGGGCGCTTACAAACCAGCGATGGCAAGTTGATTGATGCCGATGAAATCGTCTGGGTTACCCGCGCAGGGGGTGCTGCCTGGTTGCAAGATACCGGCCTCACGCTCGACCCTGAAGGTTTTATTCAAGTCAACGACTACTTGCAGTGCGTGAACGATCCAAATATATTTGCCGCAGGCGATATTGCCAACATGATCAATTACCCACTTGAAAAAGCGGGCGTATTTGCGGTGCGCCAAGGCCCGCCCTTAACCGAAAATCTGCGTCTGAGTGTCGTCAGCAAACCACTCACCCCCTACCACCCGCAGCGGCACTGGTTGGCACTCATTAGCACGGGCGACAAGTACGCCGTGGCATCGCGTGGCTGGCTCGGCTTTGCAGGCAGCCTGGTATGGCGCTGGAAAGACTGGATTGACCAGCGCTTTATGCGTAAATTTACCGAACTTACGCCGATGCAGGAAGATATCGCGGCTCCGGCTGGCGCAGTGCAACTCAATACCGAAGAAGCGGCGCAAGTACTCTCGGCACTGAGCATGCGTTGCGGCGGTTGTGCCGCCAAAGTGGGTGCGAATGTGCTCTCACGCGCCTTAAGCCAGCTCAAGCCGGTACAGCGCGATGATGTGGTCATTGGTTTGGCCGACCCGGACGATGGTGCCGTGGTGCGCGTGCCCGCAGGCAAGGCCATGGTGCATACGGTAGACTTTTTCCGCACCTTTCTGGAAGACCCGTATCTGTTTGGCCGGGTTGCCGCCAACCATGCCCTGGGCGACATTTGGGCCATGGGGGCCGAGGCGCAATCTGCCACTGCCATTGCCACCGTACCCACCGGGCTGGACAGCAAGTTGGAAGATTTATTATTTCAAATGATGACTGGTGCGCTGGAAGTATTAAACGAAGCCAATTGCGCGCTGGTGGGTGGGCACACAGCGGAAGGCAAGGAATTGGCGCTGGGGTTTGCCATTAACGGTTTGATTGACGACGACCCGGCCCGCATTTTACGCAAAAGCGGGATGCGCCCCGGCAATGTTTTAATCCTCACCAAACCGATCGGTACCGGTGCCTTGTTTGCGGCCCATACCCGTCTGGCCGCCAAAGGGCGTTGGATTGAAGCGGCCCTGACATCGATCCAGATTTCAAACCGGCGTGGCGCGCAAATTTTGCGTGAATTTGGCGTCACCGCCTGTACCGACCTGACCGGCTTTGGTTTGCTTGGCCATTTGCTGGAAATGACGCGCCCCTCGAAGGTGGATGCCGAAATCAATTTAAGCGCCCTTCCGATACTGGCTGGCGCGCAGGAAGCGATGGCGGCGGGCATCTTTAGCTCCTTGCACACCTCCAATGTGCGGATGCACAGTGCGCTGCGCAATCAGGCTGCGCTGGCGCAGCACCCGCGCTACCCGCTGATTTTTGACCCGCAAACAGCGGGTGGGTTGCTGGCCAGCGTGCCGGCAGAACAGGCCCAAGGCTGCATCGCCGCATTGCGTGAGCGCGGGTATGCGCAGGCGGAGGTGATTGGGCGGATTTTGCCGCAGGGTGAAGCCTTGGAGCCGATTATTTTGTGTGCTTGAGTTATACTGATAGCCATGCAAATTTTCCAAGGTCAATTTGTTTTCTGGCTTGAACAATTTGAATGACATTACCCTTGATCCGGTTTGGTTCAGCATTTGCGGCTACACCGCCAACGACGTGGACACCATTTTTTCGCCGGAACTGGCGGGCCTGGATCGGGACAAAATCCGGCTTTGGTACAACGGGTATAACTGGCGTGGTGAATCGGTGTATAACCCGTATGACTTGCTGCTACTGTTTTCAAAGCGCGAATTTCATCCGTGGTGGTTTTCCACGGGCACGCCCAGTTTTTTGATCAAGCTGATGGCGAAAAGCGGCTTTTTCACGCCCACGCTGGCCAAATTGCGCACGGGTGCCGAACTAATTTCCACCTTCGATGTGGATAGTATTACGCCCGAAGCTTTGCTGTTTCAGGCGGGTTACCTGACCATTTACCACACCCACCAAACCCCGTCCGGCAATGTGCGCTACACCTTGGGCTACCCCAACCGTGAAGTGGAAGCCAGCCTTAACAGTAGCTTGCTGTGGGTCTACACCGCCGACGCCGCCAAAAGCCAAGAACACCGCTTCAAACTAGAAAATTTATTACTGGAAAACGATACCGACGCCCTGCGCGAGCTGTTTCAATCATTTTTCTCCGGATCGCCGGACCGAGGCATTCCACATCAATGGCATATCAACAACCCGATTGCCAATGATGAAGGCTATTGCGCCAGTGTGTTCTACAGCTATTTCGCCGCGCTCGGCTATGAGGTACAGGTGGAAGACGCCACCAGCTTGGGCCGCATCGACATGGCGATAAAAATGCCAGAACGGATTTTTCTATTTGAATTTAAGGTGGTGGAAATGCTGCCCAACGGCAAAGCCTTGCAGCAGCTTAAGGACAAGCGGTATGCCGACAAATACCGCGCAGATGGCTTGCCGATTCAGTTGGTGGGCGTTGAATTTTCACGTCAGAGCCGCAATGTGGTGGAGTTTGAGAGTGACATGCTTTAGGCGCGATTTTGCCGCTACTCCCGACGGCTGCCGGAATGTGGGTTGGGGCGATGTGTGGCATCGGCATGGGGTGCCTTCTTCTGGATGGAAAACACCAGCGTGCAATCCAGCGGGTATTGCCCTACGCCGGTTGGTAGCGCCATTTCACCGATCTGGACTTTTTCCACATCGACGACGGTTAGACCCCATCCCGCAGCGGCAAAGGCGTTGCTCATCTCGGCGAATATCTGTTTTTGATTCATCACATCCCGTATGAAGTGAATATCGTTGCGGGCTTTGCCACGCGCACTGCCTAGCTTGGCATCCCACTCACCGCTATTTGCCAACGCCTGCGCTAGGCGAGGCATAAATACGTCTTTATTTTGCACCTTGGCCCAGACAAAATTACGCACACCTTGCATCTGGTGGGTTTCGTCAGATACCTTTTGTAGCAATGACTGGCGCAACCTAGTTTGCGTTGCAA
>JBKJLF010000342.1:0-3610 GCA_046597185.1 Burkholderiaceae bacterium | reverse complement strand
CGAGCGCAACATGAATAATAAAACAATAAATTCATGGATTCGTCACAAAAAATATGACAAAGAAAGTAAGGAGACACGAATCATCGGCAGCCCAACTGCCGGAAACAGCAGGAATATAAACCGTATTGTAAAACCCGCTTAAGCCAGGCTCGCTTACGGCCAAGCCAATGCGCCAGCAATAGAAGCTATCCATCATTTATTCAACCGAAAGGAAAATTTATCATGCGTCGTATCGTCAAATTTATCACCACCGCCACCTTGCTGTTGTTGGGCAGCGTATCTGCCCATGCCGCCATCAGCCACGTAGGCACCACCGCCAAGTATGACAGCGACGGCCAGAACGTGGCCATCGCCAAACCCACCAACACCCAGCCAGGTGACTTGATGGTGCTGGTATTGCACCGCACCGATGATCTGCTGCCCTTTGCCCTCAACGGTTGGACCCGCCGTGCAGAATGCTTCAAGCAGGATAACGGCTATCAATGCATGACCATTGCCGACTGTACCAATAAGTCGGGTAATTTCTGCCTGGGCTTCCAGAACCAATATCAAGGCCGTGATCTGGCCCAGGTGGTGTACACCCGCACCGCCAGTTCCAGCGAACCTGCATCCTGGTCCTTCAATATGAATCAGGATTCCACCGGCCATCCGGGTTGGATTATTCTTACCACCCTGCGTGGCGCAAACACCAGCGCGCCCGTGCGCGGCTGGGCACACAAGGGCTGTGATAACGATCTGGACAGCCTGTTTCCATCGGTCAACGGTGTCAAAGGTGACATGCTGCTGCTGTCGCAGTCGTTCGACGATACCGTCACCAAGGATAAGTTCGGTGCCCCCAACGGCATGCAAACCTTTGGCTACGTGGCCGGCAATGACGAGGCGGGCTTCCTGTTTGGCAGCATCCTGACCCAGGACGGTGCAACCGGGGTGCGTTGCACCAATGGCAGCGGCGCGTCAAGCTGCAAGGACGCCTTGGTTTCCATCCTCATCAAACCGCAATAAGTCGGCAAACGCCAGCGCGTTGCGAGCACAGAGCCACAACGTGCCAGCTATTTGGAAAGGGCAAGTCATGGTGTTGCGTATTCTTAGCTATAAAACACTGGCGCTGGCTGCGGTATTACCGGCGCTGGTCTGGTGTTTCTCCGACGCCGCGCCAGAGCCAGCCGACCCGACGCGCGCGGCTGCGCTTGAAGCCACAGCCACATCGGCCGAGCGCACCGCCTGGCCCACAGCACGCATCACCCGTTCCCCCTTGTTTGGCACCCAATCGCCCTTTGCGCCCTTCCTGTCAGCAGCAACCGCAGCACCAGCAGCACCCGCAGCACCCGCAGCACCCGCAGCACCCGCAGCACCATTACCCGCACCCGCACCGCTTGTCGCATCAGGCGAGGCGCACAAGCGCAATCAGTTTGAACAAGGCTTGCGTGCCTATCGTGTTGGCACGCTCTCTTCGGAAGAAAAAAGCCGGATCAAAAAAAACCTGCACGAACTCAAACGCGACCCCTTGGCGCGCGCTTTCATCATCGATACTTTTTTCTCTTCGAATCAGCCGCAACTGGCCCAAGCGCTTTACCAGTTGATCCAGGATGCCAGGCTCAAAGATGTCGGCCTGCTGGAAGGTTTGATTCAGCGCGAGAGCAGTACCCCCACCGCCAACGCCAAGGCACGCATCGTGGATTTGATTGCCGATCTGGGCACCCGCAGCGACGCCACCTATTCTGCGCAGATAGACGGCTACCTGGCGCAGATGGCCAGTAACCCCGATGCGCAACTGCGCAACGCCGCCATCTCCCAACGCATCTGGTATCTGAACCAACACCAACCCTACAATATCGCGCTGCAGGAGCAATACCTCAGCCACAGCGCACCCACGGTGCGCGAAGAAGTGTACAGCCTGATCGAATCCCGCTTGGCCAGTCAAACCCTGGCCGGCCAAGCGCAACTTGCCGCCGCACTCAATACTGCCTTGCGCGCTGATCTGCCCGGCATGTCGGGCGAGGAAAGAGCACGCGCCAATGCCTTGTTGCAGACCTTGAGCGGCCGTGCTGTCGCGCTCTGAAACCAGCCTGCCATTGGCAGGCACCTGTCTTGAATGGCCGGGTGATTTATTTGGGCGAGGTAATAATTCGCAGTAAATGTCACCATTGGCCGCAAAAAGCCTCTAAAATGGCTTGCCTAGCCGAGTTGTTTGTTTGAATGATCATTGCCAGATTGGGTTGGGTGTCGTTGCGCTGATCTGAGGGCATTCGTGGTTCACGCAGTTCAATTGAATTGGCTTAAGTAAGCTTATTTTTAGGAGATGACATGGAGCAACTGTCAAAATTGGCGCTTTCGGTTCCAGCGCCATGAATCTGGTGTTAGAGTTCGCCTGCACCGGGGAGGCACTCGCCCGGTTGGAGGCCGCCGTGAGCGCCGCTGCCGACGCACCCGCCCACCAACGGTTGGCTGCGCTGCTGCCCTTGGCCTGGCAACTGCGTGAGCGCGATACGGCGCGGGCACTGGCGCTGGCTGATCAGGCGCAAGATTGCCTCGCCGCCAGCGCCATGGCCGAGTTGGCTGGACTGGCCGATCCGGAAGCGTTGGGCATGGCCGCGCGGCTGAGCCTCATTCGTGGCGAGGCGAAGTTTTTATTGGGCGAGTTGGATGACAGCGCCGCACTGGCCGCGCAAGCCATGCGCGGCTTTGTCGCCTGCCAGGATGCAATCGGATGCGCCGATGTCCATTGGTTGCAGAGCATTATCGCCGGTGGCCAAGGCGATGTTACGCGCCGCGACGCCGAACTGGCGGCGGCGATTGCCGCTCCGCACAACGACCCGGTGCGGCGCACGATTGCCGAGGCGACCCTGGCCAATATGGCGGCACTGCGCGATGTGGCAAGCGCCAAACAAAACTGGGGTGTGCACTTTGCCCGTGCCAGCGCCAATCTGCACCCGGCTGCTGCAGCCTGGGTGGAAGGTTTTTTTGCCGTTGCCGCAGCCCTCAGTAGCGAACACGTGGCCGCGATCCGGCATGACGGCACCTGCTACACGCTGGCATTGGCCACCGGGCAGAGCCGCCGTGCCATCTTCGCCGCCATCCACTTGGGTAATGCCTTTAATATGCTCAACGACCACCACGCCGCGCTGGAATGGATGCAGCGCGGCCTGGACTTGGCCCGGCCCCGTGCCTGGCCCGGCAGTATCGGAGTGGCGCTACGGCAAACCGCCGAAACCTTGCGTCTGGCGCAGCGCCTGGAGGCCGCGCGTGAACTGCTGTGCGAAGCGATGACGCTGATGGCAGCATTTGCCTCCTCCCACGATTATGCGATTGCGCTGGGCTATCTGGGTGATGTTGATCTGGATTTGCAACACTACAACGATGCGCTGGCCAGCTTTGTCTTGCTGGAGCAGCGCGCCAACGTACTCGGCGGTGCCGCCTTGCTGTTCAGCGCCCTGCGCGGCCAAGCTCGTGCGCTCTTGCAGTTGGGCCAGCCGCAAGCCGCACTGAGCCAGGCGCACGCCGCGCTGGCAGCGGCCAAAGTGCATGGCAATTACCAGATCGACGCCTTGCGCGTGCTGGCCGACATCCATGCGCGCTACCCGCTGCTGCCCCCGCTGTCACCCCCCCCGAC
>JBKJLF010000189.1:0-5785 GCA_046597185.1 Burkholderiaceae bacterium | reverse complement strand
ATATAGATTGTTTTCAAATCACTGCCACCAAATGCCAGCATGGTTGGGCAGCGCACGGGCAGCTCAATCACTTGCAATATCTCACCATCGGGCGTGAGCCGATGCAAGCGTCCACCTTCAAACATGGCACTCCAATAAGCCCCTTCGCTATCGACCGCTGCGCCATCTGGTCGGCCCGCATAGCTTTGATCTTTGAGCGTAGAAAACTGATGCAGCAACTGAGCCGGGCCGACTGTGCCAGTGGCAACATCATAATCACGACGCCGAATTTGGTGTGAGGTGGTGTCGGCATGAAATAGGGTGGTTTGATCGGGCGAAAAAGCCAAACCATTCGACACCGTCATGCCGCCGTGCCAAACCTGGCGTAATTGACCACGTTCCAGGCACAGCATTTCGGCATGGGCCTGGTCTCTGGGTTCATAAATGGTGCCCACCCAAAACCGCCCGGCCGCGTCGCAACGACCATCGTTGCAGCGAATTTTGCTTTGGTCGTAAGGCGCGCTGGCGATGTCGGTGAGCACGCCCGTGCTGTTATTGAAGTGGGCAAAACCATTGCGCCCGGCCACGATTAAACCATCTTCACACCATGCCAGGCAGGCTGGCTCGGTGGGCATAGGCCATTGTTGATGTCGGTTGGTGGCTGGATTGAATTGATGCAATACCCGCCCCGGGATATCGACCCAATACAAAACCTGTTGCTGTGGGTGCCAAAGTGGGCACTCACCCACTAAATTCGCAACCAACGTCGGCGTGGCATGCACTACGTTGATCGGGCCACATTCGATGTGGCTGAACTGGGTGTGGTTCAAATGAACTCCTTAGTCAAACACGGGCGATTCCACGCCTAGGATTTTGTGCAATTTGGGCGAGGTGGTGGTGTACTGCATATGAATTTTCTTATCCGGGAAAATATACGGTGCTGCGCCAAATGCTGCCAGGGCGGCTTCATGAAAGCCGGATAAAATCAATTTTTTCTTGCCCGGATAAGTATTAATGTCACCCACGGCAAAAATGCCGGGTACATTGGTTTCAAATTTTTCAGTATTGACGACTTTTAATTGCTTGCGTTCAATATCCAGCCCCCATTCTGCAATCGGCCCGAGTTTGGGTGACAGGCCAAAAAACACCAGCAGCATATCCAGTGGCAGGCGGCGCGTGACACCATCGGCTCCCGTTACCTTCAGTTCGGTGATTTTGCCATCGACCGCTTCAAAGCCACTGGCTTGGCCAATGATTAACTGCATTTCATAGTTGTCGCACTTTTCTTTCATCTTCGCAACAGAAGCGGGTGCAGCGCGAAAATCTTCGCGTCGATGCATAACCACTACCGATTCAGCCTTGTCGGCCAAATTTAAAGCCCAGTCAAGCGCAGAATCACCGCCGCCGCAAATTACAATGTTTTTGCCTTCAAACAGGCTGGGGTCTTTGACCCGATAAAACACTTGTGAGCCTTCGTATGCCTCCAAACCATCGAGCTTCATGGTGCGTGGCTGGAATGAACCGACGCCAGCGGCGATGAAAATGGTTTTGGTAATGAAGCGGGTACCGGTCGAGGTTTCCAGATTAAAGCGTCCATCATCGCGCTTTTCAACCAGGGTCACTTCCTGGCCCAAATGAATGGTCGGGCCAAAGGGCTCGATTTGCTTGAGCAGGTTATCGGTCAGCTCTTGTCCGGTGCAAATCGGTACTGCCGGAATATCATAAATGGGTTTATCGGGATAAAGTTCGACGCATTGGCCGCCCACGGCACCCAGCGAATCGATCACATGGGCTTTGATTTCCAATAGGCCCAATTCAAACACCTGAAATAAGCCGACCGGGCCAGCACCAATGATGACCGCATCGGCGTCAATAATTGCTTGTACGGATGGTTTGGATGTGGCGGCAGGGGGTGTTGAATGAGGGCTGGCGTGGGTATTCATAACGGAATCAGGAGTCCTTGTTGATGTGCGAAGCCAGCCAGACTGAGCGAACAGTCTGGCGTGGTAAATTGCGGTGTGGGTGTTGCCGAAAATTTCAAAAAGATGGCTTAACGCTCTAAATATTGTAATTTCTCGGTAACGCTTTTCCAATCGTCGGCATCGGGTAAATGCGGCACGGTTTTGGTGATCGACGGCCATTTTCGTGCCAATTCCAGATTCAGCTTGATAAACTGGGTTTGATCGGCGGGCACATCTTCTTCCGCGAAAATGGCGTTCACTGGGCATTCGGCAACGCAAACGGCACAATCGATGCATTCATCGGGGTCGATTGTCAAAAAATTCGGGCCTTGGCGAAAACAATCGACTGGGCAAACATCGACGCAATCGGTATAGCGGCAGCGAATGCAGGATTCGGTGACAACGTGAGTCATATTGGTCCTATAAAAAAGTGAGGCAATGTCGCGATAATCAATAAAGTGCTGTATTTTAAGATAATTTGCGGGTTTCAACAAATCCTGCTTAGAATCAATCTGTATAAGCAAATGCACGCTAACTTGAAACAGGCACTAAGCAGGCACTAAGCAGGCACTAAGCAGGCACTAATCAGGCACTAAGCTCACCTATTTTACGCCAAATTTGGCAATTGTTCGGCATCTGTTGTGCAAGATCGTGCTGGCGAAATATTTGTAGACAAGGTATTATCAGGCTCGGCAGTGATCCTGCCCGTGTGCTTGGTTTGCCAGATTTGCCCTGGCATATCTACTCCCCCATTTTTTGATGAGAACAATGAGACCCATTATCCCCCGATCTATTGCCACGGCTATCGTGGCTGGCGTATTTTTCCAATCTGCCGTTTTTGCGCAACAATGCAGCCAAAATGCACTTGAACTGAGTTATCCACCAAGTAAAAAAGTCGAGCAGATTGACGATTATCATGGTGTTAAAGTGAGTGATCCGTATCGCTGGCTGGAAGACGCAAATAGTGCCGATACCCACAACTGGGTAGAGGCGCAAAATAAGCTAACCCAAGGTTTTTTGGCGGGTATTCCCGAACGCGCAGCAATCAAACAACGCCTGACCCATCTCTGGAATTTTGAGCGCTTTAATGTTCCCAAAAAAGCAGGGGGTCAATACGTGTTTGCGCGCAACGATGGTTTGCAAAATCAATCAGTTTTATATAATTTAAAGCAATTAGGTGATGTGCCACGCCTTTTGCTTGATCCCAACACCTTGTCCTCCGACGGCACGGTATCGTTGGCGGAAACCGAAATTAGCCCGAATGGCAAGTATCTGGCCTATGCCACTTCCGCTTCTGGCTCGGACTGGAATGAATGGAAGGTGCGCGATATTGCTACGGCCAAGGATTTGACCGATCACTTGAAATGGTCAAAATTTTCCAAGGCAGCATGGACCAAAGATAGTCAGGGTTTTTATTACTCGCGCTACGATGAGCCCACGGAAGCGACCAAGCTGGCTGATGTGAATTATTTTGAGAAGTTGTATTACCATAAAATTGGCACACCGCAAAGCGCCGACACCTTGGTGTATGAACGCAAAGATCAAAAAGAGTGGGGCTTTGGTGGGCAAGTTTCCAATGATGGTCGTTACCTGGTGATTACCATCCACCAGGGCACCGAGCGCAAGAATCGCCTGTATTACCTTGATTTGCAGAAAAAAGCGGCCAAGGTGACGCCTTTGTTGGATGGTTATGATGCTGTTTATGAGTTTCTCGATAGTCAAGGCCCGATTTTTTGGCTGCGAACCGATAAAGATGCCGCCCGTGGCCGTATCGTGAGTATTGACATTCGAACCGGAAAAATCCAGCAAGTGCTGGCCCAAAGCGCCGATACCCTGCGTAGCGCCCATGTGGTGGATCACAAATTGATTGTTAACTATATGAAAGATGCGCATAGTCAAATCAATATTTACGATTTGAAGGGCAAGCAATTGGGTGGAGTGGCATTGCCGGGGATTGGTACTGCCGCAGGGTTTGCAGGCAAGAGCCATGATCCCGAAGTGTTTTATTCCTACACCGACTTTACCACCCCGTTGACGATTTACCGCTATGACGCCCACACTCGAAAGAGCGAGGTATTTCGCCGTCCCAAGGTTGATTTTGACCCGGCGGCTTATGAAACCCGCCAAGTGTTTTTTAACAGTAAAGACGGTACTCGTGTGCCGATGTTTGTGACGGCCAAAAAAGGTATTCAATATGATGGCAACAACCCAACCTATCTCTATGGCTATGGTGGTTTTGATGTTTCTCAGACGCCAACTTTTTCGGTGCCAAATTTGGCATGGATGGAGATGGGTGGCGTGTATGTGGTGGCCAATTTGCGCGGCGGTGGCGAATATGGCGCAGATTGGCATGAAGCCGGAACCAAGTTAAAAAAGCAAAATGTATTTGATGACTTTATTGGCGCTGCCCAATGGCTGGTGGCCAATAAAGTGACTTCATCGAACAAATTGGCCATCGGTGGTGGTAGCAATGGCGGTTTGCTGGTGGGGGCCGTGATGACCCAACGCCCGGAATTGTTTGCGGCGGCACTGCCGGCCGTGGGTGTGTTGGATATGTTGCGCTTCCATAAATTCACCATCGGCTGGTCCTGGATTTCGGATTATGGTTCGGCCGACGATGCCGAGCAATTTAAGGCTTTGTATGCGTATTCGCCCTTGCATAATTTAAAGGCGGAAAAATGCTATCCGGCAACTATGGTGATCACCGCCGATCACGATGACAGAGTCGTGCCTGCGCATAGTTTCAAATTTGCAGCAGCGGCGCAGGCGGTACAAGCTGGCCATGGCGCGGCGGCACCGATATTGATTCGAATTGAAACCCGTGCCGGACACGGTGCAGGCAAGCCAGTGAGCAAACTCATCGATGAAGCCACTGATCGGTGGGGTTTCCTGGTAAAAAGTTTGGGTATGACACCCGGCAATAAGGTTGTCACCAAGTAATATTTGACCTGCGCTTTTGCTGATTCCGGGCAAAAGCGCGTATGAGGTAGTTGCAAAGACAAGGTGCTTATCGTCATAGTGTCGATTTTTTACAACGATTGCGAATTATTTGTTGCCGCCAAAAAAGCCGAATTTGCTGAAAAAATCGGCTTTGAATTGGCTTTTTCTAGCGATGAATTACCACCAAAAGCACTTTGGCTTCGCCTTTACCTGTGTTCCGAATCACATGATTTTGGTCGGCAAGGTAACGCGCGGTCGCGCCGACTTTTAATTTTTTGCTGGTCTTGCCTACCTCAATTTCAATGCTTCCTTGTAAAACTGTCACATGTTCCATGGTACCCGGATCATGCGCTTGCGAGGCTAATTCGCCCGGATTGGCGAGATTTAATTCATACCATTCAAACTTCCCGGCCAACGCCATTGGACCCAAAATACGCAGGCTGTAACCTGCATGCGTACCCGGTAAAGTTGGTATTTGATGGGCTTCCATTATGCGGATTAATTCCACCTCTTTGGCTTCATTAGATAGTAATTCACCTATTTCTACGCCAAGAGCATTGGCAAGACGCCATGTAATCGCAATCGTTGGATTTGCTTTTTCCCGTTCGATTTGGGATAACATTGACTTCGAAACACCCGCCATTCGGGATAAATCCTCCAGCGTCAAGCCACGACTTAAACGTAGTTTTTGTAGGCAAGCACCGACTTCGGGAGGGCTTTTGACAGGGCTTAAATCATTCATGGGCGTGGCTCAAAAAAGATGGATTGAAAAAGTGTTGGCAAAGTGTTTGAAAAGTGTTGAAAAAGCGCTTGCATTGTTCACTGGGTGTGTGTAATATCCAATATATCGAATTTTTGTGCGTGATAATGGAATTAAATATTGACATCAGAGTGGCTATCGTAAC